>NZ_SRHZ01000009.1 GCF_004684085.1 Stenotrophomonas maltophilia
GGCTGCCAAGCCTACACGGACGTACTTGCGGCGTCCCCGCACTCCGACACCGCCCCGCCATCCCACGGAATCTGCCTTTGCTTGGGCCTTGGCCGTTGCCTCGGCAGTTGCAGGGCGCAGCCCTGCCGAACCCCCCACTACGGTAGGGTGGGCCGATGCCGCGCTGCAGCTTGGCGCCGTCGCAGATTTGATTACACTTGAAACTTGTTTGCCCACGACTCCGGATACCCACCCATGAAGCTTGGTTCTTTGAAGGAAGGCGGCCGCGACGGCACCCTGATCGTCGTCTCGCGTGACCTGCGCCACGGCGTGCGCGCCACCGGCATTGCCGCCACCCTGCAGCAGGCCCTGGAAGACTGGAGCCATATCGCGCCGCGCCTGAACGCCCTGTACGAATCGCTCAACGCCGGCGACGCCGATGGCGTGTTCGACCTCGACCCGCAGGCACTGGCGGCGCCGATGCCGCGCGCCTATGAATTCGTCGATGGCAGCGCCTACCTGCCGCATGTCGAGCGCGTGCGCCGTGCCCGTGGCGCCGAGGTGCCGGAAAGTTTCTACACCGATCCGCTGATGTACCAGGCCACCAGCGCCGGCTTCCATGGCCCGCGCGACGCGGTCAAGGTGGTCAGCGAGGACTACGGCATCGATCTGGAAGCGGAGATCGTGGTGATCACCGACGACGTGCCGATGGCGGCCACCCCGGAACAGGCTGCGGGCCATATCCAGCTGGTCGGCCTGGTCAACGATGTCTCGCTGCGCAACCTGATCCCCGGCGAGCTGGCCAAGGGCTTCGGCTTCCTGCAGTCCAAGCCGCGTTCGGCGCTGTCGCCGGTGTTCGTCACCCCCGATGAGCTGGGCGCCGCCTGGCAGGACAGCAAGGTGCACCTGCCGCTGCTGACCCACATCAATGGCCAGTGGTTCGGTGCGCCGGAAGCGGGCGTGGACATGCAGTTCAACTTCGCCCAGCTGGTCGCGCATGCGGCCAAGACCCGTCCGCTGGGCGCCGGCACCATTGTCGGCTCGGGCACCATCGCCAACGAGGACACCAGCAAGGGCGCATCGTGCTTCGCCGAGCAGCGCGTGGTGGAAACCCTGCGCGACGGCAAGCCGAGCACGCCGTTCATGTCCTTCGGCGATGTGGTCCGCATCGAGATGCTCGATGCCGCCGGCAACAGCATCTTCGGTGCGATCGAGCAGCGCATCGAACAGGCGGCCAAGCCCTGAGCATGGAGGCGGCGATGGACATCCTGGTTGACGACGGCCCGGTCGACGACGGCATCGTGCTGTACACCTACTGGCGATCCAGCGCCGCCTACCGCGTGCGCATCGGCCTGGAGCTGAAGGGCTTGGCCTGCGAGGCACGGCCGGTGCACCTGGTGCGCGAAGGCGGCGAGCAGCACTTCGACGCCTATCGCGCGCTCAATCCGCAGCAGTTGGTACCGACCCTGCTGCACGAAGGGCACGCGCTGACCCAGTCGCTGGCGATCTTGGAATACCTGGACGAGCGTTTCCCGCAGGTGCCGCTGCTGCCGGCCGACGCCGCCGGCCGTGCGCGGGTGCGTGCGCTGGCCCAGCTGGTGGCCTGCGACATCCACCCGATCAACAACCTGCGGGTAATGCAGTACCTGGAGCGCAGCCTGCAGCTGACGGCCGACGCCCGCACGCAGTGGACCCTGCACTGGATCGCCGAAGGCTTCGCGGCAATGGAAGCGATGCTGGCCAACAGCGGCGACACCGGCACATTCTGCCACGGCGACCGCCCCGGCCTGGCCGACATCTGTCTGCTGCCGCAACTCTACAACGCGCACCGCTTCGGTCTGGATCTGGCGCCGTACCCGACCCTGCGCCGTATCGAGGCCGCCTGCCAGGCAGTGGACGCCTTCGAGCGCGCGCGCCCGGAAAACCAGCTCGACGCCGCCTGAAAGAAAAAGGGGACGGAGGGGATTAAGTCGTTTATGCACTTACGACTTAATCCCCTCCGTCCCCTTTTTGGTGCGGTCAGAAGCCGTGGGTGATGCTAGGCGCGCCGGCCGAGAAATCCGCGTACGGGTCGTGCTCGCCGCTGCTGCCTTCGGACAGGCGGAACTTCAGGGCCAGACCGTCGCGTGAGTCGGCCGCGCGCAGCGCTTCCTCCTGCTCGATGGTGCCGGCCTTGGCCAGCCGGAACAGGCACTGGTCGAAGCTCTCCATGCCTTCTTCCAGCGAGGCTTCCATCGCCGCTTTGATCTCGTGCACCTGGCCGCGACGCAGCAGGTCGCGGATCATCGGCGTGTTGATCAGCACCTCGGTGGCCGGCAGGCGCCGGCCCTCCTTGTTCTTCACCAGGCGCTGGCTGACCACCGCGCGCAGGTTCAGCGCGAGGTTCATCAGCACGTTCTTGTGCGCGCTTTCCGGGAAGAAGTTCAGGATGCGCTCGATGGTCTGGTCGGCGTTGTTGGAGTGCAGGGTGGCCAGGCACAGGTGGCCGGTCTCGGCGAAGGCGATCGCTGCCTCCATCGTTTCCGCGTCCAGGATTTCGCCGATCAGGATCACGTCCGGCGCTTCACGCATCGCGTTCTTCAGCGCGTTGTGGAAGGCATGGGTGTCCAGCCCGACCTCGCGCTGGTTGACGATCGACATCTTGTGCTTGTGCAGGTACTCGATCGGGTCCTCGATGGTGAGGATGTGGCCGGTGGTGGTGCTGTTGCGGTAGTCGATCATCGACGCCAGCGAGGTCGATTTGCCGGAACCGGTGGACCCCACCACCAGCACCAGCCCGCGCGGGGTCATGATGACGTCCTTCAGCACCTGCGGCAGGTTCAGTTCCTCGATGCTCGGAATCCGGCTGCGGATGGCGCGGATGACCATGCCGACCTCGCCCCGCTGCTTGAAGACGTTGACGCGGAAGCGCCCCGCGTCGGGCAGGGCGATGGCCATGTTCAGCTCCAGTTCGCGCTCGAACTGCGGCACCTGGCCCTCGTCCATCAGCGAGTAGGCGATCTTCTTGACCATGCCCGGCGGCAGGCCGGTATTGCCCAGCGGATAAAGCTTCCCCTCGATCTTGATGTAGACCGGTGCCCCGGTGGTCAGAAACATGTCCGAAGCGTTCTTTTCGGTCATCAGCTTCAGGAAGTAGCCGATATCCATTGCGAATTTTCCCCAACGAAACGGCCGACGCCCGTTGCCAGCACGGTGTCGGCTTGACGACAATGGCCGTGAACCGACAACCGGTACGGCCTCCCCAATGAAACGACTTAGCTTCGCACGAATGCGCCATGGCCTGTATGTGATGGCGTTTGCATTCGCACTGTCTGCCCCCGCTTGGGCGCAGGACGCCGCACTGGAACTGGCGCAGGCCCGGCAGGCGGTCGACAGGGCCACCCAGGCCGATGCCGACCAGTACGCTCCGGATCTGATCGGGCTGGCCCGGCAGGGGCTGGAACAGGCCCAGCGCGCCGCCGGCGACCGCCGCGAGCGCAAGAACGCGCCGGCGATGGCCCTGCGCGCCACCGCCGATGCCGACCTGGCCCGCGTCCGCAGCGAGGAAGCCACCGTCACCGCGCAGCTGCAGCTGCGCCGCAACGAGGTCAATCAGCTGCAACGCCAGCTGTCGACCGGGGAGGACCGCCGGTGAAGCCGATGACCGCCGCAACCCTGGCTGCGCTGCTGGCGCTGCCGACCCTGGCCGTGGCCGCCGACAACCCGATGGTGGCGCAGCTGAGCCAGCGCCTGATGTCCATCCAGGCCAATCCCGACACGGCTGAGCTGGGCGCCTTCGAGCGCATGCAGGCGCAGCAGGCCATCGCCACCCTGGACAAGGCCAAGCGCCGCGACCAGGAACTGGCCACCTACCTGGCAGAGCGCCGGGTGGAAATCGCCGAGACCGCGGTGCGCACTGCGCTGGCGGCGCGTGAGGTCGACCGTCTGGAGCGTACCCGCAGCGACCTGCTGATCGAGGCCAGCCGCCGCGATGCCGCCCGCGCGCGCCAGGAGGCCGAGCAGCTGCGCATGCAGGCACAGATGCAGGCCGAGGAGGCCGAGCGCCTGCGCCAAGCCGCCGAGGCCGAGACGCTGGCCCGCCAGGATGCCGAGAACGCCCTGACCAGCGTGGCCGGCAAGCAGCAGCAGCGCCTCAGCGCCGCGCAGCAGAACGCAGCCAAGCTGGCCCGCGAGGAAGCCGAGCTGGTGTCCGGGCAGAAGTTGCCGGGGTCGAAGTTCGACGGCCGTGGCGAAGTCTTCACCTTCAATGGTGATGCGTTCGCCGCAGGTGCCTCCAGCCTGTCCGGCGGGGCCCGCAACCAGGCCAAGGCGCTGGCCGAGTACCTGAACATCGGCAAGAAGGGCCGCCTGCGCATCGAGGCGTATGACAGCGCCAATGGTGTCGGCCAGAAGCGAGCCGAAGCGCTGCGCGATGCGCTGGTCGCCGGCGGTGTCGCCAGCAACCGTATCCAGCTCAGCGGGAAGAAGGCAGCGTCCACCCGGGCGCGTTCGGCCGAGGTCATCATCGCCCCGTAATTGCTTGATATTGTTTGTTTTTCGTTGCGATGAGCATTCAGCCTGAACCCCGCCCCGGCGGGGTTCGGTCTTTTTGACGCAGGGGTCTTGTACCCCGCCTTGAGCAGGCGTAGGGTCAATCGTCCGGGACGCAATGCCGCGGACCGGACGATGGGAGGGCCGGGCCGATGCAAGCAGGGCGCGAACCGCAGCAGATCGACGTGCGCAGGCCAGTGCCGCAGGTCGTTGCAGGCGTCCAGGTGGCCATCGACCGGCGCTCCTCCATGAACAACGCCCCGTGCCTTGCGGCCGGGGCGTTCGTGTATCTGTCGAAGGAGGTCCATCATGTTTGAAGATCAGCCCCAGAGCGAGATCGACGCCCGTCGCGCGCGCGATCCGGAGTTCCGGGCACTCCATGACCAGCACCGCAAGTTGAACAAGAAGTGCATGGACGCGGAGTTGGGTGTACTCCCGATCGATGATGTCACCCTGGGTCGCATGAAGCGTGAGAAGCTGCTGGCCAAGCAACGTCTTCTGCGAATGTACGAGACACCGCTTCCAATGACGTCCCACACGCTTTGACGTACCCCGTCACGCCCGGAACGGCGTGACCCGGCCAACGATGGCCCCGCCGGACGCTCCAGTCCCGGCATCGCGGCGCCGCCGAAGAGGCGGCCGCGCCAAGGCACCACAAGCGGTGGTGCCTTGGCCTGCAGGCACAACTCACCGATGCGGGCGGTACCGGTCTCCTCGTCGATCCGGGGCCGCCCGCATCCCTTCACAGGCCGCCTCGGCGGAGATCTCGGCAGCGCCTGACTTTCACCGCCATCCGTCGGATAATCATTGGTCCGGCCCTGTGTGGCGCGAACCGAAAGTCCTCCGAATGCCCATCCATTCTTCCGTCCTCGAACTCATCGGCCAGACCCCGATCGTCAAGGCCCAGCGCCTGGACACCGGCGTCTGCGAGCTCTACCTGAAGCTGGAGAGCGCCAACCCGGGCGGATCGATCAAGGATCGCATCGGCCTGTCGATGATCGAGGCGGCGGAGCAGCGCGGCGACCTGAAGCCGGGCGCGACCCTGGTCGAGGGTACGGCCGGCAACACCGGCCTCGGCCTGGCCCTGGTGGCCCAGCAGAAGGGCTATAAGCTGATCCTGGTCGTTCCCGACAAGATGAGCCGGGAAAAGATCTTCAATCTGAAAGCGATGGGCGCCGAAGTACGCCTGACCCGCTCGGATGTGGCCAAGGGCCATCCGGAGTACTACCAGGATCTGGCCAAGACCATTGCCGAGCAGACCCCGGGTGCCTACTTCATCAACCAGTTCGGCAACCCGGACAACCCGGCCGCGCACGAATTCGGTACCGGCCCGGAGATCCTTGAGCAGATGGGCGGCGACCTCGACGCCATCGTGTTCGGCTGTGGCAGCTCGGGCACCATGACCGGCCTGTCGCGCGCCTTCGCCAAGCTGTCGCCGAAGACCGAGCTGGTGCTGGCCGACCCGGTCGGCTCGATCCTGGCCGAGTACATCAACGACGGCAATCTCAACGACAAATCGGGCAGCTGGCTGGTGGAGGGCATCGGCGAGGACTTCCTGCCGTCGATCTCTGATTTCAGCCGCGTCAAGAAGGCGTATGCCATCAGCGATGCCGAGAGCTTCCACACCGCGCGCGAGCTGCTGGGCAAGGAAGGCATCCTGGGCGGTTCGTCCACCGGCACCCTGCTGGCGGCGGCGCTGAAGTACTGCAAAGAGCAGACCACGCCGAAGAAGGTGCTGGTGCTGGTGCCGGACACCGGCAACAAGTACCTGTCCAAGATGTACAACGACTACTGGATGCTGGACAACGGTTTCCTGCAGCGCCCGCAGCACGGCGACCTGCGCGATCTGATCCTGCGCCCGTACGGCCAGCGCGACACTGTCGTGATTGGCCCGAACGACCTGCTGACCACTGCCTACCAGCGCATGAAGCTGTACGACGTCTCGCAGTTGCCGGTGCTGGATGGCGAGCAGCTGGTTGGCATCGTCGACGAAAGCGACGTGCTGCTGCATGTCTATGGCGATGAAGCCCGCTTCCGCGACACCGTCGCCACCGCGATGGTCAGCAAGCTGGACCGGCTGGACGTGAAGTCGCCGATCGAAGCCCTGCTGCCGGTATTCGACCGCGGCCAGGTGGCGATCGTGATGGACGGCGATGCCTTCCTGGGGCTGATCACCCGCATCGACCTGCTGAACTACCTGCGCCGTCGCGTGCAGTAAGGCTTTTTTCGCCGTAGATCGCTGCTGAATTCCGGTTTATCCGTGTCAAAGGTCGTTAAGGCCGCGCTGGTAGACTTCCGCACCTTCGATGGCGCCGTACTTCGGCGCCCCTCAGGAAAGAACATGTCCAACGCTACTTCCCCGGACCGCGCGCTGGCGCTGGCCACCCTGGCCATCCATGGCGGCCAGTCGCCCGACCCGAGCACCGGCGCAGTGATGCCGCCGATCTACGCAACCTCCACCTACGCGCAGTCCAGCCCGGGCGAGCATCAGGGCTTTGAGTACTCGCGCACCCACAACCCGACCCGTTTCGCCTACGAGCGTTGCGTGGCATCCCTGGAAGGCGGCACCCGCGGCTTTGCCTTCGCCTCGGGCATGGCGGCCAGTTCGACCGTGATCGAGCTGCTGGACGCCGGCAGCCACGTGGTGGCGATGGATGACATCTACGGCGGCAGCTTCCGCTTGTTCGAGCGTGTGCGTCGCCGCACCGCCGGGCTGGACTTCAGCTTCGTCGATCTGACCGATCTGACCGCGTTCGAGGCCGCCATCACGCCGAAGACGAAGATGGTGTGGATCGAGACTCCGACCAACCCGATGTTGAAGATCGTCGACATCGCCGCGGTTGCCGCCATCGCCAAGCGCCATGGCCTGATCGTGGTGGTCGACAACACTTTCGCCTCGCCGATGCTGCAGCGTCCGCTGGAGCTGGGCGCGGACCTGGTCCTGCACTCGGCCACCAAGTACCTCAATGGCCACTCGGACATGGTCGGTGGCATGGTCGTAGTCGGCGACAACGCTGAACTGGCCGAGCAGATGGCCTTCCTGCAGAACTCGGTGGGTGGCGTGCAGGGCCCGTTCGACAGCTTCCTGGCCTTGCGCGGCCTGAAGACCCTGCCGCTGCGCATGAAGGCGCATTGCGCCAACGCGCTGGCGTTGGCCCAGTGGCTGGAAAAGCACCCGGCGGTGGAGAAGGTGATCTACCCGGGCCTGCCCTCGCACCCGCAGCATGAACTGGCCGGCAAGCAGATGGCCGGCTACGGCGGCATCGTCTCGATCGTGCTCAAGGGTGGTTTCGACGCGGCCAAGCGCTTCTGCGAGAAGACCGAACTGTTCACCCTGGCCGAGTCGCTGGGCGGTGTGGAAAGCCTGGTCAACCACCCGGCGGTGATGACCCATGCCTCGATTCCGGTCGCACGCCGCGAACAGCTGGGCATCAGTGATGCGCTGGTGCGGCTGAGCGTGGGCGTTGAGGATCTGGGGGATCTGCAGGTGGATCTGGAAAAGGCGCTGGCGTGATGATCAGTGGCGTACAACGCAAGGCTGAGCTGCTCTGGGCATTGTCCCAGCGTGAGATCGCAGCAAGGTTCAAAGGATCCTACGGTGGCCTCTCCTGGTATGTAATCCAGAACCTGCTGTTGCTGACGCTTTACTCGTTCGTGTTCGGTACGCTGTTCAAGAACCGATGGGGGCAGGGTGATCATCCGTCGGGTAACTTCACCGTCGCGCTGTTCATCGGCTTGATCGTGTTCAATCTATTCGCCGAATGCGTCACGCGTGCGCCAACGCTGATCCTGGCCAATGCGAACTACGTGAAGAAAGTTGTTTTTCCCCTTGATGTGCTGCCCGTCGTCACCCTGATTACGGCTGTGTTCAATGCGTTCGTGGCGATGCTGGTACTCATTGCCGTGTCCTGGTACCTGGATTCGCCCATGCATTGGCAGGGGCTGTGGATCCCGGTAATCCTGCTGCCGCTGATGGTGTTGATCCTGGGAGTGACCTGGTTGCTGGCGGCACTCGGAACCTACATCCGCGACATCAACCAGATGGTGACGTTGCTGATCAGTGCCTTCATGTTCCTGTCGCCGTTGTTCTATCAGATCACCGCGTTGCCAAAGGCCGCGCAGACGTGGGTGATGTTCAATCCGTTGACATTGCCGATGCAGGAATCACGTGCGGCATTGATGCTGGGCCAGTCCCCGGATTGGGCTGCGCTGGGAGTCTATCTGCTGATCGCGCTGCCGGTGGCTGCCTTGGGCTACATGTTCTTCCAGAAGATGCGTGGAGGCTTCGCCGATGTCATCTGACGTCTCGATCCGGGTCCACGGCCTGTCCAAGTGCTATCACATCTATGAGAAGCCCGCGCACCGCCTCTGGCAGGGTCTATTGGGTGGACGGCGAAAGCTCTACCGCGATTTCTGGGCGCTGCGTGATATCGACTTCAGCGTGCGGAAGGGCACGACGTTCGGCGTCATCGGAAAGAATGGCTCTGGCAAGTCGACCTTGCTGCAGATCGTTTGCGGTACGTTGTTGCCTACCAGTGGCAGCGTCGAGCGTGTCGGCAAAGTGGCAGCGCTGCTGGAACTGGGGGCTGGCTTCAATCCCGAGTTCACCGGGCGCCAGAACGCGATTCTCAGTGGCGGCATCTATGGCCTGACCACTGCGGAGATCAACGAGCGCCTGCCGTCGATCATCGAATTCGCCGAAATCGGTGAGTTCATCGATCGCCCAGTCAAAACGTACTCCAGTGGCATGTTCGTGCGTCTGGCTTTCTCGGTGATCACCCACGTCGACGCTGACATTCTGGTCATCGACGAGGCGCTTGCCGTGGGTGATGCGCAGTTCACACAGAAGTGCATGCGTTGGCTGCGCAAGTTCAAGGAGAACGGCACGCTGGTGTTCGTCAGCCATGACAGTGGTGCGGTGCGAAGCCTGTGCGACCAGGCCATGTGGATCGAGCATGGCCGGGTGCAAGCCATTGGTGACGCCAAGAGCGTGACAGAGAAGTACCTGGCGTCGTTGTTCAACCAGTCGCAGAACAGCGCAGCGGAACGGGACCATGCCGTGCAGGATATCCTCTCGGCGGACGACTGGAAGGATCAGCGGCAGTCGATGATCAATGGCAGCTCGCTGCGCAATGACATCCAGGTGATGCAGTTTACGCCGGAGAGCGCATCCTTTGGCCAAGGCGGGGTGGAAATCACCCAGGTGGTGCTGGAGGACCGCGAGCATAACCCGCTGTCGTGGGTGGTCGGCGGCGAGGCGGTCTCGCTGGTCGTGCAGGCGCGCGCACTGGTCGATCTGCAGCAACCCATTGTCGGCTTCTTCCTGAAGGACAAGCACGGGCAGACACTGTTTGGCGACAACACGTACCTGACCTACCTGGATGCACCCCCCATGGTCAGTCATGGCGAGCGCTTCCGTGCGGTGTTCAGCTTCCCGATGCCGATCCTGCCCGTGGGTGACTACAGTTTTGACGTCGCTATCGCCGAGGGCACCCAGCTGGACCATCGGCAGCTCAGGTGGGGCCACGACGTACTGATCGTCCGCTCAGTGTCGACCAGCGTCTCCACGGGGTTGGTGGGCATTCCCATGCTGGAGGTCGCAATCGAGGTGGATGCCAATGAAGATTGAAGATCGCGTTTCGCCATACGACTACAGTTTCGATCCGGAAGGGCCGAGCACCGCTGCCCGCATCTCGCGGATGGTGGGACAGGGGCAGCGGGTGCTGGAACTGGGCTGCGGCTACGGTGTCATCTCGCGTCAGCTCAGCCAGGCACAAGGGTGTACTGTGACCGGCGTGGAGATCGATCCGGTCAGTGCCGATCTGGCTCGTCCCTACCTGCATGCGCTGCACGTTGGAACCCTGGAAGGTGACGACTGGCTGGCAGCGGTTCGCGGCACCTACGATGTGATCGTCTGCGCCGACGTGCTGGAACACCTGCGTGATCCTGCATACACACTCGGCCAGCTAATGACCCTGCTTGCCCCGGACGGGCGCCTGGTGGCATCCGTGCCCAACGTGGGCCATGCAGGTATCATCGCTGCCTTGTTCTGCGGGCGCTTCGATTACACGCCGACAGGGCTGCTCGACGAAACCCATCTGCGCTTCTTCACCTGGGATTCGCTGGAGCGCATGCTCAATGGACAGGGCCTGGAGGTTGCCAGGCGGGAAGCAGTCAACGCCGGCGGAAACCACGAGCAGTTCCTTGAGTACTGGCAGCCCCTGCCGGAACCGATCAAGCACATGCTCAATCGTCATCCCACCGCCAACGTGTTCCAGTTCGTGCTGGAGGCGCGCCGCAGTGAGGCGCCGCAGCGCCCATGGCAGGTCGAGGATGCCGAAGCGATGCAGCGCTGGGCCGATGAGGTGGCGGGTGGCTGAAGTGATCCTCGCAGACCGCGCTGCGCTGCCACGCGTGAGCGTGGTGATCCCGTCCTATAACCACGCACGCTTCATCGGCGAGGCCATCCGGTCTGTGCTGGTACAGACGATGTCTTCTCTGGAACTGATCATCATCGATGATGGTTCCAGGGATGATTCTGTGTTGGTTGCCACTGCCATTGCGGCAGAGGATGACCGGGTGAGAGTGGTGCGCCAGGACAACGCGGGGTCGCACGCGGCGATCAATCGTGGTCTGTCAAAGGCGCGGGGCGCATGGCTGGCGGTCCTCAACTCGGACGATATCTGGGAGCCTGAGCGGCTTGAGCAGATGCTCGAGCGCGCTGAGCGCGAAGATGCGCAGTTCCTGTTCAGCGATATCCGCCTGATTGATGCCGATGGCGAGTTCATCGATGACCCGTCTCATTGGTGGAACTTCAGCGTGCAGCGTCTGCGCGAGCGCGTGCGCAGCGAAGGCGTGGTGAATGGGCTGCTGTATGGAAACTTCACTGTGTCCACGTCGAACTTCCTGTTCCGCAGGGAGTTGTTGACCAGCGTTGGCTGGTTTCGGCGCTTCCGCTACAACCTGGATTGGGACTACGTGCTGCGCTGCCTGGATACCGAGGGCGTGAAGGTGGAGTTCGTCGACCAGCGTCTGATGCGCTATCGGTTGCACGGTGACAACGCCATTCTCAGTGGCATGCCCGGCGCTGCGGCCGAGGCGCAGCTGATCACGCGGCAGATCTACCGTCGTCGGATGCATGCACCCCAGAGCCTGCTGCTCAGTCACCACCGGCATGATCGCCTGTTGCGTCGCTACCTGCAGGGCCAGGTCAACAAGTACCGCGAGTCATTCCATGCAGTTGAAGCAGATCGCGATGCCCATGTAGAACTTCTGCAACAACGCCAGCAGTTGATCGAGGCGGAGCGGCTCCAGCGTGAGCAGGCCAGCGAAGCCGAGCGCCGGAAAGCGCAGGCGGTCGAAGCAGAGCTGCGTGAGGCGCTGATAGTGCAGCAGGATCAGCAGGAGTCGCTGGAGCAGGTGCACGCGGAGTATCGCAAGCGTGCACACGCCCAGCGCATGGACGTATACGGCGATTCTCTGCGGGTGAGGTACGAGCGAGACCTGCAGCGTTGCCGCGAGGTGCGGATGCTGGAACACCTTGAAGGGCGAAACCTTCCAGGCTCCCCAGCCTACGGACTGCCGTTGAGCTTGCGTCAGCGCGTGTCGCGCGCCATCAGGAGCGCGCGCCGCATCGACGAATCCATTGGCTTCCTGCGCAATGGAGTCACGGCTGGTACGGTCCGTCATGTTGCGCGTGATCCTCTGCCGATCGTGCCCTTGGTAGCAGAGGTGGCGGTCCATCTGCACATTTTCTATCGTGATCTTGCCCCCGAACTGATCGCCGATGCGCTGCGCATACCGAACCTGCGCAAAGTGGTCATTACCGGGCCCTGGAGTCGCGAGGACTTCGACGGTCCGCTGGATGAACTGGTTGCGCGCGGTGTGGATGTGCAGATTCTGGTCGTCCCCAATCGTGGCAAGGACGTGGGCGGATTGCTGGCGGCGATCCGTGATGGAGGTCTCCTCGATTCGGATCTCGTGCTGAAGCTGCACTCCAAGAAGAGCCACAATCCGGAAAGCTACTTCCAGGCGATTTCGGCGTTGTTCGGGCAGGAAATACGCGATGGCGATCATTGGCGCCGCGCTCTTGTGCAGCCATTGACCGGCAGCACCTGGCAGATCAACAACGTGCTGAAACTTTTCCAGGATGATCCGGCGATCGGCATGGTAGGTGCACGACCGTTCATCACCAGCGTTCCCGATGCCAATGCAGCGCTCAGCCAAGCGGCGTACGAGCGCTTTGGTGTGCCGCAGGGAGCTCCGTTTGTAGCCGGCACGATGTTCTGGATTCGATCCTCATTGCTCCGGCCGCTGCTCGAGCTTGGCTTGTCGCTCGATGAGTTCAGCCTGGACAGCAGGGAGGTTGAGGGCGGGCTGGAGCATGTGATGGAAAGGATGCTTGGCGCCCTGGTGATTGGGCGCGGCTTCGACATCTTTGGAGTGGAAGGATGAGCGCACTGTCCAATCGCACCGTTCCGGTCTTCATCATTTCCTACAACCGGGTCGGTTACATCAGGGACGTGATCGAGCGGCTGGAAGCGCTGGATTTCCAGAATCTCATCGTGGTCGACAATGCGTCGACCTACGAACCGCTGCTGGACTATCTCAACGACAGTCCGCATCGCGTGGTCCGGCTCGACAAGAACTATGGCCATCTTGCGCTGTGGCGCAGTGGTCGTTTCGACGACGTCATCCAGCGCGAGCGTTTCATCCTGAACGACAGCGATGTCATGCCGGCCCATGATTGCCCGTCCGACATCACCGAGCACCTGGCTGAGCTGCTGGAGCGCTATCCGCGGCACAACAAGGCCGGGCTGTCACTGAGGATCGATGACCTGCCGGACCACTATGCGTTCAAGCAGCAGGTGATCGCCTGGGAATCGCCGTTCTGGCAGAACCTGCTGGAGGACGGCAACTATGAGGCGGCTCTTGATACCACATTCGCTCTCTACCGCCCTGGCGTCCATTGTGACGAAGAGCGTTGGTGGCGTTCGATCCGCACCGCTCCGCCATATTCAGCGCTGCATTTGCCATGGTATCAGGACACCTCGCTGATCTCGGACGAGGATATGTTCTACCAGCAGGCGGTTGCTGGCATTTCCAGTCAATGGAGCATCACCGATCCGGTATTGCTGAAGAAACAGAACACCGAGCTGCAGCACGAGATCGCGGCCCTCAAGCGTACAATCAGCGAGCTTCGCGGTGAGGTTGCGCCGGCGGGCTCAACGGCATGGCGCAACGCTGTCCGATCCACCCTGGGTGCCACCGGGCTGTTGCCGCTGGTGCGCCGCTTGCGCGACAACATGAAGAAGTGAATCCCATGATCGAATGCATCTTTACCTCCATCAACAACGGCTACCTGCCGAAGGCGCGTATCCTCGCCGCTTCGGTCCGCCGCCATCACCCTGAAGCCAAGATGGCGCTCATGCTGAGCGATCATCAGGACCCGGCCCTGGATTACTCCGATTTCGATATCGTCCTGACCCCGGATGATGTCGTCGAAGGTGTCGGTGAACTCCAGTCATGGTTGTTCGATCACACCGTGGTGGAATTGTGCACGGCGGTGAAGCCATTTGCGTTTGCGCACCTGTTCCGGAAGCATGGCTTTGCCAATGTCGTCTATCAGGATCCTGATACGGTGTTGTATGCACGGCTGGAGGAGCTGGAGCGCGAGATGGTCACCCATCCGATCGTGCTGACTCCGCATGTCTCGGTGCCTGCAACGGATACCGATGACCTGCAGGACGGAGAAATGCTCGGTTGCCTGCGCCATGGCGTGTTCAATCTGGGCTTCCTGGCCTTGACCCGTGAAGGAGAGGGGCCCGCTTTCCTGCAGTGGTGGCTGGACCGCTGTCGCGACTACTGCTTCGACGACAACCAGCGTGGGCTGTTCACTGACCAGAAGTGGGTGGACCTGGCTCCCTGCTTCTTCCAGACGCTGGGAATACTTCGCGTACCGTCCTACAACGTCGCGACCTGGAATCTCTACTACCGCGAAGTCAGCACCCGCGCGGACGGTACGATTGTGGTCAATGGCAGCTATCCGCTGCGCTTCTATCACTTCTCCGGTTTCGACATCGGTACCCACGAGAAGATGCTGGGCAAGCACGATGCGGGCAACACCACCTTGCAGATGATGACCCAATGGTACACATCGGAGCTGGAGCGCCTGAAGAACCCGGCGGGCTTGCCCGACAAGTATGGTGTGTTTGCCAACGGTCGCAAGATTCCGGCCGACTGGCGCCGCTACTATCGCAGCCAGCCCGCGCTCAAGCGCATGATCCCGCGCCCGTACGAACAGTATGAGGCAATCATCGCGCACTTCGACTCGGCGCCGGACGAGGTCGCACTGGATCCTTCCTCGTCGTCGCTGGAGCGTTTTGTTCGTCGTCGGCCGGGATTGGCTTCATTGGTACGCAAGGTGGTGCCTGCGTCTGTGATCCGTCGTCTGCGCGGCTGAGCCGCCCTTCCATGCGCACAACAGGATGGTCTCGCAGGCAGGCGCTGCGATAACCATGCTGTTGTGCCTTCGTTGACGACGATCGCCCCGGCACCCGGTCCGGCGCGGTTCCCGGGTCTAGGGCAGGGGGCAGCCTGGGGTGGTGAGACGGCTGCCGTTGGTGGTATGGACTACCAGGCAGCTGGCCCGCTTGCCGCTGCCGTCAACCGCTTCCCATAGTCCCACCTCAGCTGTGCCATCGATCCGGACATCGCCCCTGACATAGGAACGCGCGTCAACCGGCACGTTGTGGTAATCGTCGTCCCCGATACCCGCCAAAGGCAGTTCGAAGCGATGTTCGCTGCCGTCCGAGTCCCACAGGCGCAGGCTCGCCTTGGCCCGCGGATCGGTGATGGCTTTCCTGATGTCCAGCAGGATGGAGACCGAATCGATGGCAGTATCCGGTCCCGTCACTGCTTGTGGAAGCTGTAGTGGGGTGGGCGCGTCCGTGGCGATCGCCTGTCCCGTCTCCAGCGAGAACACTGGCGAGGCCACAGGGCGTACCGGCTGCATGTAATAGCGGTCGGCCAGCAGTTTCGCGGTGCCATAGCCGGAGATGAGCACCAGGCCGGCCAGCAGCAGGTGCGATACCAGGTGCAGTGCACGCGGACGCGGTTGCGGCTGGGCCAGAAGCGCGTAGGACAGGCAGACGGCAGGAATCAGGAAGTAGCGTCCCTGTACGCCTTCGATCAGGTGCGAGCCGGGCTCGGTCCATTGCACCAGCAGGGCAAGGAAGGTCAGCAGGATTGCCGAGAAGCAGACGACCACCAGCAGAGTGCGAGCCAAGGCCAGGCTGCGCCAGGCACCGGTGGCAACGGACGTGACCACTGTCGCCAGGAAGACCGTACCCGCCCAGAGATAGAACGAAGCGGGGAAGCCGATGTCGAGCCAGCCCAGCACGCCCACGAAGGACTCCCAGTACTCGCTCATGCGGACCGGGTGGGACCAGGTTACCCAGAGCATGTGCCACAACTCGGATGGGTGGGTGAGGTAGTGCATCAGGCGCGCTGCGTGGTCTGCGTCGCGTGGTCCGGGGGCGTATACCGTTGTCTTGATCGTCACCGCCGTCCAGCCCAGTACGAACACCGCCAGGGCCAGGGCGATCCAGAAGCGACTGCGGCAGCGCGCGAACCATGCGGCAGCAAAGGGCAATGCGAGCATCGGCAGCATGTGCGCACGGCTTGCACAGACAAGCAAGGTCGCCACTGCCAGCGCGATGAAAACGCGGGGATCGGCCTGGCGTCCGTCGACGGCAAGACGCATGAAAGCAGAGACGGCCACGAAGGTCAGTCCGGTGGCAACCGGGTCCAACACGGCGCCGCCAAACTGGAACAGCGTCATGGGCAGCACTAGCAGGGCCAGTGCCCCCGCAGGTGGAGCAAAGATCCGGAATGCCAGTGCCAGCAGGGCGATGGCTGCGGCCAGCGAGAAGTAGCGGGCCAGCCGGTAGGAATCCGCCACGCTCCATCCCAGCACCCGGCCAGCGGCCAGTCCAATGGCCTGGGGCAGATAGACGGCGGGGAAGTAATAGGCGGTCCCGGAAGGGGCCTGGTACAGCGTCTCACCCGACCAGGCGATCGACTCGGAGTGGGCAAGCTCCTCGGCGGTCAGCTTCTGCGCGCGCTTGCCCACGAGTTGCGTGAACTGCTGCATGTAGGACAGCAGGCCGGTATCGACCTCGCCGCCGGAGGGGTTGCCATCGCGTGCGTGCAGCAGGAGTTGGCCCTTGCTCAACAGATAGGCACGCTTGACGTGATCAAGTTCATCCGGCGTCTGGAACGAAGGGGTCAGCGCGGAGAGAACGATCGACAGCAGCATCGCGAACGCAAGGAAGAATGGCCACAGTACAGGCTGCTGCGGCGGCAATGCGGTCCGGGTATCCGTCACGCGCTCGGGCCCCGCAGCGCCGAACGGGCCAGGCGGCGATGGATCGCGCGGCGCGGGGTGCTGGCGATGTCCTGGCCGAAGAATGCAAGCAACAGCTGCACACCGACCAGGACTGGCATGGCGGCGAGCATGACGGTGCCGCTGCTGGCGACCTGGCCGCTGTCGATGCTGAACAACCAGTGCTTGATGCCGTAGGCAAGGCCGAACAGCGTGAATGCAAGTCCGAGCGGAAGCTCCAGCGAAGCCAGCGTCAAGTTGCGCAGATAGTAGTTGTAGAACACGCGCTTGCCGAAGTTCGCCAGGTTCTTGCCAAGAAACTCGGTCATTACCTTGGAGATCTTCAGGTTGCTCACTTCGTCACCGTAGCGGGCGTGCATCGGCACATCGACCACGACTGCCCGCAGCGTATTGAGCCGGAACAGCATATCCGTCTCGAAGAAGTAGCGGCGGCTGATCTTGGCCAAAGGCAGATGCCGCGCGACATCGCGGTGGATGGCCGTGTAGCCGTTGGTGGGATCGAACAGGTCCCAATAGCCGGATGAGAGCTTGGTGAGGAATGACAGGCCGCCATTCCCGAACAGGCGCAGCGCAGGCATCTGTTGGATCTGTTCCAGATCGAAGAATCGGTTTCCCTTGGTGTAGTCTGCTTCGCCGGCCACAATCGGTGCTACGAAATCTGGAATCAGCGCAGGATCCATCTGCCCATCACCGTCCACCTTGACGATGATATCCATGCCGTCCTCGATTGCCGCGCGATACCCGGTCATGACTGCGCCACCCACGCCCTGGTTCTCCGCATGGCGCAATACCTTCACGCGCGGATCCGTCGCATGAGTTTCGATGAAATCACCACTGCCCACGGGGCAGCAGTCATCGACGGCATAGATGCGGGCAACGTCTTCACCGATGCCGGCGATGACATCAAGAATGTGCTCCTTGACCTTGTAGCAAGGAATCACAATCGCAATCAGAACGGTCATTCAATGATCCAGGTGGTTTGGCAGGGCTGGATGGACACGCGTCGCGCCAACCATGCTTGGGAAAACACATCGGGGCCAGCGCTGGATGTGCTGGCCCCGACATGATTCAGCAGTACGGCATCGGCTTCAACCCAGCGCCGCTTCCAGCTCCGGCAGGATTGCGAACAGATCCCCGACCAGACCGATATCGGCAATCTCGAAGATCGGCGAATCCGCATCCTTGTTGATCGCCACGATCGTGCCGGCGTCCTTGATGCCGGTCAGATGCTGGATCGCACCGCTGATGCCTACCGCCACGTACAGCTCCGGCGAGATGATCTTGCCGGTCTGGCCAACCTGCAGGTCGCTGGGCACGTAGCCGGCATCGACCGCAGCGCGCGAGGCACCGACGGCGGCGCCGAGCTTGTCGGCCAGCTGGAAGATGACCTTGAAGTTCTCTTCCGAGCCGACGCCGCGACCACCGGAGACCACGCGCTTGGCGCTCTGCAGATCCGGACGGTCGCTGGCACCGGCGGCCAGGCCGACGAAGCGGGTGTGCGAGGGCAGGGCGGCATCGACGCTGGCCGCTTCAACGGCCGCGCTGCCACCCTGGGCGGCTTCCGGCCAGGACGCAGCGCGCACGGTGGCGACCACGATCTGGTCGGCAGGCGCTTCCACGGTGATGATTGCGTTGCCGGCGTAGATCGGGCGCTTGAAGGTATGGCTGCCTTCGACAGCCATCAGGTCGGAGACCTGGTTGACGCCGAGCAGGGCGGCCACGCACGGCATCAGGTCCTTGCCGAAGGTGGTCGACGGGCCGAACACGTGGGTGTAGCTCTTGGCCAGCTGCGCGATCTGCGGCGCCAGCACCTGGGCCAGGGCCTGGGCGTTGGCGGCGTTGGCCACGGTCAGGACCTTGGCGACGCCGGCGATCTTCGCGGCTTCGGCGGCGACGGCGGACGGGTCGGCGGCCAGCACCAGCACGTCGATGCTGGCACCGCTGATGGCGGCGGCGGCACTGACGGTCTTGGCGGTGGCGGCGTTGAGCTTGCCGTCGTGGTGCTCGGCGATGACGAGAATCCTGCTCATTACAGCAACCCCTTCTGCTTGAGTGCGGCAACCAGTTCGGCCGCGTCCTTGACCATCACGCCCTTGCTGCGCTTGGACGGCGCGGCGTAGTGGGTGGTCTTGAAGGTGTCGGCGGCTTCAACGCCGAGGTCGGCCAGCTGCAGGGTTTCCAGCGGCTTGGCCTTGGCCTTCATGATGTCCGGCAGCTTGATGAAGCGCGGCTCGTTCAGGCGCAGGTCGGTGGTGACCACCGCCGGCAGATCCACTTCCAGCGTTTCCAGGCCGGCGTCGACTTCACGGGTCACCGTGGCCTTGCCATCGGCAATTTCCAGCTTGCTGGCGAAGGTCGCCTGCGGGCGGCCCCACAGCGTGGCCAGCATCTGGCCAGTCTGGTTGGCGTCGTCGTCGATGGCCTGCTTGCCGAGGATCACCAGGTCCGGCTGTTCCTTCTCGATCAGCTTGAGCAGGGTGCGGGAGGCGGTCAGCGGCTGGATGGCCTGGTCGGTGACGACGTGGATGGCACGGTTTGCGCCCATGGCCAGGCCGTTGCGCAGGTGCGCCTGGGCGTCGGCCGGGGCGATGGTGGCAACCACGACTTCGCTGGCGATCCCCTTGTCGCGCAGGCGCAACGCTTCTTCCAGGGCGATTTCATCGAAGGGGTTGGGCGACAGCTTGACGCCGTCGGTGACCACGCCGGAACCGTCCGGCTTGACCTGAATGCGGACGTTGTAGTCCACCACGCGCTTGTACGCGACGAGGATTTTCATCTGGTACGGGGTCCTTCAGTAACAGGGAGAACGTCCGGTCCTGCAACAGCAACCGGTTCGGGGGTGGGACCCCGATTCTAGCTGGCTTGGGGTGACCATGCGAATGCGTATGGTGGATTCCGCGGCACAGCGGGGCCGCGCATTTCCGGATCTACCGGCGCCTGTATATGCTGGATGACCTTGAACTGCTTGCGCAGGCGCGCGACCGCGCCCGGATGCGCAGGCTTCATGCTGCAACGCAACTGAACCATGCCCCATGCCGTCCCACCAGGAATCGTCCATGACCCGTTCTGCCGCTGTACTGACCCCCACCGTGATCGCGATGATCCTGGTCACATTGGCCATGCTGGCCAGTGGGCAGGTTCTGTTCAAGCTGGCCTCCTCGCAGCTGTCGTTCAGTCGCCCGGCCAGTTTCTTCTCCGGCACACTGATTCTCGCGTTGTTCGTGTACGGCGCAGCCACGCTGCTGTGGTTGGCGGTTCTGGCGCGTGTGCCGCTTTCGGCCGCATTTCCGTTCTATGGCCTTACGTTCCTGCTGGTGCCCGCGTTCTCCTGGTGGCTTCTGCATGAGCCGATCCGGCCGCAGACCTGGGCAGGATCGGTGGTGATACTCATCGGTGTGGTGATTTCTTCCTGGAGTGGTCGCGGCAGTTAGTTCGGCCCAAGGCATTTGACACCATCAGGTTCGCCGGTACGCTCTGCTCACCAGGCGCTTGACCGCGCGGCAAGATCCCGAGGGGAAGACGGTGATTGGATGTGAGGAGCTCTGTCCAGGTTGTCATTCCACGCTCGAGGTGGGCCTCCGGCCATGGCACCGTGTCTGCGCCAACTGTACCTACGAAGGAAGCACACTCAGCGTCGATATCGACATCGATGGCAGCGTTGAAGTCGTCGATGAAGCCATGCGCGAGGAGGGGCTGGAACACCTGCGGCAACGCAATTTCCAGACATTGACCGCAGATCTGGGGGCGCGGATCGCACCTGCCGATGGCGTGCGCCCGCGCCTGCTGGACGTCGGATGCGCCCACGGTTGGTTTCTGGAGGCGACCCGGCCACATTTCGACGTGGTTGGAATCGAGCCCGATGCACGGATCGCAGCGATTGCCGAAGCCAAGGGCTTGGACGTGCGCAAGGGCTTCTTCCCTCAAGCCCTGGCGGACGGTGAACGATTCGACGTGATCATCTTCAACGATGTGCTGGAACACATTCCCGACATCGATTCTGCGCTCGTGGCCTGTACCCGCCATTTGGCTCCCGGAGGCTGGATTGTTGTCAATGCTCCGGCCCGGACGGGGGTGCTTTACCGCATATCCAAGGCAATGGCCGGCCTCGGGATGCCGGCTTCTTTCGACCGTATGTGGCAGAAGGACTTTCCATCGCCGCATGTCCATTATCTGGACGATGCCAGCGTGGCCGCCATCGCCACACATCATGGCCTGCGCGTGTCCGATGTCCGCACCTTGCCGTCAATGAGCAATCACGGGCTCTACGCCCGCATCCGCACAGACCGCAGCGTTTCGTTCGCCAAGGCGGTGGCGCTCACGTCGGTGCTGACCCTGGCCAGCCCGGTTCTGTCCATGATGCCCGCTGACATCAAGGTCTGGCTGCTTCAGGTTGCCTGAACCCTTGCCGTCGCTCTCTGTGCCGCAACGGGGCCGTTCAATGCGCCAGTGCGCAGTCGTTGTATCCTTCTGCTCTGGAATCCGGCTGCCCCGACGCGGTTGGTATGGAAATTTCAACAGGAGAACAGGTAGTGCCCACATGGCTTGTCACCGGCGGCGCCGGATTCATTGGCGGTAATTTCGTTCTCGAAGCCGTCGCCCGCGGCATCAAGGTCATCAACCTCGATGCGCTGACCTACGCCGGCAACCTGAAGACCCTGTCCAGCCTCGACGGCAACCCCAGCCACGTGTTCGCGCAGGGCGACATCGGGGACAGCGCCCTGGTCACCCGCCTGCTGGCGGAGCACCAGCCGGACGCGGTGCTGAACTTCGCCGCCGAGAGCCACGTGGACCGCTCCATCGACGGCCCGGGCGCCTTCATCCAGACCAACGTGGTGGGCACCTTGGGCCTGCTGGAGGCGGTGCGTGATTACTGGAAGGCGCTGCCGGCCGAACAGGGCGCGGCCTTCCGCTTCCTGCACGTGTCCACCGACGAGGTGTACGGCACCCTGGGCGAGACCGGCAAGTTCAGCGAAACCACCCAGTACGCCCCGAATTCGCCGTACTCGGCGTCGAAGGCGGCTTCGGACCATCTGGTGCGTGCGTTCCACCACACCTACGGGTTGCCGGTGCTGACCACCAACTGCTCCAACAACTACGGCCCGTACCACTTCCCCGAGAAGCTGATCCCGCTGGTGATCGCCAAGGCGCTGGCCGGCGAGCCGCTGCCGGTGTACGGGGATGGCAAGCAGGTGCGCGACTGGCTGTTCGTGTCCGACCACTGCGAAGCGATCCGCACCGTGCTGGCCAAGGGCCAGGTCGGCGAGACGTACAACGTCGGTGGCAACTCGGAAAAGCAGAACATTGAGGTGGTGCAGGCCATCTGCGCGCTGCTTGACGCCCGTCGTCCGCGCGAAGACGGCCAGCCGCGCAGCAGCCAGATCACCTATGTTGCAGACCGTCCCGGTCATGACCGCCGCTATGCGATCGATGCCTCCAAGTTGAAGAACGACCTGGGCTGGGAGCCGGCCTATACGTTCGAGCAGGGCATCACCTTCACCGTCGACTGGTACCTGGACAACCAGGAATGGGTCAACGGCGTGCTGGATGGCAGCTACCGCCTGCAGCGCATCGGCACCACGGCCTGAACCCAGGAGACAACATGACCCAGCGCAAGGGCATCATCCTCGCCGGCGGTTCCGGCACCCGGCTGTATCCAATCACCAAGGGCGTCAGCAAGCAGCTGCTGCCGGTGTACGACAAGCCGATGATCTACTACCCGCTCAGTGTGCTGATGCTGGCGGGCATCCGTGAAGTGCTCATCATCAATACCCCGCACGAGCAGGCGCTGTTCCAGCAGCTGCTGGGTGATGGTTCGCAGTGGGGCATGGACATCCAGTACGCCGTGCAGCCTAGCCCGGATGGGCTGGCGCAGGCGTATTTGATCGGCAAGGATTTCGTGGCCGGCAAGCCGAGCTGCCTGGTGCTGGGTGACAACATCTTCCACGGCCATGGCTTGCGCGAAGTGCTGCGCAACGCGGACCAGCGTGACCACGGAGCCACCGTATTCGGCTATTGGGTCAATGACCCCGAGCGCTATGGTGTGGCGGAGTTCGACAAGAGTGGCAAGGTCATCGATCTGGTCGAAAAACCGGAAAATCCTCGCTCGAACTACGCGGTGACCGGCCTGTACTTCTACGATGGCAACGCCAGCCACCACGCTGCGGAACTGAAGCCATCGCCGCGCGGCGAGCTGGAGATCACCGATCTGAACCAGCGTTACCTCCGCGAGGGCAACCTGCATCTGGAACCGCTGGGCCGCGGCTATGCCTGGCTCGATACCGGCACCCACCAGTCCCTGCTGGAAGCGTCCAACTTCATCGAGACCATCCAGACCCGCCAGGGCCTGCAGGTGTGCTGCCCGGAGGAAATCGCCTTCGGCAAGGGCTGGATCAATGCCGAACAGCTGGAGGCGCTGGCCGCACCACTGATCAAGAATGGCTACGGCCAGTACCTGCACACGCTCGCCCTGCGAGGAGTCGTTCCGTGAAAGTAATTGAAACCAAGTTGCCCGGTTGCGTGGTGATCGAGCCGGCCGTGTTCGGCGATGCCCGTGGCTATTTCTTCGAGACCTGGAACGCCGAGCGCTTCGCCGCGCTGGGCCTGCCGGATCGATTCGTGCAGAGCAACGTGTCCACCTCGGCACAGGGCGTGCTCCGTGGCCTGCATTACCAGTGGCCGCGCCCGCAGGGCAAGCTGGTGTCGGTGCTGGAGGGCGAGGTGTATGACGTCGCCGTGGACATTCGTCGCGGCTCGCCGACGTTCGGTCAATGGGAAGCGGTGGTGCTGAGCGCGGAGAACAAGAAGCAGTTCTGGATTCCGGAGGGTTTCGCGCATGGCTTTGCCGTGCTCTCCGAGCGCGCGGTGTTCAGTTATCTGTGCACCGAGGTCTACCTGAAGGACTTCGACGCCGGTGTGCGCTGGAATGATGCCGACATCGCGGTGGATTGGCCGGTCAGTGCACCGACGCTGTCGGCCAAGGACGAGAACGCGCCGTTCCTGAAGGACATCGCCGAAGATCGTTTGCCGGTCTACGTGCCATGACTGTTCTGGTGTTCGGTGGCAACGGCCAGGTCGGTCAGGAGCTGCTGCGCGCGCTGGCGCCACTCGGTGAGGTGATTGCCACCACCCGCAGCGGGCAGCTGCCCGACGGCAGTGCCTGCGAGGTGGCGGATTTCGGCCAGCCCGACAGCCTGCCGGCGCTGCTGGACCGGTTGCAGCCGTCGGTGGTGGTCAACGCGGCCGCCTACACGGCCGTGGATCGTGCCGAGCAGGATGCCGAGGCGGCCTTCGCCGCCAACGCGCAGGCACCGGGCGTGATTGCACGCTGGTGCGCCGCTCACGACGTGCCGTTCGTGCATTACTCCACTGATTACGTGTTCGATGGCCAGGGCAGCGCACCCTACCGCGAGGACGAGTCAACCGCGCCGCTGGGCGTGTATGGCACCAGCAAGCGCGATGGTGAGGAAGCGGTGCGTACGGCCGGTGGCCGTCATCTGATCTTCCGCACGGCGTGGGTCTATGCCTCGCACGGCGCCAACTTCCTGCGCACCATGCTGCGCGTGGGCGCCGAGCGCGATGCGTTGCGGGTGGTGGCCGATCAGATCGGCACGCCGACCCCGGCCGCGCTGATCGCCGACGTCACCGCGCGGGCGCTGCAGCACCCCGGGCAGCTGTCCGGTACCTGGCATCTGACGGCCAGCGGCCAGACCAGCTGGCATGGGTTCGCCGAGGCGATCTTCGCCGAAGCATTGGCCACTGGCCTGTTGGCCAAGGTACCGACCGTCGAGGCGATTGCCAGTTCCGAGTATCCGACGCCGGCAAAGCGCCCGGCCTGGTCGGTGCTGGACAACCGCAAGCTGCAGCAGGATTTCGGCATCGTGCTGCCGGCATGGCAGGACGGGTTGAAGCGGGTGATGGCTGAGATTGCCGGCGCCTGACAGTAGATCCACGCCATGCGTGGATAAGGCCCAGATCGGAATCGAACAGCATCCACGCATGGCGTGGATCTACCGATCAACCGGCGGGTGCCGGGCCACAGGCCCGGCACCAGATAACCCTCAACTCCGACCGTACGTATCCTCGAAGCGCACGATGTCATCCTCGCCCAGGTAGCTGCCGGACTGCACTTCGATCAGTTCCAGCGGCAGCTTGCCGGGGTTGCGCAGGCGATGGGTCACGCCCAGCGGGATGTAGGTGCTCTGGTTCTCGCTGAGCAGGATCACCTCGTTGCCGCGTGTCACTTCAGCGGTGCCGCTGACCACGATCCAGTGCTCGGCGCGGTGGTGGTGCATCTGCAGGCTGAGCGTGCCACCGGGCTTGACCGTGATGCGCTTGACCTGGAAACGCTCGCCGTTGTCGATCGAATCGTACGCACCCCACGGGCGGTAGACCTTGCGGTGCCATGTCGCTTCGCTGCGACCGTCGGCCTTCAGCTGCGCCACCACGGTCTTGACCTCCTGCATGCGGTCGGCCTTGCCGACCAGCACTGCATCGTCCGTCTCGACCACGATCACATCGTCCAGGCCGACCAGCGCTACCAGACGCTGCGCGTAGGCGTAGGTATTGCGGCAGTCGATGGCGATCACATCACCCTGGTGGGCGTTGCCGTCGCCGTCCTGCTGCGAGACATCGCGCAGCGCCGTCCACGAGCCGACATCGTTCCAGCCTGCGTCCAGCGGAATCACCACGGCATCGCCGGTCTTTTCCATCACCGCGTAGTCGATGGAGTCGGAAGGAACCGCAGCGAAGGCGTCCTTGTCCAGACGGGTGAAATCCGCATCGCGGCGGGCCTGCTGCCAGGCCTGGCGGCAGCCGGTCAGCATGGCCGGCTGGAAGCGTTCCAGTTCCTGCAGGTAGCGCGAGGCCTTGAACAGGAACATGCCGCTGTTCCAGTAGTACTGGCCGCTGCTGACGTAGCCGGTAGCCGTCTCCAGGTCGGGCTTCTCGACGAAACGCTCGACTGCGCGAAGGCCCTGGCCATCAGCCGCCTTGATGTAGCCATAGCCGGTTTCCGGGCCGGTCGGCACGATGCCGAAGGTGACCAGCTTGCCGGCCTCGGCAGCATTGGCTGCCGCCTGCACAACCTGGCGGAACGCGGCCTCATCGGTGATCACATGGTCCGAGGGCAGCACCAGCAGCAGCGCATCAGCGCCATCACGGGTGGCCTCCAGTGCCGCCACCGCGATGGCGGGCGCCGTATTGCGGCCCACCGGTTCCAGGATGATCGCAGCCGGCTCGGCGCCCACCTGCTGCAGCTGCTCGGCAGCGACGAAGCGGTGCTCTTCGTTGGCGATCACCAACGGGCCGTGTGCGGCGATGGGAGCGACGCGCTGCCAGGTGGCCTGCAGCATCGTCTGTTCGCCTGCCAGCGGCAGGAACTGCTTCGGGTACGCTTCGCGCGACAGTGGCCACAGGCGGGTGCCGGAACCACCGGACAGGATGACGGGCTGGATGTTGCTCATGATCTTCCTTGATTACTGCTGGATGAGGCGGGAAATGTCATCGGTGCGCGCCTGCATCAGTGCCGCGTCGCCGCGGGCTTCAACGTTCAGGCGCAGCAGTGGTTCGGTGTTGGAACTGCGCAGGTTGAAGCGCCAGTCGCCGAAGTCGGCACTGATGCCGTCGGTGTGGTCCAGTGCCGGGGACTGCGCCGCGAAGTGCGCCATCACGCGTGCGACGGCGGCCTTGGCATCGGTAACCTTGAAGTTGATTTCGCCACTGCACGGGTAGGCGGCCATGCGGTCTTCGACCCAGTCGGCCAGCGAGCGTCCGCTTTCGGAAATCAGCTGGGCGATCAGCAGCCACGGGATCATGCCGGAATCGGCGTAGGCGAATTCGCGGAAGTAGTGGTGGGCGCTCATCTCGCCGCCGTACACCGCATCCTCAGCGCGCATTTTTTCCTTGATGAAGGCATGGCCGCTCTTGCACAGCACCGGCACGCCGCCGGCCTGCTCCACCATCTCCACGGTGTTCCAGACCAGGCGCGGGTCATGCACGATCTTGCCACCGGGATTGCGCGCCAGGATGGCCTTGGCCAGCAGGCCGACCAGGTAGTAGCCCTCGATGAAGCGACCGCTGTGATCGAAGAAGAAGCAGCGATCGAAGTCACCGTCCCAGGCGATGCCGAAGTCGGCACCCTGCTCGCGCACCGCGTCGGCGGTGGCGGCACGGTTTTCCGGCAGCAGCGGGTTGGGAATGCCGTTGGGGAAGCTGCCATCGGGCTCGTGGCAGATGCGGATGAACTCGAACGGCAGGTGCGGTGCCAGCAGGTCGACAATCGCGCCCGCGCCACCGTTGCCGGCATTCACCACCAGCTTCAACGGCTTGAGCTTGCCGGCATCGACATAGCTGAGCAGGTGCTGGATGTAGGCGCTCTTGTCATGCTGGGCGGTCTGCCCGGCGCGCGGCGGCTGGGCCTCGGACGTATCGGCGGCCACCGCGTCGGAAATCGCGAACAGGCCGGTATCGGAGCTGATCGGACGGGCATTCTCCTTGACCAGCTTCATCCCGTTGTAGTCCATCGGGTTGTGGCTGGCGGTCACCATCACGCCGCCGGCCGCACCGAGGTGATCGGTCTGGAAGTAGACCTCTTCGGTGCCGCACAGACCGATGTCGATCACCTCACGGCCGGTACCACGCAGGCCTGTGGCCAGCGCATCCTGCAGCGCCGGGCTGGTCAGGCGCACATCGTGGCCGAGGACCACCGGGCCGGGAGCGAGCTGCGCGGCCAGGGCGACGCCAATGCGGCGGGCCAGGTCTTCGTTCAGTTCTTCCGGCACACGGCCGCGGATGTCGTAGGCCTTGAAGGCGGGCAGGGGCATCGATCAGATCCTTTGTGAGCTCAGTCTTTCATTGTAGCGCCCGACCTGTACGGGAATCGTTTCCATCAGGCAACGCCACGTGACTGACGTTCGAAATCAGGCCTGCACCGACCCTCTGCCGGCCCGGCCACGGCGTTTGACCGGTGCACCCGGCAACGGCGCCAGCAGCGCCTGCACATCGTCCTCGCTGAAGCGCGGCCCGGCGCTGCCGCCACCTTCCAGGATCGATTCGGCCAGCGCTGATTTGCGTTCCTGCAGCTCGGCGATCCGCTCCTCGATGCTGCCAGCCGCGATCAGGCGGTAGACGAATACCGGTTGCTGCTGCCCGATCCGGTGGGCGCGGTCGCTGGCCTGGTTCTCAGCCGCCGGGTTCCACCAGGGGTCGAAGTGAATGACGGTGTCGGCGGCGGTCAGATTCAACCCCACGCCACCGGCTTTCAGGCTGATCAGGAACACCGGTACCTCGCCCTGCATGAAGCGCTGCACCGGTGTGACCCGGTCCTGGGTATCGCCGGTCAGGGTCACATAGGCCAGGCCCATCCCGTCGAGGGCCTGCGCGATCAGCGCCAGCATGCCGGTGAACTGTGAGAACAGAAGGATGCGACGACCTTCCTCGACCATCGGCGGCAGCATCTCGCGCAACAGCTCCAGTTTGGCCGAGCCTGCAGCCCGTGCCGGGGCGTTGCCCGGCAGCAGGCGCGGATCGCAGCAGACCTGGCGCAGTTTCAGCAATGCATCCAGCACCACGATGTGGCTGCGCGCCAATCCGCTGCCGCTGATGGCCTCGCGTACCTGCTTCTCCATCGCGGCACGCACGGTTTCATAGAGATCACGCTGGCCGCCCTCCATTTCCACCGCGCGGGTGATGATGGTCTTGGGCGGAAGCTCCGAGGCGACCTGGTCCTTGCGTCGGCGCAGGATGAACGGGCGCAGCCGCTGCGCCAGCAACTGGGCACGGCGGTGGTCGCTGCCGCGTTCGATGGGGTGGCGCCAATGCTGGTTGAACTGCTTCTCGGTGCCGAGCAGGCCGGGCAGCAGGAAGTCGAACTGCGTCCACAGTTCGCCCAGGTGGTTTTCCAGCGGGGTGCCGGTCAGGCACAGGCGATGGCGGGCCTGCAATGTGCGCAGCGTGACGGCCGCACGTGATTTCGGATTCTTCACCTGCTGGGCCTCGTCCAGGATCAGCAGATGGTAGGCATGTGCCTGCAGCGCCTGCTCGTCGCGCCATAGCAGGGGGTAGGTGGTCAGCACGAGGTCGTGTGCGGGAATTGCTTCGAACAGCGTCTCGCGGGCCGGTCCGTGCAGGGTCAGCACGCGCAGGTCCGGGGTAAAGCGCGCGGCTTCGCTCTGCCAGTTGTGCAGCAGGGACGTCGGCACCACCAGCAGCGCAGGCTGATCCAGACGCCCGCTTTCCTTTTCGATCAGCAGATGCGCCAGCGTCTGCACGGTCTTGCCCAGGCCCATGTCATCGGCCAGTACGCCGCCCAGACCCTGCTGGCGCAGGTACTGCAGCCACGACAGGCCCTCGAGCTGATAGGGACGCAGCGTCGCCACCAGCCCCGCCGGCGGCGATACTTCGCCCAGTGCGGGTGCCTGCATCAGCCGCTGCACGAGCGCCTGGGTATCCTTGCGGCCGCGGAACTGCAGGCGCGCAGTGTCCTGCAGTGCCTGCAGGCGGCCACGGTCAAGCGCAGACAGGCGCAGCGGCGCGCCACGCTGGGCGAACAGGTCGGCCAACAGGGCCATGATCGGTTTCAGTCGTGCGGCCCGCAGTGCCAGGCGCGTGTTGTCGCCTGCCATCAGCAGGATGTTCTCGTCGTCGCCGATGGCGTCCAGCTGGCCACGCATCCAGCGGGGATCGGACTGCAGCACCTGCTGCAGCAGCGGAACCATCGACACGTTGCGGCCTTCCACCTGGATGTCCAGGCCCAGGTTGAACCAGCCCGCATCCGCCGGGTCCGCCTGGATGTCCAGGCCGATCTCATCGACCCGGGTGATGCGATGGCGGAAATCGTCGTCGGTCTCCACCTTCCAGCCCAAGGCTTCCAGGCACGGCACGTCGTCCAGCAGGAACCGTGTCCAGTCATGGGTGCGCAGCTGGAACTGCGGGCCTGCGCCATCCAATGGCGCCCGCGGCTCCGTGTCGCGATGCAGCCCCACCGAGCGCAGCTCGGCCTCACGTCGTGATTCCTCACCCAGGTCACGGGACAGCAGGGCGAGCTGGCCCTCCGGATCGTGTGCGAACAGGCTCGGATCATCCAGGAACCGCACGTGCTCGTCGTATTCGAAGGCCACGGTCGCGATATCGGCCCATTGCGAAGGGTCGCGGGGGCCGAGCCACGGCGGACGGAACTCGACCGTGTGCAGGCGAAGCACGGGGGTCATGGCGCTGATCTGCAGCGTAGGCAGCGTGTCGCTTGCATCGGGGCGCGGCAGCGCGGGGTCGATCTGTTGCAGCAGTTGCGCCACGATCGGTTCCTCATCGGGGAGCAGGTGGGGAAGGGCGAGGAACGCGTCCGCGTCCTCCGGCTTGACGTCCAGCAGGAGAAGGCCGACTTCACCGGAGACCGGATCCAGGTAACCGGCACCAGATCCCAGTACGAGGCCTTCCGCATCGCCTTCCACGCTCAGTGCCGGCGCCAGCAGCAACCTGCCGTGAGTCGTCTCTGCGCTCCACCCCAACGTACCGCGACGTGGTGCGCCGGGCTTGGCCGGCACGCGATCATGCATGCCACATGACACCCAGCCATGCCCGCTGGACACGATCGACTGCAGGATCGTGCCGACGTCGAACCACTCCGGCGGTTTCACCGATTGATGCAGGGCCCACAGCTGCGCCACCGCGGCCAGGTCGGCCTGCGTCAGGTAGGCGGGCGGTTCCAGCAATAGCTGAGGGGTGATTTCCTGCCACTTGTCGAACTCGATCGTGCCGTCGAGGGCGTACTTGACGCGACGGAGCAGGATGGAAGGCCGGTGATTGAACGTGGACAGCTCGAAGATGATGCCGTTTCTACGTGACCGGGGAGGCTGGGCTCTGACGGCCTGCCAGCGTGACAGCTGTTCCAGCAGTTCGCGGCGTGGCGACTGGCCCGGTTCGTGCGCCGACGCTGGATCGTCATCGCCCAGATCTGCTGCGTCCAGCATGTGGGCGACCAGTACGGCCGCCACGTGCTTGCAGTGATGGCCGACAGGGCACGAGCATTCACTTTGCAGGCGGCTGCGAGGATGGCGCAGGCTGGCTTCCAGATCGATTTCCACCCGGTAGGGATATCTGGCCGAGCCTTTCACTTCGGCAATGAGCATTCCACTGGTCAGATGCATGTTGCGGACACCGGACAGGCAACGTTCGCTCTTTTCCAGTGTCCACGCGTCCATCCAGCGGAGCAGGTCTTCTTCGGTGTAGGTCTGGGCCATCAACGAGGGTGGGCCGGGCATGGGGCCGGCCATTGGCAGGGGAACCGGGCATTCTACGGAACCCAGTGCGATGCCCGTGCAATGCTGCGGCGCATCCAGGCCCTTCGCCGCCCTCCAGCTAGAATGCGGTCATCCTCAACGTGCGGGGTAGTACAGCAATGCAGCAATCGACTTCCACAGGCAAGCGCGGCAAGCGCTTCGCCAGTGCGGCGGAGGCCCTGCAAGGGGTGGTCGCCGATGGCCAGACGCTGGCCGTGGGCGGCTTCGGCCTGTGTGGCATTCCCGAGGCATTGATCGCCGCGCTGCGCGACAGTGGTGCCAAGGGCCTGACCGTGATCTCCAACAATGCCGGCGTTGATGGTTTCGGCCTGGGCCAGCTGCTGGAAACCCGGCAGATCCAGAAGATGATTTCGTCCTACGTGGGCGAGAACAAGGAATTCGAACGGCAGTTCCTGGCCGGCGAGCTCGAGCTGGAGTTCAACCCGCAGGGCACGCTGGCCGAGCGCCTGCGTGCCGGCGGCGCGGGCATCCCGGCGTTCTTCACTGCCACCGGCTACGGCACCGTGGTGGCCGAGGGCAAGGAAACCCGTGAGTTCGATGGCAAGCACTACGTGATGGAGACCGCGCTGCGCGCCGACGTTGCCCTGGTCAAGGCGTGGAAGGCCGACGAAGCGGGCAATCTGGTGTTCCGCAAGACCGCGCGCAACTTCAACCCGGCCTGCGCGATGGCCGGCAAGGTCTGCATCGTGGAAGTGGAAGAGATAGTGCCGGTCGGCGCCATCGACCCTGACCAGGTACACCTGCCGGGCATCTACGTGCACCGTATCGTGCACAACCCGCATCCTGAGAAGCGTATCGAACAGCGCACCATCCGCGCGGAGGGCAACTGACATGGCGTGGACCCGCGATGAGATGGCGGCACGTGCCGCCCGCGAACTGACCGATGGCGCCTACGTGAACCTGGGCATCGGCCTGCCGACCCTGGTGGCCAACCACATCCCCGAAGGCGTGGACGTGTGGCTGCAGTCGGAAAACGGCCTGCTCGGTATCGGGCCATTCCCGACTGACGCCGAAGTCGATGCCGACCTGATCAACGCCGGCAAGCAGACCGTGACCGCGCGTGCCGGTGCCAGCTACTTCGGCAGCCACGACAGCTTCGCAATGATCCGTGGTGGTCACGTCAACCTGGCCATCCTTGGCGCCATGCAGGTCACCGACAAGGGCGACCTGGCCAACTGGATGGTGCCGGGCAAGATGGTCAAGGGCATGGGCGGTGCGATGGACCTGGTGGCCGGCGTGCAGCGCGTGGTGGTGCTGATGGAGCACACCGCCAAGAACGGCGAGCACAAGATCCTGACCGAATGCACGCTGCCGCTGACCGGTGTTGGCGTGGTCGACCGCATCATTACTGACCTGGCCGTGTTCGATGTCACCGACGCCGGTCTGCAGCTGGTGGAAGCAGCGACGGGCGTCAGTGACGACGAGCTGAAGGAAAAGACCGGCGTCGCGTTCCAGCGCGGCTGAACGATGGATGGAAGGGGCGCGCTGTGCCCCCTCCGCCCTCAACTGCGTCGGGCGTAAGCGTATTCGTTGCTGCCGGCCTCCGGGTCGGCCTCACCGAGGCACGCTGCGGCTGTCGTGACGCGCAGTCCGGCGTGTTCGCAGCAGGCGCCCAGCACACGTTCAATGGCATGGGCCAGCGTTCCATCGATCTGGCCCTGCTCGTCCTCGAACGCGCTGCGATGCAGATGCGCGTCCAGCAACGGGCGCAGTGCCTGCAGCCGCCACCAACCCATGCTGCCTGCACCAAAACGGCTGGCGTCCATCGGCGTTTCCAGTCCCAGCCGGGCCTGCAGTCGCGCCAATGCGGGACCATTGCCACCGACAAAATCGGCGACCGGCAGCAGGTGCCCTTCGGCCACCACCATGCCCAACCCTGGATCGGCCTGGAACGCGGCATGGATGCGCGCGGCACGTCCGCCCTGCACCAGCCGTTGCAGGAGTTCCTGGCGCCACTGGTCGCCATCGGCGCGATGCGTTGAACGCTTCGTGTGCAGCTTCAGTACTACATCGTGACCGGTCTGCAGCAGCCCTTCGGCGACCTCCAGGAACGGAAGGATGTCGCGCCCATGGTTGTCCACGGCGACGACCTCACCCTCGAGCCCATGCGCCACCAGGGCCTGCCGCACCGGCTCCGCCTGGTGTGCCGGGGTGGTCACTACGATTGTCCAGTCCAGTGCCGCTTCGCGCAGCGCGGACAGGACGTCCGGCAGCGTTTCCAGATACCAGGCATGGAGATGCACTGCCGGTTTCTGAAGCAGTGCCGGAGCAGGCACGAGTGCATCGCGGGTGGCCTGCAGCCAGGCATGACCCAGCCGTGCATCCGGTTCCAGCACGGCGCCTTCTGCCCATTCATTCCAGGCGTTGATGAACACCATCCGCTGGCTCGCTGACACCGGCGCCAGGCGTTCATGGATCGTGGTACGCAGCCAGTCCCGGTAGCCGCGTGGGGATGCATGCAGGTAGACGCGGCCACGGCCGGAGCGGCGCGCTTCGTTGTCCCAACCCGGGTTCACGCCCGGGTAGAGCGGGTAGTCCGGCAGCGGTCGCGCTGCAATCTCGGTGGCCAGTTCACGCCAGTCGCGCACATCGCCATTGAAGGCCGGATTGAGCAGCCATTGTTGCGCCGACAGCGAACGCGGGTTGCTCATGTTCGGCGGGAACTCTACTGCCGCGTCGAACCCGATGTCGCGTGGATCCGGGCGCTCGAAGCCCTGCACGTACGCCAGGTGGATCTCACCGACGCCATTGTCGCGGCACCAGCGGCGCCAACGTTCGGCGGTCGCCCGGGCGTCGGGCAGCAGGTGCGGGCGATAGACCAGCAGCATCGGCCGGCCCTCGACCTTCAAGGCACGGCGGTCGCGCAGGTAGGGCGCGACATGCGCGATGAAGGCCAGATCATCCTCGGCGCTGTGCTGCTGGCCGATCAGGATGTCCTCGTCGCGGCCATCCCAGCGTCGTGCCCAGTTCTCGTTGGCCCAGCACAGGCAGAACGGCAGGTCGATGCTGTCGTCGGCCAGCCACTGGTGCAGCGGGTCCTCCATCAGAGTGCGGCCGCTGAACCAGTAGTAGTAGAAGCAGAACGCGCCGATGCCGTACTCCGCAGCGAGGCGTGCCTGGTCCCGCATCACCTGGGGGTTGCGCAGGTCGTAGAAGCCCAGGTCCGCCGGCAGCCGCGGTTGGATATGGCCCTCGAACTGTGGCAGCGCGCGGGTGACATTGCGCCACTCGGTAAAGCCCTTGCCCCACCACGCGTCGTTCTCTGGGAAGGTGTGGAACTGCGGCAGGTAGAAGGCCACCAGCGTGGCGGGCGATGGCGACGGCAGGACCGCCTCACGCCACGGCACGTGGCCGATCGCCGCCTCGTCCGCCCGCCAGCGCAGCTGCGCGCTGGCGCGCTGGCCGGCGTCATCCTGCTGCCCCTTCGGCGGTGGCGGCACCCAGTCGCCATGCCGTGCCAGCAGCCGGGTACGCAACCGGTCGCGCTGTGCCTGTGACAATGGCAGCGCCCGGAACAGGGCACGCAGCAACGGGAACACTGCTTGGCGCATGCTCATCGGGGGACGTCCGGTGACAGGTGGAAGGAAACGGACATCGGCATCTGGGCAACGGTCATGGCGCCATTTTCGGTGCTGGCGGCCATGACGGCAAACGCCGGCATGCTAGCGTGTGGCCATGCTCTTCCCCCACGACCTGCCTGACGCCGATGTTCAGCACCTGCCGGGCTGGTTACCGGCGGGTGAGGCCGATGCGCTGCTGCTGATCCTGCAGGTCGCAGTCCCCTGGGAAATCCATCGCATCCGCATGTTTGGCAACTGGGTGGATTCGCCACGGCTGAGCTGCTGGATAGGCGATCCACAGGCGCGCTACCGCTATTCCGGTGCTGAATTCGTCCCGCACCCCTGGCCGCCCGTATTGCAGGCCATGCGTGAGCGCCTGCAGGCGGAGGGCATCGGTGGCTTCAACAGCGTGCTGCTGAACCGCTATCGCGGTGGCGGTGATTACATGGGCTGGCACAGCGATGACGAGCCGGAGCTGGGGCCGGCCCCGGTGATTGCCTCGCTGAGCCTGGGCGCGGCGCGCCGCTTCCTGCTGCGCCGGCGCGATGACCCGGCGCGGAAGGCCGAGTATCTGCTCGGCCATGGCGATCTGCTGCTGATGGCGGGGCAGACGCAGAGGTTCTACCAGCACGCGCTGCCGAAAATGGCGCGGGTGCAGGGCGAGCGGATCAACCTGACGTTCCGTTGGATTACGCCGCGGTGAGGGCTGCCGCCGGGCATGGCCCGGCGCTACCGGAACCGTGCGGCGGGCGCCGCGCCATGCCTGGTGAAAATCGTGCGGGGTAGCGCCGCGCCATGCCCGGCGAATGCTGCGATCAGCGCGTAACGGTCAGCTGGTCGGCCTGCCCGCTCTGCAGCGTCCAACCGACGACATCCTGCGCCAGTTGCTGCAGGCCCCGTTCAAAGGCGGCGGTCACCGCCGGCATGTCGGTGCTGCCGACCGGCTGCGACTGACGGAAGGTGCGGTCAGCGACCACGCGCTGATCGGCGACGTGGATCAGCTTGGCATTGAGCTCGATCACCACTGTCGGCGTTGCCTGTCCCTGGTAGTCCGATTCGAAGCGGCGTACGTCGGTGGACAGCTTGTAGTCGGCGCGGATGCCGGCGGTGCTGCGCGCCACGCCACGAATGCGGCCGGAATCTTCGAAGCCACGCAGCAGGGTGTCTTCGATCATGTCGGTGGCCGGCTGCGCCCAGCTGGCGCCCTTGTAGATTTCCAGTTCCGACGGCGTCGGCCGCACATTGATGCGCGGGCTGTCGACCATGCGCGCGGCGCTGGGCTTGGCCAGCACCAGCTGCCAGCTGGCCTGTGGCCACGCCGGGTCGGCCTTCACCTGCACCGAGGGCGAGTACAGCGTCACTGCGGTCTTTTCGCTGCTGCCAAGGATGGAGCAGCCGCCCAGCAGCGCGACCATCGAAGCGGCCAGCAGCAGGCGCGGAAGGGGGGTCGGGCTCATTGGGGTTCGAACTCCTTCGGGGCGTCGCGGCCAAGCAGGTAGCGCGCGGGGTTGTTCTCGAGGCGGTCGCTGACCCGGCGCAGGTCGCGGATCAGCCCGCGCAGTTCGGTCAGCGTCGGGCCCAGCTGGCCGAGGCCGTCGTTGGCGAAGCTGTTGATGGCGGCACGGTTCTCGCCAAGGATCGAATCGGCGTTGCCGGCGGCCGAGTCCAGCTTGACCAGCGTGCCGTCAAGCTTGTCGATGATGCCGGGCAGCTGCTGCACCAGGTTCTTGTCCAGGCGCTCGATGGTGCCGTTGGTGGTCTTCAGCGTGGTGTCGAGGCTGCGCGCGGCGTCACGCGCGCTGAGCAGCAGTGCCTGGGTGCCCTGGTCGCGGTCGGCCAGGCCACCGCTGATGGTTTCCAGGTTGGCCAGCGTCGCGTTGATCGAGGCCACGTTGCGATCGCTGAGGATCTGGTCCATGCGCTCGACGATGCGGTTGGCCACATCGGTGATGTTCTGCAGCGCCGACGGCGTGGTCGGAATGATCGGTGCCGGGTCCTTGTTGACCGTGGTCAGTGCCGGCGACTGCGGCGTACCGCCACTGAGCTGGATGATCGAGGGGCCGGTCAGGCTGGTGATCGCCAGCTTGGCACGGGTATCGGTCTTCACCGGCGTGGTCGAGTTCAGGCGGATGCGTGCGACCACCTGGCGCGGGTCATCCGGCACCAGATTCAGTTCGATGATCGAACCGACCGCGATGCCGTTGTACTGCACCGGGCTGCCGACCGACAGGCCGGTCACTGCCTCGCGGAACACCACGCGGTATTCCTGCCAGGTGCGGTCGGAGGAGTACTTGGCGGCCCACAGGCCGAAGGCCAGCAGGGCCAGGCCGGTGATCAGGGTGAACGCGCCGATCAGCACGTAGTTGGCTTTGGTTTCCATGGCTCAGGCACTCTCGATCTGTTCGCCGCGCGCGGCACGCGCACGCGGTCCGTGGAAGTATTCCTGGATCCACGGATGATCCAGTTTCTCGATGTCCGGCAGCGGCGCGTTGGCCACCACTTTGCGGTCGGCGATCACCGCCACCCGGTCGCAGATGGCGTACAGCGTGTCCAGGTCGTGGGTGATCAGGAACACGGTCAACCCCAGTGCTTCCTGCAGGGTCTTGATCAGGCGGTCGAAGGCGGCCGCGCCGATCGGGTCCAGTCCTGCAGTGGGTTCATCCAGGAACAGCAGCGGCGGATCCAGTGCCAGTGCACGGGCCAGGCCGGCGCGCTTGCGCATGCCACCGGACAGCTGCGAGGGCAGCTTGTTGATCGCATCGGCGGGCAGGCCGGCCAGCTTCACCTTCAGCAGCGCCAGCTCGTAATGCCAGCGTTCGGGCAGTTCGCGATGGTGCTCCTTAAGCGGTACCTGCACGTTCTCGCCCACGGTCAGCGAGGAGAACAACGCGCCATCCTGGAACAGCACGCCGGTGTTGCGTTCGATGTGCAGGCGGCTCTCGGCATCGTCGGCGCGCGCATCGCGGCCGAGCACCTCGATCTGGCCGGCATCGGGAACACGCAGGCCCAGGATCGAGCGCATCAGCACCGACTTGCCGGTGCCCGAGCCGCCCACCACGCCAAGGATCTCGCCCCGGCGCACGTCCAGGTCCAGCCCATCGTGCACGGTCTGGCTGCCAAAGCTGTTGACCAGCCCGCGCACGCGGATGGCCAGGTCGTGGCCGTCATCGTCCTGCATGGGCACTTCTTCGGGGGTCGGGTGCGTGCTCATGTCACCAGTCCATGTGCATGAACCACAACGCCGCGAAGGCGTCGATGATGATCACCAGCGAGATCGTCTGCACCACGCTGGAGGTAGTGCGTTCGCCGACCGACTGCGCCGTGCCTTCCACCTTCAGGCCTTCCAGGCAGCCGATCAGGCCAATCACCAGCGCGAATACCGGTGCCTTGGACAGGCCGACCAGCATGTGCCGCACTTCCATCGTGTCGTGCATGCGGGCGATGTACATCTGCGGCGGAATATCCAGGTCGAACGCGCCCACGGTGATACCGCCGGCCAGGCCGGCGACCATCGCAATGAAGGTCAGCAGGGGCAGGGTGACCAGTAGCGCCATCAACCGTGGCAGCACCAGCAGGTCGATCGGGTCCAGTCCCAGCGTACGCATCGCATCGATTTCCTCGCGCGCCTTCATCGCACCGATCTGTGCGGTGAAGGCACTGGCAGTGCGGCCGGCCAGCACGATCGCGGTCAGCAGCACGGCGAACTCGCGCAGGAAAGCGATGTTGACCAGTTCGACCACGTAAATCTCGGCGCCGAAATCGCGCAGGATGGTCGAACCGAGGAAGGCGATCACCGCGCCGACCAGATAGGACAGCAGTGCCACCAGCGGTACCGCGTCCAGTCCAACCTGCTCCATCTGGTGCACGGTGGCGGTCATGCGGAAACGGCGCGGCTCCTTGACCAGGCGGGCTGCCTTGACCAGGTTCTCGCCGAGGAAGCTGCACAGCGCCTTGATGTTGTGGCCGGTAGTGTGAACGCTGACACCCAGCCGCTCCAGTGCGGCCAGCACGCCGAAGTCGCGCTTGGGCTTGGGACGGTCGTCGGCCACTTCTTCGATGGTGCACACCAGCGCCTGGTGGTCGGCACGGAACTGCAGCGCGTCCTCGGCCAGGTCGGCGCGATGGGCCACGCGCAGTACCTGCAGCACGCCGGCCGAATCCATCTTCTCGATGCCGGTGGCATCGATGCCGGTCAGCGTGTCGGGAACGCCGCGCAGGACTTCGGCCGCGTCCAGCGCGGTCTTGAGGGTCCAGGTGCCGGACAGGCGGATCACGCCCGGGTCATGGGCATCCTGTTCGAGCTGGGGGGCGTGGTTCGGGGTCACTTGGGCCATTCGGGTCGCAGCATAACCGTTCTGTATCGGGCTTCGCGTCGAACTCGGATGAATTTCTCCGGTAAGCCTCAGCCTAGGTAATACTACGGCGCATGTCCGCAGACGCTCACACGATCCCCACGCCCCAGGCCACCTACGCGCAGCGCGTGGCCTTTGTTTCCGAGATCGCCGGACGCCTGCACAGCTATGGCACAACGGCCCAGCGCCTGGAAACGGCAGTGGTGGCACTGGCCCGCCAGCTCGATCTGGATTGTGAACCGTGGTCGAATCCCACCGGTATCATTCTCAGCTTCAGCGATCCGGCACAGGCGATCGGCTCCAGTGACATCACCCGCGTGATCCGCCTGGCGCCAGGTGAAAACGATCTGCACAAGCTCAGCGTCGCCGACCATATCGCCGAGGAAGTAGCCAACGGGCGGATGAGCATCGCCCAGGGCCATACCGCACTGCGCCAGCTGGACAAGGATCCGGGCCGGCGCGGCAAGCTGCGCACCATCCTTTCGTTCACGCTTGGTGCGGCCGGTGTGGCCGGCATGTGGAAGCTGCCGTGGCTGGACATCGCGACCGCCGGTGTCATCGGCCTGATGATCGGCCTGCTCGGCATGGTCACCGACCGTCGCCCGGCCACCCGCGAAGCCGCCGAGGCACTGGCCGCGTTGCTGGCCGGCCTGGTCGCCACCCTGGTCGCGTCCTTTGTCGGTGCACTCAACCTCAATACGGTGATCATCGCCTCGCTGGTGGTGCTGCTGCCCGGCATGTCGCTGACCAATGCGGTCAACGAGCTGGCGAGTCAGCACTGGGTGTCAGGCACCGCGCGGTTTGCTGGTGCGCTGACCACCATCATGAAGCTCAGCGTCGGCGCGATGATCGCGGTGACCCTGGCCGACGTGCTCGGCCTCGATCCGGTGATCCGCGCTACGCGACCGCAGGGGCCCTGGGTGGAATGGGGATCGTTGCTGACCGCGGCATTCGCCTTCGCGATGCTGTTCAAGGCCAACCGCCGCGATTATCCGTGGGTGATCGCCGCTTCGGTGGCCGGTTATGCGATCTCCAAATTCGGCGGCCATGCCTGGGGCGCACCGGCCGGCATCTTCTTGTCGGCGATGCTGCTGACTGCGGGTGGCAACCTGTTCGGCCGCCTGGTCGGGCGGCCGGGCGCGATCATCCGCCTGCCGGGCATCATCATGATGGTGCCCGGCAGCACCAGCCTGCGCGGCGTGCTGACTCTGGTCCAGCAACAGGACGTGGGCGCCGGCCAAGGCGTGTTCCTGACTGTACTCAACGTGGTGATGGCGCTGGTGGCGGGCCTGCTGTTCGGCAACCTGCTGATGCCGGCGCGCAAGACGCTCTGATGGCGCTTGTGGGTGTGGACCGTTGGTCCACACACCGGACAAAGAGAAAACGCCGGCTTTCGCCGGCGTTTTTCATTGCAACCTGATCCGGCCTCAGGCCTTCTTGATCAGGAAATCTTCCGGCTTCTTGCTGCCCTTGGCGGTCAGCTCGGCCATCCAGCGCGGCTGCTTGCCGCGACCGGTCCAGGTTTCCTTGGGGTTGGCCGGATTGCGGTACTTCGGGGCAACCTTGCCCAGCTTGCGGCCGGCGGTCTTCGACGGCGCCTTGGCAACCTTGGCCACCTTGCGCGCGCGCGGGGCCGGGGCGTCGCCGAACAGTTCCTCGATGGTGTAACCCTCGGTCTTGGCCAGCTTGATCAGCTGGGCACGGACTTTGGTGATCGGCCGGCGCTTGGCGACGATGGTCTGCTGCTTCTTGGCGGTGCGGATCAGGGCGCCCAGCTCGCGTGCCGACAGGCCGGTCAGGTCAATGCTCATTTACTGTTACTCCGGAAACTAATGTGTGGACGGGACGAGCCAGTCCATGGCGTCGGCGGACAGAATAGAGATGAATTAATCAGAGCACAAATGCAGGCAGGACAGGGCTTGGCGACATCCCGGCTGCATTGCGTCGATTTTGACCGGATTATGTCCGCTGCAATATTGCTCGCATGCGCGTCAGGTAAAAAAAGACCGGGGCATGCCCCGGTCTTTTCCTGATCAACCCTGCAGACGCTGCAGCAGGGTGGCCTTGTCCAAGCTTTCCGCTTCACTGGCGCGGCGCGAGCGGTACTCGTAGGTACCGGCGGCCAGGCCGCGTTCGCTCACCACCACGCGGTGCGGGATGCCGATCAGTTCCATGTCGGCAAACATCGCGCCCGGGCGCAGGCCACGGTCGTCGAGCGCCGCATCCAGGCCGGCATCGCGCAGCTCCTGCAGCAGGCTGGCCGATGCCTCGGCCACGGCGGCATCGCCCTTCGGGTTGATCACGCACACCACCACCTGCCACGGGGCCATCGCGTCCGGCCAGATGATGCCGGCCTCGTCATGGTTCTGTTCGATCGCGGCAGCCACCACGCGCGAGATGCCGATGCCGTAGCAGCCCATCGCCATCACCGCGGTCTTGCCGTTCTCGTCCAGCACGGTAGCTTCCAGGGCCTTCGCATAGGTGCGGCCGAGCTGGAACACATGACCCACTTCGATGCCGCGGGCAATCTTCAGCTCGCCGCCATCGCGCGCGCGATCACCGGCGCGCACGTTGCGGATATCGGCCACTTCCGGTTCCGGCAGGTCACGGCCCCAGTTGACGCCGGCCAGGTGGAAACCGGCCTCGTTGGCGCCGACGACGAAGTCGGACATTGCTGCCACTTCGCGATCGGCGACCACGCGGATCAGCTTGGCCGGTGCCACCGGACCGAGGAAGCCGGGGACGCTGCCGAGGTGTGCGGCGATTTCCGCTTCGCTGGCAAACCGCTGGTCTTCCAGGCCGGCCACTTTGCCCAGCTTGATCTCGTTGACCTCATGGTCGCCGCGCACCAGCGCCAGCACGAACTGCTGGGCCTCGCCTTCGCCGGCCATCAGCGCCACCGACTTCACGGTGCGCTGCAGGTCGATACCGAGCAGGGCGGCGACCTCCTCGCAGGTCTTCTGGGTGGGTGTATCGACCTTGCGCATCGCTTCGCTGGCCGCGGCGCGCGCAGCCGGATCGGCGGCGATGGCCGCTTCCATGTTGGCGGCGTAATCCGAACCGGTGGAGAACACCAGCGCGTCTTCGCCCGAATCGGCGATCACGTGGAATTCCTGCGAGGCGTCACCGCCGATCGCACCGGAGTCGGCCTGCACCATGCGGAAATCCAAGCCCAGGCGGGTGAAGATGCGGCTGTAGGCCACCTTCATGTTTTCGTACTCGCGCACCAGGTCTTCATCGTGCAGGTGGAACGAATACGCATCCTTCATCAGGAATTCGCGGGCACGCATCACGCCGAAGCGCGGGCGGATCTCGTCGCGGAACTTGGTCTGGATCTGGTAGAAATTCACCGGCAGCTGCTTGTAGCTGGACAGTTCGCTGCGGGCGAAATCGCAGGCGGCTTCTTCAGCGGTCGGGCTGTAGCAGTACACCTGATCCTTGCGGTCCTTGATCTTCAGCAGCTGCGGGCCGAACTTCTGCCAGCGGCCGGTCTGCTCCCACAGTTCCTTCGGCTGGATGGTCGGGATCTGGAATTCGACGGCACCGGCGCGGTCCATTTCCTCGCGGACGATGCGCTCAACCTTGCGCAGCACGCGCAGGCCCAGCGGCGACCAGGTGTACAGGCCCGATGCCAGCTTGCGGATCATGCCCGCACGCAGCATCAGCCGGTGGCTGGTGAGCTCGGCGTCGCTGGGGGTTTCCTTGGTGGTGTGCAGGTGGAACTGGGAGAGGCGCATCGTCGGCTTCGGATAACGGCAGAGACCTCTATTCTGCCAGCCCGGCCGGGGGGAGGGGTATCGGCAGGGCTGCGCCCTGCACCCGCAGAAGCGGTAGTGCCGGCCGCTGGCCGGCAACCTCAACAGCAACAGCAGAAGCTGGTTTCCTGGGGATGGCGGGGTGGGTCCGGTTGCGGGGGGCGGCGCAAGTACGTCCCTGTAGCCTCGGTCGCGCCATTCATGGCGCTCACGCCCCCGCAACCGGACCCACCCCGCCTTCGACAGTGTCCTGCGA
>NZ_SRHZ01000090.1:5000-79350 GCF_004684085.1 Stenotrophomonas maltophilia
GATGACAGAAGCGCCGCGACATCACGCATGACGTACGCTCGAAGATCGCTGCGGCGTTGACCGCGCGTTGCGCGGCCAACGCCGCAGAGGCTATCAATGCACCGATGCTCAGTAGAGGGACGGCAATGAACATGCGGGTGCGGCGGGTGTGGTGGCGCGATCTTTCAATGCCGGCGGTCGTTGCCGGCTTCATTACTGTATTGGTCGGCTTCGCCAGTTCGGCCGTGATCGTGTTCCAGGCGGCACAGGCCGTCGGTGCCGACCAGGCGCAGATTGCGTCATGGATGTGGGCACTGGGGCTGGGCATGGGCGTGACCTGCATCGGCCTGTCGCTGCGCTATCGCGTGCCGGTAGTGACCGCCTGGTCGACTCCCGGTGCGGCGATGCTGGTGGTCGGTGCCGGTGGAGCTTCTCTTTCTGAAGCTACCGGCGCCTTCCTGCTTGCCGCAGTGCTGGGCATGCTGGCCGGCTTCTCCGGCATCTTCGCCCGGCTGATGCAACGGGTGCCGATGGCACTGGCCGCCGGCATGCTGGCCGGCGTGCTGCTGCGCTTCGGCCTGGATGTGTTCGTGGCGATGAACACCCAACGGGTGCTGGCGCTGGCGATGTTCGCCACCTGGCTGGCCGGACGCCGCCTGTTCCCACGCTATGCCGTGATCGCCACTCTGGCGGTCGGCATCGCAGTGGCGGCCAGCCGTGGCCTGCTGCACGCACAGCAGGTACACCTGCAGCTGGCCGTTCCGCAGTGGGTTGCGCCATCGCTGTCGTGGACCGCGGTGGCCGGCATCGCCCTGCCCCTGTTCGTGGTCACCATGGCCTCGCAGAACATTCCGGGCGTAGCGGTAATGCGGGCATCCGGTTACGACGCTCCGGTGTCGCCCGTGATCGGCTGGATTGGTGTGGTCAACACGTTGCTGGCCCCTTTCGGTGCCTACGCGCTCAACCTGGCCGCAATCACCGCCGCAATCTGCATGGGCCGCGACGCGCATGAGGACCCGGCACGACGCTACACCGCCGCCATGGCCGCAGGCGCGTTCTATATCGTGGTCGGGCTGTTCGGTGCCACCGTTGCGGCATTGTTTGCCGCGTTCCCGAAGGAACTGGTGGCCTGCGTGGCCGGTATCGCGCTGTTCGGCACCATCGGCAACAGCTTGGCCAGCGCATTGGCGGTGGAACGTGACCGCGAGGCAGCGCTGGTCACGTTCCTGGTCACCGCCTCGGGTGTCACGCTGGCCGGCATCGGTTCGGCCTTCTGGGGCCTGGTGGCCGGTTCGCTGTGCCTGCTGGTGCTGCGGCCCCGCCAGGCCCACTGATCCAGCTAGCCCGCCAGCTCTGCGCCGATCGTAGCCAGCACCATGACAACGATGATGGCGGCCAGCGTGGCGATCACGCTGGTTCCTCCACGCGCGGCCAGTTCGCTGCACAAACGCGCTTCATCGCCCCCGGTCACGGCACGCGCCTGGGCGATCTGGCGCTGGCAATGGGTCAGATACCAGCTGTTGCCGAACATGCCGGTGGTGATGCTGAGCGCGAAGGTGATGACCAGTGAGAGGCCCTCAGGCACTTCCAGCAGCGTCTCGATCACACTGACCAGCAGCAGGAGGCCGGCCCACAGCGCAGCCAGGCGGTACATCTTGCGGTACATCATCCATACCAGGCCGATCAGGAATGCCGGCCAGTGCCAGGTTCCGGTACCCGTAGCGCTGCCTTGATCCAAGCGCCAGCGCTGGCGGTAGATCGGGAAATTGCCGCCCACCACGCTGGCATACAGGGCCATCTCGCCTTCCAGCCCGAGGCTGGGGGTCATGTCCGGTGTTGTCTCCGGCGCGCGGTAGGGATCGGAAGGATCACCGACCCGGGGCGCGCTGGCTTCGACGGAGGCCAGGGCTTCGATCGACTGCGCCGGTGCGGCCTCCATGCGGGCTGGCACCTCGTCCAGCTCGGCCAGCGGCCGCCATGACGGCATGCCCTCGCACCACAGCAGCGTGCGCGCCGTTACCGCCCCCTCCTGCTGCAGCCGGCGAAGACCGGCCAGGTCGACCGGCCCACTGCTCTGCCTGCCATTGGCATACCACCACTGTGCTTCCTGCATGTTCTCCATCCTTCCTGCGAACATCATCAAACTGGAATTGCTGCCACCGCCTACAACGGGGCAACGGTCAGCGTCTGCGCCAGCCGGTGGCGCGCTCCCGGTGCAAGGGTGATCTGCTCGGGACCGGCATTGGCCACCTCCAGGCACACGTAATCGTGCCAGCCATCGCCGACGTCGGCCATCTTCGCTGCCGCGTCCGCGCCCGGGTTCCATGCCACCAGGGTCTGGCTGCCGGTACTGCGAATTTCGATCTGTCGCTGCAAGGCAGGATCACGCAATACGTAATGGCCGCCGGCACCGGTATAGATACGGTCGCTGCGACCGGGATCACGTGGATCGCGCAATGACCACGGCCCCTGCTGCAGGCGCGCCTGCGCGTAGTCGTCGTACTTGTCGAGATACTGCAGTCCATCGACGCCATCGACCTCGACGCGGCTGGCATCGCCCACGTGGAAGTAGCTGTGCAGGGCCTGGGTGAAGGTCACCGGGGCGGTGCCGATGTTTTCGCTGGTCAGCTGCTGGTGCAGCTGGCGGCCGATGCGCAGCTGCATCTGCAGGCGCAGGCCGAGGTCGATGCAGGGCGCGGGCGCCAACTGCAGCTCCACATCACCATCATCGCTCTGGTTGGCCTGCAGCAGTTCCCAACGCGCGGTACGCACCAGGCCGTGCGCAGGAACATCCGCGCTCTGGCCCTGGCGGCCGAACCATGGCCAGCACACCGGCACGCCACCGCGGATGGGCGTGGGCAGCTCGGCGCGATTCGGCGACAGCCACAGCAGGTCCACCTGCCCTTCCGGAATGAATGACAGCAGCTGGCCACCAAACACACTGATGACCGCCGTGGCCCCGGGGGTCCGCACGTGCCACGCCTCAAGCCCGTGATAAAGGCCAGTGCTGATGTCCGGATTCGACTGCATGCGATGACGCTCCTTGAAGACCGCGGCGATGATGTCGCGGTCAGCGTGTCGCCGGCAAGGACTTCTGGCCACCGGGCGCGACGGCGGCCGCCTCTTCCTGCAGCACGCGCAGAATGCGCTGGCCCGCGCGACCGTCTACCTCACTCCAGCCCAGGCGCTGCTGCTCGGTCTGGATCGCGCGACGGGTGGCGGTACCGATCATGCCGTCGGCGCTGCCGATGTCGTGACCTCGCGCGAGCAGCAGGGTCTGCAGCTGGCGGCGCTCGTCGCGGCCCAGGCCCGGATCATCGGTCGGCCAGGCGGTGGCCAACCCGCTGCCACCACGCAGCTGGTCTGCCAGCGTGGCGATCGCCAGCGCATAGCTTTCGGCGGCGTTGTAGCTGTAGATCGCGTCATAGTTACGGAACACCAGCAACGCCGGACCCTTGGTCCCGGCCGGCAGCAGCAGCGCCGCGCGCGCATCGGACGGCAGGTTGGTGGGAGCCAGTGCACTGCCATCCAGTGCGGTCACGCCCTGCGCGCGCCAGTCGGCCAGCGCGCGGCGCTGGGTGCGCCCGGCTTGGCTTGCAGTGAAACCGGCCGGGATACGTACCTCCATCCCCCACGGCTCGCCACTGCGCCAACCGGCACGCTTGAGGTAGTTGGCGGTAGATGCCAGCGCATCGGGAATGCTGCCGACCAGATCACGACGACCATCACCATCGCCGTCGACCGCGATGCGTGCGTAGGTGCTTGGCATGAACTGGGTATGGCCGAACGCCCCGGCCCAGGAACCGGTGAGCCCCTGCGCCTGCAGGTCACCCCGGTCGATCAGCTTGAGCAGGGCCAGCAGTTCACCCCGGAAGAAGGCCTGACGACGACCGGCGCAGGACAGCGTAGCCAGTGACTGCAGCAGCGGGCGCTTGCCGAACACGCGGCCATAGTCGCTCTCCACGCCCCAGACCGCGACGATGGTGGTCGGATCAACGCCGTACTGCGCCGACACCCGATCGAGCAGGTCACGATGCTGCTGCAGCATCGCGCGACCATCCTCGACCCGCTGGCGATCGACCAGGGCTGCCAGGTAATCCCAGATCGGCGTGGTGAATTCCGGCTGCGCGTCGAGCAGGCCGAGCACGCTCGGGTCCGGCGTGAGGCCGGCGGTGATCTCGTTGAAGCGGTCAGCGCTGATGCCTTGGGCCGCGGCCGTGGACTGCAGTCCCACCAGGCAGCGGCTGAAAGCGGGATCGCTGCTGCCAGCGGGTTCCACAGGCTGTGTGGATGCTGATGCGAGGGCGGCCGCCAGGCCGAGCGTGGTCAGAATGGGCATGGCGTCCTCCGTGTTGCCTGTGCAAGGCCATCTTAGGGCTACCGGTGCAGCCGAACCTGAAGCGGCACCGGCTGATGATCGGTGCTACAGGGCGCGCAACAGGCGCAGGCCATAGGCCGGGGCGTCGGCATCCCAGCGCTGCACCACCTGCAGCCCGGCCTGCTGCAGCAGCTGTTCGAAGCTGTCATCGGTGTACTTGTGGCTGTACTCGACGCGGATGGGTTCACCGGCGGTGAAGTGGAAGGTGCGGCCATCCAGGTGGACATCCTGCGCCCACTGGCTGACCAGGTCGGTTTCGATGCGCAGCCGTGCCGTGCTGTAGCGGGCACGGTGGCGGAAGCCGTCGAGGTCGAAGTCACTGCCGATCTCGCGGTTGAGGCGGGCCAGCAGGTTGAGGGTGAATGCGGCGGTGACGCCCTGCGCGTCGTTGTAGGCCGCTTCGATCAGTGCCGGGTCCTTGTGCAGGTCGATGCCGACCAGGGCCAGGCCGTCGTGGCCCATCGTCTGGCGCATCGCCCGCAGCAATGCGACCGCATCATCGCCTTCGAAGTTGCCCAGCGTGGATCCGGGGAAGAACAGCAGCCGTCGCGCGGGCTCGCGCTCGGGCATGGGCACGGCCACGGGACGGGTGAAGTCGGCACAGACCGGCAGCATCTCCACCTCAGGCAGGGCAGGTGCCAGATGGTCGATGCTGGACAGCAGCGCTGCACGCGAGATTTCAATCGGCGTGTAGGCCACCGGGTCGTGCAGGGCGGCCAGCAGCAGCGCGGTCTTGCGGCCGCTGCCACTGCCCAGTTCCACCACGTGCAGGCGCGGGCCAACGGTGCGGCCGATGTCCGGCAACACGCGCTTGAGCAGGGCCAGCTCTGTACGCGTGGGGTAGTACTCGGGGGTCTGCGTGATCTGTTCGAACAGCCGCGAGCCGTGCGCATCGTAAAAGTACTTCGAGGGCAGCTGGCGCGGCGCGCGCGACAGCCCGGCCACCACATCGGCCAGGATCTGCGGGCGGCCGGGGGTGAGATCGGTCAATGCCTGCAGCGCGTCCTGCACTGTACTCATGTCAGGTCCCTGGCCAGGCGCAGCCCGGAGAACTGCCAACGCGCCGGTGGCATGAAGAAGTTGCGGTAGCTGGCACGCACGTGGCCGCGCGGTGTGGCGCAGCTGCCGCCGCGCAGCACCCACTGCCCGCACATGAACTTGCCGTTGTACTCACCGAGGTTGCCGGCGAAGGGGCGGAAGCCCGGGTAGGCGCCATACGCGCTGTGGGTCCATTCCCAGACATCGCCGAACAGCTGCCGTAGTCCACTACCCTGCCCCGCCTGCGGATGCAGGTGGTCATCCTCGGCGAAGTGGCCCCGCAGCGGCTGCGATGCGGCAGCGGCTTCCCACTCGAACTCGCTGGGCAGCCGCGCGCCGGCCCAGCGGGCGCAGGCGTCAGCTTCGTAGTAGCTGAGATGGCAGACCGGCGCATTCGGATCCAGTTCGCGCCAACCGCCCAGGGTGTACTCGCGCTGCAGGGCGTCATCCCAATAGAGCGGATGCCGCCAGTCCTCGGCTTCACGCACTACCCAGCCTTCACTGAGCCACCAGCGCGGTTCGCGGTAGCCGCCTGCGTCGATGAAGGCACGGTACTCGGCATTGCTGACGGGACGCTCGGCCAGCGCGTGTGCGGGGAGCAGCACGCGGTGCGGTGGGGATTCGTTGTCGTAGGCGAAGGCGGTATGCCGCGGCCAGGCTGCGGCGCCGACGGTGACGATACGCTCGGGTGATTCGATCCAGCCCTGCGCACTGGCAGCGCTGGCGGCAGGCTGCAGGTCCTCGCGGTAGGCGGGCTGCAACGGGTTGCACCAGAACGCATGCTTGATGTCGGTGAGCAGCAGTTCCTGGTGCTGCTGTTCGTGCTGCAGGCCCAACTGCAGGTGCTGCAGCGCCCGCTCATCAAGATCGCCTGCCGCCAGCCGCGATTGCACCTGTGCATCGACCTGCTGGCGATAGTCGCGCACCTGCTGCAGCGATGGCCGCGACAGCAGCCCACGCTGCGGCCGGGCATGCGCCGGCCCGATGCTCTTGTAGTAGCTGTTGAACAAGTAGTCCCAGGCCGGGTCATGCGCGGGCGCGGTGGCAAATCCCGCCAGCACGAAACGTTCGAAGAACCAGGTGGTGTGGGCCAGATGCCATTTGCTCGGGCTGGCGTCGGCCATGCTCTGCAGCATGGCGTCCTCGGCGCTGAGCGGCGCGGCCAGTTGCATGCTGCGCGCCCGGATGCGGGCGAACTGGCGGGCGAGATCGTGCTGCGGGGCAGCGACGGCGGCGGGTACGCTGTCCATGCAGGCAGGATCGACGCAGGCCGGTGAGTGCGACGTCATGGTCCGGCGTCATTGCGTTCACATGCGTGACCGCCTCGCATTCAAGAAGCAGGCGAAAGCGCCGCTAACGGCAATGCTGCGGCCGCGTCGTCACCGCGCTGGAATTCCTGCTTGCCTCTGCATCCGCTCCGCCAGCCTGCGCATTATCTGTTCGTGCTGCCCGCCGTGCTGGTTGCCGTGGTGGTGTGGACCGCATTGGATACCGCAGACGTGGCAAGCCCGGCGCAGCGCATCCTGCCCTGGCTGCTGGCCTGCCTCGGTGCAGGACTGGCCCTGCTCTACCACCAGGTGCGCTCGCTCTGCCTGTTGCTGGTGGTGGCCGTCATGTTCGCGCTGCTGCACCGGGACGTTGGCGGCTACCTGCGTAGTGGCCATGTCGACGCAATGACCCCTCTGCGCTTTCACGCCATCTCAGCGTGGCTGCCGCTGCTGTTCGCCGGTCTGTCGCTGTGGCCGGAGCGCGGCCGCCGTCGCCAGGACCTGCTGTTGCGCGCGGTTTCCAGCGGTACCGCACTGCTGATCTTCCTGCTGCTGGCCACGCAGCAGCCGCACGGCATGCACGATCTGCTGTCGAACCGTCACTGGGCGTGGATCCCGGCCGACTGGAACGCCTTGGCGCAGCTGCCGGCGCTGCTGTTCCTGCTGGCGACCGCAGCGCTGGGCTGGCAAGCGTGGCGGCATCCACGGCCACTGCACACAGCGATGCTGCTGGCCCTGCTGTGCCTGTGGTGGATGCTGCCGAGGGTGTTCCTGCAACCGGTGCTGCTGCCGGCGCTGAGCAGCGCGGCCCTGCTGCTGATGCTGGGCGCGATGCTGCAGGAGTCCTTCCACATGGCGTTCCGCGATGAGCTGACTGGCCTGCCCGGGCGCCGCGCGTTCAACGAGACGCTGCAGCGGGCACGCGGCACTTACAGCATCGCGATGGTGGACGTGGACCATTTCAAATCGTTCAACGACACCCATGGCCACGATACCGGCGACGACGTGCTGCGCCTGGTGGCCTCGCGGCTGGCGCGGGTGGGCGACGGTGGTCGGGCGTTCCGCTATGGCGGCGAGGAGTTTGCGGTGGTGTTCCTGGACCGCCCGGCAATGGCCTGCGTCGATGCCGTGGAAGCCTTGCGGCAGAGCATCGAGGACACCCGCATGCAGCTGCGTGACCGCAGCACCCGCAGCCGCGACGATGACGCCGGGCGCCAGCAGCGCGGGCGGGGCGGCAGCGGACAGGTAGTGCAGGTAACGGTAAGCATCGGTCTGGCTGACACCCGCGTCGGTCCGCGGCCGGCGGCCGTGCTCAAGGCTGCCGACCAGGCGCTGTACGCGGCCAAGGACGGCGGTCGCAACCAGGTGTGCGCGTATGCCGGGCAGGACGTGCTGGCAGTACGCGGTGGCTGAGGCTCAGACCGCGTCGAGGTAGTACCAGCGGCCTTCGATGCGCAGGAAGCGGCTGTGCTCGGTCATCTTCACCGCGCTGCCGCCGCCCACCCGATAGCGCGCGGTGAACCGGACCTCGGCGCTGTCGGCGCCGGTGACGGTGTGCTCGTGCACGGTCAGGCCCAGCCAATGCGTACGCTGGCCGGGCGCATCATCCAGCGACAACCCGGCCGGACGCGTATCCGGATGCCAGCTCTGGCGCAGGTAGTCGGCCAGGCCCCGCACATAGGCGCTGTAGCGCGAGCGCATCAGGCGTTCGGCATCCGGCGCAGCATCACCGGCATGGAAACGGCCGCAACAGGCAGCATATTCCGCTGGCAGGCCGCAGGGGCAGGGATCGGCGGGTTTTCGGCTCATGCGGGTATTGTCGCCGGGTTGCGCGGATTGATCCACGTACGGCACAGGTCGCCGGTACAGGACAGGCGTATGCTGTCGCGCCCCCACCTTGATTGATCGCCGTGCTGGAACTGGTTCCCCCTGAGTTGTGGTGGCTGGTGGTGATCGCCTTCATCGCCGGTCTTGTGGATGCCGCCGTGGGTGGCGGTGGCCTGGTGCAGCTGCCAGGACTGTTCACCGTGCTGCCCCAGCAGACGCCGGCGATGCTGTTCGGTACCAACAAGTTCAGTTCGATGTTCGGTACGGGTGCAGCGGCTTGGCGCTACGCGCGCAATGTGCGCTTTCCGTGGAAGCCGGTACTGTTCGCGGCCGGCACGGCCTTCATCTTCTCCTTCGCCGGGGCCACTGCGGTAAGCCTGCTGCCCAAGGACGCGGTGCGCCCACTGGTGCTGGTGCTGCTGATCGCGATGCTGGCCTACACGCTGTGGAAGAAGGACTTCGGCGCGCTGCACCGGCCACAGGAGATCGGCCGCCGCGAACTGGTGATCGCGCTGGCGATCGGTGCGGCGATCGGCTTCTACGACGGCTTCTTCGGGCCGGGCACCGGCAGTTTCCTGATCTTCCTGTTCGTGCGCTTTTTCGGCCTGGATTTCCTGCGTGCCTCGGCGGCGTCGAAGGTGGTGAACCTGGCAACGAATGTTGCAGCGATCTCGTTCTTCGTGCCGACCGGCAACATCCTGTGGCTGTTCGCGCTGCCGATGGCCGCGGCCAACATCATCGGCTCGGTGGTGGGCACGCGCCTGGCGCTGAAGGGCGGCACGCCGTTCATCCGCAAGCTGTTCGTGGGGCTGGTGGTGGTGCTGATCGCGCGGATGGCGTGGGATACGTTCCGCGGTTCGTGAATGAGCGTCATGAACCGGTAGGTGCCAACCTCGGTTGGCACACGGTTTCCCATCGCGAAGAGCAGCCGAGCATGGCTCGGCTCTACAGAATGCTTGGGCGCGAGGTGCTGCCGGCCAGCGGCCGGCATTCCCATTCAATCGGCCAAGTCAGGCCTCGGCTTCTTCCGGTTCGTTGGCCTGCTGGCGGCTGCGTTCGGGCAGCTTCAGGCGCTTGCCTTCTTCGTCGTACTCGATCAACAGCACGCCGGAGTCGTGGCGGCCGCTGATTTCGACGAAGCAGGCGCCGCCGATGAACGGCTCCAGCGTCATCACCGACTTCAGCGGGGTGGCGACCACCATCTGGAAGCCGAAGTTGTCGAAGATGTTCATCGCCAGTGCGGTGAACTCGTTGTCGGCCTTGTCGAAGGCTTCGTCGAGCACGACCGCGGCGTAGCTGGGCAGCTGGCTGTCGGCGCCGCCGAGCTGGTAGCGCAGCGCCGCCGCCAGGCAGGTGGTGGCCAGCTTCTGGCGCTGGCCGCCGGACTTGCCGGCACCGCTGCGGTAGATCTCGACCTGCTGGCGCGTCTCTTCATCCAGCTCGACGCCGATGAACTCCACGTGCATGCGTACGTCCAGCACCAGCTCGCGCCAGCGCTTGTCCTCGCCTTCCTGCGAGCCCAGGCGGTTGACCAGCTGGCGCAGCACGGTGAACTGCGATTCGGCCAGCTCGCGCTGCTCGGTCTGCTGCTGCGACAGCACTTCGCGCAGCTGCAGGTGGAACTCGCCGACTTCCGGCAGGCGGCGGTCGTTCAGTTCGATGGTCAGCAACGTACCGCGGTTGAACGGCACCTGTTCCAGGCTGGCGTTCACTTCGTCCAGGCGCTGGCCGATCGACTTGCGGGCCTCGGCGCTGTGGCGCTGCAGGGCCAGCAGGTTGTTCTTGCTCTGGTTCTGCAGCAGATCGAAGAAGCGCTCTTCGTGCTGCGGCAGGCCATCGCGTTCCAGGCGTTCGAGGCGGGCCAGGAAGTCTTCGGCCGAGGCCACCGACACGGTGAAGTCGCCCGATTCCTCCGGCCATTGCTGGATGAAGCGACGGAAGCAACCGATCAGCTGGTTCTCGATGCGGTTGAGGTCCTGCTGCGAGGACGACAGCTGCTCGTTCAGCGCGTTGCTGACCTGGCGCATGTGCGCTTCCAGCGTTTCCAGGCTGAGCGGGCCCTGCTCCTGCAGGCGTTCGGCGAGGCCGACTTCCTGTTCCTGGGCCAGGCTCGGCAGCACCAGCGCACGGCTCTGCTGGCGTGCGCGGTCGAGGCGATCACGTTCCTTGACCAGCTGCCCACGCTCGACGCGGACGTCTTCGTAGGTGCGGCGGGACTGCTCGATGTCGGCGCGCACGGCGTCGATCTGCTTGGCCAGCTTGGCGAGATCGGCGTTGCCTTCGCGCAGGTCGCGCAGGGTGGCCTCGATATCGGTCAGGCGCTGCTGCGGGGCGGCGATGTCGATCTCGTTCCAGCTGATGCTGACCAACTCGTGGCAGGCCAGGCGACGTTCGTTGTCGCGGTCACGCTGGCCGCGCAGGCGCGCGATGTCGGTCTCGCAGCTGGCGATGCGCTTGGCCAGTTCCTGTGCTTCGCGCTCGAAGGCACCCACCTTGTCGTGGTTGTTGAAGCCGAGGATCCAGCGACGGCGATCGCCCACCGCACTGCGGTCGTCCTTCTCGAAACGGTCGCCCGGATGCTTGACCTGGCCTTCGCGGGTGATGCCACGGTCGACGTTGCGCAGCTGCTTGGCATCCACGCACTCGTAGTCGAAACGCTTGCCGAGCTCGCGGCGCAGCCAGCTTTCGAAGACGTGCTCGCGCAGCTCCAGCTTGTGCAGCAGCGACTTCGCCGACGGCTCACGTGCGAACGCATCGTCGTTGCGGCGCACGCGGTAGTAGCTGAAGCGCATGCCCAGGTGGGTACGGTTCACCCACTCGGCGACGTCGTTGTAGTGCTTGTCATCGACCAGCAGCGACAGCGCGAAGCCACCCAGCACACGCTCGATGGCGCCCTGCCAGCCCTGCTCTTCCGAGCGGACCTGGATCAGCTCGCCGACGAACGGCAGCGCCGCTTCGGCGATGCCGGTTTCCTCGGCCAGGCGCGCGCGCAGCTTCTGCATCGGCGCCGGGATGTTGGAGGGAGTGCGCTGCATCGCTTCGAGTTCGCTGCGCACTTCACCGAAGCGGCGCTCGTCATCGCGCTTGCCGCCGAGGCGGTCGCTGATTGCATCGTCCAGTGCTGCCGAAGCGCGCTGGCGATCCTGCAGTTCGTTCTGCGCACGCTCGACCAGCTCGGCGAAGCCGTGGGCATCATCGGGCAGTTCGGCCTGCAGCTGCTGTGCGGCTTCCTGGGCCTGGTCACGCTTGGCCTTGCGGCGGTCGCGCTCGGCTTCGGCGCGGCCCTGCTCGCGTTCCAGTTCCTCGATGCGCTCACCGCCCTGCTGGCGGCGCTGCAGTTCCAACTCAGCCAGGCGCTCGGTGTGGTTGTCCAGCGCGGCGCGACGCTGGCTTTCCTCGCCGAGCAGGCCGCGGTCACGCACGTCCATCTCGCGCAGGCGCGTTTCGATCAGCGCCTGGCGGCGGCTTTCGCGGAAGCTGTCGACACCGAGTTTCAGTGCTTCGTCGTCTCCGCGCTGGCGGTGCATCTGCTTCAGGTCGCCGTAGTAGGCGCGTGCCGGCAACAGGGTTTCCACCTGGCGGCGCGCGGTGACTACGGCCTGGTGCGCGCCATCGAGCTCGGCGAAGTCGCTGACCAGACGCTCGGCGGCGTCGAAGGTCTTCGGCGTGTCGAGCATGAAGTCGCGCAGGAAGACGTTGAGGTCGCCCAGGTTCTTCGCCGACTGCGTCTTGTGCAGCAGACGCAGCGCCATCTCGTTGTCGATGCCGAGCAGGTCGCGGAAGCGTTCGGCATAGCCGGAGAAGGTGTCGAAGTGATGCAGGTCGGACAGCTTCTGCTTGAGCTTGCGCAGGTCCAGGTCGAAGCCGCCGAGATCCTTGGCGATGTCGAACGGACGCTCGGCAATCATGTAGTGCTTGCGCACGTCGCCGGCCGAGGTGCCGTTGCCGGAGATCCACAGCAGGCGCACCAGGCTGACCACGCGGCCATCGCCGGCGCGGTATTCCAGCACCAGTGCGGTCCAGGTCGCGCCCTTGCGCAGGTACTGGGTGGCGATTTCGCCGGTGCCGCTGTCCTGCTGGTCGGCCCATGCGCCACGCACATAGGACACCAGGTTGCGGTCGCGGCCACTGCGCTCGGCCTCGCGCGCGGCGGCGTTGAAGTCGACGATGGCCGGCGGCGTCAGCAGCGCGGACATGGCATCGAGCAGGGTCGACTTGCCCGAGCCGGAACGGCCGACGAACAGGAAGCCGCGCTCGGCGATCGGTACTTCGGTCAGGCCATTGAAGGTGCCCCAGTTGTGCACCTGCAGGCGGCGCATGCGGAACTGCTGCAGGCGCGGGTCCGGCAGGCCTTCGTTGAACAGGGCGGGAGTGTGCTTGGAGATAGCCATGCGATGGTCGGGTCTCTCAGGCCTCGGCGGCCGGGGTTTCGCGCAGCTGGCGGTAGACCGCCGAAAGCTGGGACACGTCTTCGGCGGAGAACAGCAGCTTCAGCGCCGGCGACACTTCGTGGCGGTCTTCCTGGCCGCTGAGGCGGGTCAGGATGTGGTTGTCCTTCATTTTCTGCACCGCCGAGGCGACGCGGCGGTTGAAGCCGGCGCGGTCGGTGGACAGGTTCTTCTCGTAAATGGCCAATGCTTCGGCCATCTCGGCGTCGGCGACCACCGCGCGGTTGCCGCGCGCATCGGCCTCGGCCAGCTGCTGGCGCAGGTACAGCAGCAGCACCGAGTCGATGAAGGTCAGCGGCGAGGTGCGCAGCAGTACCGGTGCCTCAACGTCTTCGGTGTCCGCCTGGCGGGTGAATGCCACGCCGCTGTCACGGTCGAGTACCAGTTCCAGGAGCAGGTCCGCCAGCGACGAACGGATGGCGGCCTCGCTGCGGATCAGCGCCGGCCACAGCTTGGCGTGGCGCAGCTGGTCGATGCTGGGGCCGATCAGCAGCTGGCACAGCGCGCGGCGCGCATCCAGCGGCAGGCGCCCGGTATCGCCGAGGTAGTACACGTCGTTGCCACGGCGGGGCTGCGCCACGGTCGCCACCGGCTCGGCTTCGTAGGCGTCTTCCGCCACGTCGGCCTGCGGTGCGTCGATGGGATCTTCATGCCAGCTCATGGCGTCTCTCCTGGGTGAACCAAACCAGCGGGATGCGGGCGCGACGGACCTGGCCGTCGCCACCACGCCATTGCGCAAGCTCCTGCTCGCCGGCGACCACGTTGCCGAAGCGCGTGCCCAGCGACAGGTAGCCGATGACGCTGCCGAGGCCCTGCGGCGCTTCGCGCTGCGACAGGGCCTGGGCAATGCTGAGACGCGGCTGTGCATCAAGCAGGTCGTGCAGGTCGCGGCGCAGGGTGCGGAAGTCGATTTCAGATGAAGCGACCAGGTCGCCGACGCTCTCCAGGCTGATCGCGGCGGCGTCGTTGTACTCGACGTTGCCATCGACCTGGGCACTGCGCGGATCGTGCAGCTTCCATTGCGACCACGAACGCAGGCGGCTGGTGGTCAGCTGCAGGTCGCGGCCGATGCCGCGCTGTGCAGGGAACTCGTCGCGCAGCGCCAGCGCTTCGGACTGCGCCTGCTTCAGCAGCTGGTTGAGGCGGCGCTGTTCCAGATAGCCACGGCTCTGCACGAAGCCGCGCAGGCTGCGCGCGAAGTTCTGCAGCACGTCGTGCACCTGGCCACCGCGCTCAAGCATGGTGCTGGTGAAGCCGCGCAGGAAGTTGCGTTCGTTGCGGTCCAGGCGGCGCGCAAAACCACGCGCCAGCACTGCTTCCAGCGCAGCATCGAGCTGGGCGCTCTGCTCGGCGTCGTTGAGCAGGCGCCAGAACGCCTGGAAGCTGCGCCCGGCATCGCTTTCACCGATCACGTCCACGCCTTCGAACAGCTGCGACAGCACGTCGCCACGCTCGCCCTCGTCGTCGATGATGCGTTCGCGGAAATCGCGGTTGAGCTGCTCGAAGTCGTCACGTACGCGGCGGAAATCTTCGGTCAGCTCGTCGGCCAGGCCGATGATCTGGCGCGCACGTTCCAGCGCGCGCTTGCCGTCCAGCGCGATCACGCGGCCGGCACCGACACGGGCGATTTCGGCGTCGATGCGGTCGCGCTCGTCACGCAGTGCGGACAGGCGCGCGTCCGGATCGGACTCGGTCTGCGCGGCCAGCTGCGAGAGCTGTTCGATGACCAGCGCCAGGCGGCTTTCAGTGGCGGCCACGCGGGCCTGCTCAAGGCCGTCGGCGAAGCGGATCGCCTGCAGTGCCGCAGTCGACAGCTCGTACTGCTCCTGATCGGCGCCTTCGGGCAAGCGGCGTTCCAGCCAGCCCTGGGCCAGCCAATGCGCGATGTACGCCTGTGCAGTGCGCGGCAGCTCGCGCGACAGTTCGTCGCCGTTGAGCTGGTCCAACGCGCGTTGCAGGCGCTCACTGAGCACCGACGAGGGCAGCGTGCGCTCGCCGTCCATCAGCAGGCCCTGCAGCAGGCCGATGATTTCCGGGGCGTGGTCGGCAGCGAGCAGCTTCCACTGGGGCTGTTCACGCAGATGGCGGTAACGGGAGATGCGTTCGCGATGCTTCATGCAGCGAAAGGATTCGTGAGGGCTGGTGGGGACGAGCAGCCGCGCACGGCCGCCGCGCGGGCGGCCGTGGGCATGCCGGCCACACGGGGCCGGCGCGGTGCGGGCAAGCGGCTCAGCGCTTGCCGCCCACTTCGATGAAGCGCAGGAACTCGGCGCGGGTACGCGCGTCGTCGCGGAAGCTGCCCAGCATCTTGGAGGTGACCATGCTGACGCCGCGCTTGTGGATGCCGCGGGTGGTCATGCATTCGTGGGCACCTTCGACGACCACGCCGACGCCGATCGGCTGCAGCACATCCTGGATGCACTGGGCGATCTGTGCAGTCATCTTTTCCTGCACCTGGAAACGGCGGGCGTAGGCTTCGACGACGCGGGCCAGCTTGCTGATGCCCACCACCTTGCCGGCCGGCAGGTAGCCGACGTGCACGCGGCCGATGATCGGCGCCATGTGGTGTTCGCAGTGGCTTTCGTACTCGATGTCGCGCAGCACGATCAGTTCGTCGTAGCCGGCCACTTCCTCGAAGGTCCGCTCCATGTAGGCGCGCGGATCGTCGCGGTAACCGCTGAACCAGTCGCCATAGGCTTCGGCGACGCGGCGGGGGGTATCCAGCAGGCCTTCACGGGACGGGTCCTCACCGGCCCAGCGCAGCAGGGTGCGCACGGCATCCTCGGCCTGGTCCTGGGTCACGTCGCCCTGCGGGGCGGCCTTTTCGTTGTTCTTGCTCATTGCGTACAGCGTCCCGAACGGGGGGCGAGCATCGTACCCGACCGGGGGGTGGGTCGTCCTGTTGGGACGGTTCATCGGGGTGTCTGGCGGCGCGTCGTTGCTATCGGTTTGGAGGTTGAGAGCTGGGGTTCATGGCTTCGGAGGCGGCGCGCCGCTGCCTTGGTGGGTGCGGACCGTTGGTCCGCACTGCTTCTGCTCTTGCTACTAAGAGCCAACCCACCGCGCTCGGGGGATGTGAGGTGGGTGGCGGAGGGCCGGGCGGCCTCGCGACTCCGGCTGCTGCTCCGGTAGCGCCGGGCCATGCCCGGCGGCTGTTTGATTCACGCCGCTGCGCTCGCCGGGCATGGCCCGGCGCTACCGGGTTCTCACATTCAGCAAAAACTATTGATAGGAATGAAATTAGTAGTATCCTATCTATCTCTTATGGACCGACCTCTCGACGAGCGCACCGTGCTGCAGATGCAGCTCAGCTCCGGCCTGCTGTACGCGGGGCGGCAGTGGCAGCGCCTGGCCGACAGCCGGCTCGGCAGCTACGGCATCTCCACCGCCTGCACCATGCCGCTCCTGATGATCGGCCGCTCCGGCGGTGGCATCCGCCAGGTGGCGCTGGCCCAGCAGCTGGGCATGGAAGGTCCGTCCCTGGTACGCCTGCTGGACAAGCTGTGCGCCAGCGACCTGGTCCGCCGCGAGAGCGACGCCAGCGACCGCCGCGCCAACCTGCTGTGGCTGACCGACGCGGGACACGCGCTGGTCAGCGAGCTGGAAGACCAGTTGATCGGCCTGCGCCAGGACGTGTTCGGCGAGCTTTCCATGGATGAACTGCACGCCGTGCTGAAGGCATGGCGCCTGCTGGCCGAGGCCGCCGACCGCATCACGTAAGACCGTTCTGCCCGGACACCGCCGCTGCCGTGCACACGCCAGCGGCTTTCGCCCGTTGCCGTTGTTTTGATGTACCTCCCCTCCCCTCCCCACTTCGCACCCGCCCCTACCGATGCCCGGTGAATTCAGTCTCCATGGAATATTCGTCCCGACCCTGCTCGGGTTGATGCTGCTGGCCTATCTGGTCAACAGCGGCCTGCACGCGCTGCTTCAGCGCGCCGGCGCCTATCGCCATGTCTGGCATCCGCCGCTGTTCAACCTGGCGCTGTACGGGATCGTGCTGGGCCTGCTGTTCCACCTTCTGCGTTGGATGCAATCGTGAACAAGATCGTGAAGAAGACCCTGCCGGTGCTGCTCACCAGCGCAGCCGTGATCGTCGCCCTGCTGGTGCTGCGCCAGCTGTGGGTCTATTACATGGATGAGCCGTGGACCCGCGATGCGCATGTCGGCGCCGACGTGGTGCAGGTGGCGCCGGATGTGTCCGGCCTGGTCGAAACGGTGCAGGTGGCCGACAACCAGGCGGTGAAGCAGGGTGACCTGCTGTTCGTGGTCGACCGCGCGCGCTACCGCATCGCGCTGGAACAGGCCCGCGCCAGCCTGGCCGAGCGCCAGGCATCGGTGACACAGCTGCGCCGCGAGATCGGGCGTGATCGCAGCCTGCAGGACCTGGTTGCCGCCGAGGATGCCGAAGTGCGCCGGGCCAAGCTGCAGGCTGCACAGGCTGCGCTGGCCACCGCACAGGCGGCGGTCGACCTGGCCGAGCTCAACCTGGGCCGCACCGAGGTGCGCGCACCGGCCGATGGCCGGGTCAACGACCGCACCATGCGCGTAGGCGACTACGTGGTGGCCGGCAAGCCGGTGCTGGCGCTGCTCGATACCGGCTCGTTCCGCATTGATGGCTACTTCGAGGAAACCCGCCTGCGCGGCGTCGCCCCGGGGCAGCGCGTGGACATCCGCCTGATGGGCGAATCGGCACCGCTGCGCGGCCATGTCGAAAGCATCGCCGCCGGCATCGAGGACCGCTACCGCAGCAACGGCAGCTCCCTGCTGCCGAACGTGACCCCGGCCTTCGACTGGGTGCGGCTGGCGCAGCGCATCCCGGTGCGCATCGCCATTGACGAAGTACCCCAGGGCGTGGAACTGATCGCAGGCCGTACCGCCACGGTGACTGTGGACACCGGCCGCCATCCGCACAACGACAAGGCCGGCACCGCGCCGACACAGGCGGGCCTGTGAACGCCGCCCTGCCCCGTCTCGGCCTGATCGTTGCGCTGGCCAGCCTCGCCGCGTGCAGGACCGTCGGCCCCGACTACGCACTGCCGGAAGGCTCGGCGTTCAAGCGCCCGGAGGCCAACGCGGCCTTCATCGATACGCAGAACCCGCAGATTGCCGCCAACCAGGCGCTGCCCGACCGCTGGTGGTCGCTGTACAACGACCCGGTGCTGGACGGCCTGATCACCCAGGCGCTGCGCGACAACGTGGAACTGAAGGCCGCCGATGCGCATCTGCGGCGGGCAGCCGCCGTTTACGAACAGGCACTGGACGCCGGTGGCTTTGAGTACGAGGCCGAAGCCGGGGTCAGCCGCGCGCAGCTGTCGGCCGAATCGTTCCTGCAGGAACACGAACTGCCGGTGATCAACCTGGCCGATGGCAAATTCGCGGTCAGCTACCAGTTCGACCTGTTCGGCAAGCTCAAGCGCGGTGCCGAGGCGGCGCGTGCTGATGAGCAGTCGGTGGCCGCCGCTCGCGACCTGGCCCAGGTCAGCGTGGTGGCACAGGTGGCCGACAGCTACCTGGAGATCTGCCACGCCAACCACGAACTGCACGTGGCCGAGCATTCGCTGCAGCTGCAGCAGCGCAGCCGCAGTGTCACCGAGCGCCTGATCGCGGCCGGACGCGGCACGCCACCGGAGCTGGCCCGCGCCAATGCCCAGGTCGCGCTGCTGGAAGCTGCACTGCCGCCGCTGCATGCGCAGCGCTCGGCAGCTGCCTATTCACTGGCCGCCCTGCTGGGCCAGACCCCGGGACAGCTGCCGGCCGGCGTGATCGACTGTGCGCATGCCCCCGGCCTGGCGCAGCCGCTGCCGGTCGGTGATGGCCGCGCGCTGCTGCAGCGCCGCCCGGACGTGCGCCAGGCCGAGCGCAAGCTGGCCTCGGCCACGGCGCGGATTGGTGTCGCCACTGCCGAGCTGTATCCGGACATCCGCCTGGGTGCCTCACTCGGTGCCGCCGGCCTGCTGGAAGACTTCGGCACGCCGATGACCCAGCAGTGGTCGATCGGCCCACTGATCTCGTGGACGCTGCCGTCGTCCGGCACGCACGCACGCATCCACGCCGCCGAGGCCGGTGCCGATGCGGCCCTGGCCGAGTTCGACCACACGGTGCTGCAGGCACTGCGCGAGACCCAGACCGCACTGGACCGCTATGCACAGGACCTGCGCCGGCTGCAGTCGCTGCGCATCGCGCAGGAGCAGGCCGCGCTGGCCGCCGAGCAGAACCGCCGCTTGTACCAGGGTGGCCGTACGCCGTACCTGTCCAGCCTGGATGCCGACCGCAGCCTGGCCACCAGCGATGCCACCCTGGCGGCCGCCGAGGCGCAGGTCTCGCGTGACCAGATCCACCTGTTCCTGGTGCTGGGTGGCGGCTGGCAGGCCAGCGTCGCCGCAGCCGGCACCCCGACCGCAGCGAAGTAAGCCATGAACGCGCTGACCGACCGCCAGGCGTGGCTGTTCTCGATCAAGACCTACCTGGCCGCGGTGGCCGCGCTGTACATCGCCATGGCCGGCAACCTGTCGCGCCCGTACTGGGCGATGGGCACGGTGTACATCGTCAGCCAACCACTGCTGGGCCCGACCCGGGCCAAGGGCGTGTACCGCATCGTCGGCACCCTGGTGGCCGGGCTGGCCACCCTGCTGGTGCTGCCGGCGCTGGTGGAAACGCCGCTGGTGCTGAGCGCGGCGATGTCGATCTGGCTGGCCGGCTGCCTGTTCATGGCCCTGCTCAACCGTGGCCCGCGCGGCTATGCCTTCCTGCTGGCCGGTTACACCACCGCCTTCATCGGCTTTCCGGCGGTGACCTCGCCGGAAACCATCTTCGACACGGTGGTGGCACGCAGCGAGGAGATCATCCTCGGCACGGTGGTGGCAGTGCTGTTTGCTTCGCTGCTGTTCCCGGCCTCGGTACGCCCGATGCTGCGCGCCCGCATCGGCAACTGGATGGAGGACGCCGCGCAGTGGTGCCGGCAGATCCTTGAACGTGGCCGCGCGCATGCGCCGCGCAACCGGCTGGCCGCCGACCTGGTGCAGTTCGAGGCACTGATCGAATTCCTGCGCCGCGATGATCCGCGCCATGCCGGTTCGGCAGTGTCGATGGAGCGGCTGCGCGAACGCATGCTGCTGCTGTTGCCGGTGCTGTCCTCGATTGCCGACCGCCTGAGCGCGCTGCGCAGCGATGGCCAGGCCCTGCCCGAAGGGCTGCCGACACTGGTCGACGATATCCACGACTGGCTGGATGGCCCGACCAACGCCAGCGAGTACGCCCGCCTGCGCGCGCGCATCAGCGCGCTGAAGCCGCAGGTGGACCGCGACCTGCAGCACCTGCAGTTGGCCAGCCTGTTGCTGCGCCTGGAGGAGCTGGTCGACCTGTGGCAGGACTGCCGCACGCTGCAGCACGCCATCGACCACGGCACCGCGCCGCTGGACCGCGCGCACTACCGCATCCGTACCGAACGCGTGGCCGCCGACAAGCACGTCGACTACGGCATGGCGCTGTTCTCCGCGCTCAGTGCCGGTGTGGCACTGATGAGCTACTGCGTGCTGTGGATCGCGCTGGGTTGGGAAGGCGGTGGCAACGGCGCGATGATGGCCGCGGTGACCGCCGCGTTCTTCGCCGCACAGGACGATCCGGCGCCGAGCATGGTGTCGTTCCTGGTGTGGGCGATGGTCGCCTCGGTGGTGGCCGGCGTGTACCTGTTCGGCGTGTTCCCGGCCGTGCACGACTTCGGCCTGCTGGCGCTGGTGCTGGCGGTGGCGTTCCTGCCGCTGGGGCTGATGCTGCACCACCCCAAGAGCGCGCTGTTCGCGCTGCCGCTGACAGTGAATCTGGCCGCGCTGCTGAGCCTGCAGAACACCTACAGCGCCAACATCCAGACCTTCCTCAACTCGTCGATCGCGATGTTCATCGGCATTGGCTTTGCGGTGGTGATGACCCGCCTGTTCCGTTCTGTGGGTGCCGAATGGACCGCGCGCCGGCTGGTGCGGCAGGGCTGGACCACGCTGGCCGAAGCCGCCGAAGGTCGCGGCCAGCAGGACCGCCAGCGCTTCGCCGCGCGCATGCTCGATCTGCTCGGCCTGCTCGCGCCGCGCCTGGCGGCAACGCCGGAGGGCAGCGATATCGCCTCGGTGGACATGCTCAATGAAGCGCGCATCGGCCTGAACATCCTGCAGCTGCGCCGCGCCCGGCTGGAACTGCCCGAGCGCAGCCGCGAAGCGGTCGAGCACATTCTGGAAGAGATTGCCGTGCACTACCGCCGGCAGATCGCCGCGCGCAAACCGATTGTGGCGGCCGACGCGCTGCGCGAGCGGCTGGATACCTCGCTGGGCCGGGTCGGCAGCGTTGCGGCCTGCAAGGCCCGCGATGAAGCCCTGATGGGTCTGATCGGGCTGCGCTTCGCGCTGTTTCCGGAGGCCAAGGCGTTGGCGCCGGGATGGGCGGACGCCACAGCTCCGTCCGTGTAATGCGATCCGCCGGGCATGGCCCGGCGCTACCCTGTTCGCCTGATACGAATCGCCGGGCATGCCCCGGCGCACCCCTTATCCTCCGGTAGCGCCGGGCCACGCCCGGCGGCTTTTCGCCCAGACAACAGGAAGCTCCAATGAGTTACGACATGATGGTGTTCGACGCCAGCATCGCCCCGCGCGAGGCGGCGGCCTTCATCGTCTGGTTTGAAAAACAGACGCAGTGGAACGAACGCCACGAGTACGACGACCCGGCGGTGAGCAGTCCTGCGCTGCAGGCCTGGTTCGCGGAGATGGCGCAGGACTTCCCGCCGTTGAACGGACCCTTGAGCAACGACGATGACGACCGTGCCGAGGTGACCGAGTACAGCATCGGCCGCGAGGTGATCTACGGCGCGTTCGCGTATTCGGTGGCCGAGCGCGCCCATGGTCGCGTACAGGACCTGGCCGAGAAGCACGGCGTGGGGTTCTTCGATGTGAGTGCCGATGAAGCAGCGATCGTGTTCCCGGATGGCCTGGTATTGATCGCTGAATGACGCAGGGTCGGATCCCTCCCGAAGGGAGGGCTCTGACCCGGAGCATGCCTGCCTCGGCGATGGGGTCAGAGCCCATTCCCGGTGGGAACGGGATCCGACCCGGTTCAGAACAACGTGCCCTGCACCGTAGGCTGTTCGATGCGTGCCGGTGCTTCGGCCACGTCTTCCGCACCCAGCCGCCAGGCCAGGCCACCCAACCGGCTGGCGTGGCGTTTCAACGCGGCCTGCAGCACCTCGGCGCTGCCCGCCACATGCAGCACCTGCCGGGCGCGGGTCAGGCCGGTGTAGACCAGTTCACGTGACAGCACACGGCTGTCCTGGCGTGGCAGCTGCAGCCACACTTCATCGAACTCCGAGCCCTGTGCCTTGTGCACGGTCATCGCGAAGGCGCTTTCGTGCGCGGGCAACGCGGCCGGATGGAAGGCGCGCGGCTGCTCGACGGTGTCGCCCGGGAACCAGGCCACCATCGCGCCACTGTCATCGCGCAGGCAGATGCCGATATCGCCGTTGAACAGGCGGTGCCGGTAGCTGTTCTCGGTGACCAGCAGCAGGCGGCCCTGGAAGTAGCCCGGGGTGTTGCCGGCCAGCAATTGTTCGATGCGGCTGTTGAGGCCGCGCGCACCCTGCGGGCCTTCGCGCAGCGCGGTCAGGACGCGCAGGCGCCCGGCCTGCTGCAGGGCAAGCACTGGATCGGCCGCGTCGGCCAACGCGCGCCAATGGCCGAGCAGATGCTCGCGCTGGCCACGCAATGGGTCGGCCTCACCTTCGTGGAAATGCACGCCGGCCAATGCACCGTTTCGCAGCAGCTGCAATGCGGCGGCGCTGTCGCCCTCGCGCACGGCATGCGCCAGCGGCGCCAGGTCCAGCGCATCGCTCTGCCGGTAGCCCCGCTGCAACTGCACCCGGCGGCCAGCGAAGGCGCGTGGTGCCGCCTGCGGCTGCAACGTGGCCGGCGCCAGCAGACCCTGCAGTGCCTGCGCGTCATCGGCGCGGGTGCCGATGCCATCACCGCTGGCGCGCAGGATCGCGCTGAGCACGTCGCCGGCCTCGACCGACGGCAGCTGGTCGGGGTCGCCAAGCAGGATCAGCCGGGTGCCGCTGGCGATCGCATCCACCAGCTTGGCCATCATCGGCAGATCGATCATCGAGGCTTCGTCGACCACCACCACATCCACCGGCAACGGATTGTCGGCGTGGTGACGGAAGCGCGGTGAATCGGGAATCACGCCGAGCAGGCGATGCAGGGTGGTACCGGTACTCGGCAGCGCCGTACACAACGCCGGGTCCAGTCCTTGTTCCTGCAGCCGTTGCACGGCGACGCGCAGGCTCTCGGCCATGCGCTCGGCGGCGCGACCGGTAGGCGCGGCCAGCGCCACCTCGGGCAGCGGCTGGCCGGCGTACCGGGCCTGCGCGGCCAGCAGCAACAACAGGCGCGCGATGGTGGTGGTCTTGCCGGTGCCGGGGCCGCCGGTGACCAGCGCCAGCGGATGGCGCAGAGTCACGCCGGCTGCGCGTGCCTGGTGATCTTCACTGTTCAATGCCTGCGGGAACAGCTGCGCGAACAACGGCGCCAACGCCGTCATGTCCGGCGCCGGCAGCGGATGCCGGCCGATGCGCTGCAGGCCGGCGGCCAACTGGCGCTCGTACTCGCGATAACGGCGCAGGTAGAGCAGCCCGTTCTCCAGCACCAGCGGCGCATCCTCGGCAATGGCGTCGGCCTGCTCCGGTGTCGCTACCCACGGCGATGCACGCAGCTGTGCCAACCAGTCCTGCGCGGCAGGCCACTCAGGCACGCCTTCCAGCGACCGCTGCGGTTGTGCCGGATCGAACGCGGCGTGGCCCTGCGACACCGCCAGCGAGGCCAACGCGGCCGCCAGCGCCACGCTCTCGGGCGTGTCGTCGCGCAGCCGCATCAGGCTGGTCGCCAACGCGTGGTCGAGGGTGCGCAGCAGGCCCTTCTGGTGAAGTTCCTTCAGCAGGCTCATGCGCTGGCTCCACGGGCACGCGCGGCCAGTTCGGCCTGGGCCTGTTCGCCACCGGCGAACAGTGCGTCCAGCGCATCGACCAGCGCCAACGGGAAACGATCCACATGCACGCCGTTGCCAGCGGCATCCAGGCCGCGGCAGAACAGGTAGCGGATGCCGCCCATGTCGCGCTCGTAGTCGTAGGCCGCGCCCAGGCGGAAGCGCAGCCAGCGATGGAGGGCCACGGTGTAGATCAGCGCCTGCAGGTCGTACTCGCTGTGGCGCATGGCAATGGCCAGCAGGTCCGGGCTGTAGCCGGGCAGGCGGTTGGATTTGTAGTCGAGCACATACCAGCGGCCATCGCGCACGTAGGTCAGGTCGATCATGCCGGTCATCAGCCCTTCCAGGCGGCGGCGCTGACCGAAGCCGCGGCGCGCGCTGGAAACACCGTGCGCATGAAGGACCTGCAGCAGCGCCGGCACCGTGGTCGGTTCGATGGCGAAATGGAAGTCGATTTCTGCGCGGCGCTCGCCTTCACCCAGGCTGTGCAGCGCACCGCCTTCGGGCAGCGGCACGGTCAGCGTGTGACCGACCAGCGGCACCAGCACGGCCACGCCATCGTCCAGGTCGACGTCGGCATAGCCTTCATCGTGCAGCGCCTTGCGCAGTACCTCGGCCTGGCCCTCAGGGGCTTCCAGGCCCGGCTGCCAGTCACCCCAGGCAGCGAAGTCGACATTCTCCATCGCCTCGTGCAGCACATTGCCGAAGCGGCTGCCCATGAAGCGCGGGTCGATCGGCGTGCTGTCTTCGACGACGGCGGCGGGTTCGGGCAGCGCCGGTTCCAGCGGCAGCTCCGGGCCGGCCGGTTCGTCGGCGGCCGGTGCCGGCAGCTCGGTGGCCGCCGCTTCGATATCGTTGCCGGCACCAGCGTCTGCGTGGGCCAGCTGGGTGAAGCTGTAGACCCACCAGTCGTGCGGCACACGCCGGGTCAGTGCACGCACCGCCGGAAGATCACCTTCTACTTCGGCCGCCAGCTGCGGCAGCGCGGCCGCTGCCTCACTGTCATCGATGTGCACATCGGCGTGCGCGCGCAGCGCCTGCAGGTCACCCAGCAGCGGCGCCAGACGTGTCTTGCCGAGCCCGGCCAGATCACCCACGGCAATCCACAGCGCGTGCTCGGCGCGGGTCAGTCCCACATACAGCAGGCGCGCGTCCTCGGCGCGCTGCTCGCGCTCACGTTGGCTGCTGGCCGCTTCCCAGGCCTCGTCCTTGCCCAGCTTCCAGTGCAGCTGGCGCTGGCCGCCGACGTGCACGGTGCAGTGCGAGGCGGTGTTCGGTGCGCCGCCGTCGATGCCGACAAAGGGCAGGAACACCAGCGGATACTCCAGGCCCTTGCTCTTGTGCAGGGTGATGATCTGCACGCGGCGCGCATCCGATTCCAGGCGCAGCAGCTGCTGCTCGTCATCCTGGTCGGCGCTGGCCATCTGCCCCTGCAGCCAGTCCAGCAGGCCATGCATGCCCAGCGCCTGCGCCGAGGCTTCCTGCAGCAGTTCACCCAGCTGCAGGTAGTTGGTCAGGCGGCGCTCGCCGTCGATCAGCGCCAGCAGGCGTTCGCCCTGCGTGGCACAGACATCGGCGATCACCGCAAACGGTCCACCGCGCTGCCAGCGCTCGCGCCAGTGCAGCAGCTGTGCCTGGAACCCGCGTTGCAGGTCACCCTCGCGCTCCATCGCCGCGATCGCACTTGCGCGCTGGCCAAGCAGTACGGTGGCCAGCACCGCACGCAGGCGGCCTTCGTCGGCCGGTTGCAGCAGTGCCAACAACAGCGCACGAAGATCGCGTGCTTCTGCGGTGGCGAACAGGCTCTGCTTGCCGGCTGCCACGGCAGGAATGCCCACCGCGGCCAGCGCGCGCTGTACCAGGGTGGCCTCCCGATGCGAGCGCACCAGCACCGCGATGTCACCCGGCCGCACCGGCTGCCCACGCAGCACGGCCTTGCCGGTGCGGGCATCGACCAGGATCTGGTGAATCTCGGCCACGCAGGCCTGGGTTGCCGCCTCACGCGAGGCATCGGCACTCATCGCCTTGTCGCCGCCACTGCGCAGCACACGCAGGGTGAGCGCCGTGGCGGCATGGCCGTCGCGCTGGTAGTCCTCGTCGGTACGCACGCCACCGGCACGCACCGGCTCGAACTGGATGTCGCGTTCGAGGAAGGCGTCTTCGCCACCGTTGTCGTACAGCGCCTGTAACGCGCGCAGCACAGACGGTCTCGAGCGGAAGTTCTGGTCCAGCACCGGTGCCTGCTGCGCCACCTGCTTGGCCTTCAGGTAGGTGTGGATATCACCGCCGCGGAAACCGTAGATCGCCTGCTTGGGGTCGCCGATCAGGAACAGCGCCGGTGGCAGGGCGAGCTCCCCCACCTCCGGCGAATCGCCGAACACGGTGTGGAAGATGCCCCACTGGCGGTCGTCGGTATCCTGGAACTCATCGACCAGTGCGATGCGGTACTGCGCGCGCAGCTGCCTGACCAGCGTCAGTCGCTGCGGGCCTTCCAGGGCGAGCGCTACGCCATCGATCAGATCGTCGTAGGTCTGCACCCGGCGCGTGCGCTTCAGCGCCTGCAGGCGCTGCGTGGCTTCGGCGCGAAGCGCGTGCAGGAAATTCAGCGCGGTGGCACGCAACCAGGCATCGCGTTCGGCCAAGAGCGCGACATAGCGCGCCAACGGCGCCTGCAATGGCGACGACGGCGTGCGGTCGAGGAACTTCTTGTTGGTCTTGTCGGCCAGCACCTCCGGCAGCAGTGCCGGCAGGCGCTCGCTGGCCAGCAGCTCGTGCGGGTCGGCGCGCTCGGCCCAGGCCAGCAACTGCCGGCCCAGCGGGTGCAGCCAGCCGAGCTTGTAGGACACGCCGTTGATCCACTTGTTGTCGACGGCATCGCAGAGGTCGATGAAGAACTGCTCGCCATGCTCGCGCACGCTTGCAGACAATGCTTCCGCCGCGCTCTGCAATGCCGGGTGTGGATCGACCAGCGCCACCGGCCGTGGCAACGGGTGCAGCGGCGGCGCGCCCAGCAGCGCGCGCAGATCGGCGGCCAGCGCATCCGGGTTGGACCACAGCCAGGTCAGCGGCTCCAGCGTGACCGGGTCATTGGCATGCACGCGCCACAGATCAGCGGCCAGCTCCTCCAGCAACTCACGATCGCTGGCCAGCAGTTCCGGCGGATCAAAGGTGTGGCCGCTTTCCAGCGCATGCTCGCGCAGCACGCGGGTGCAGAAGCCGTGGATGGTGAAGATGGACGCCAGGTCGATCTCGTCGGCGGCCACCTGCAGGCGGCGTTTCAGTGCGGCGGCGCTCTCGGTGCCGCCGTGCAGATGGCGCTGCAGCACGTCGCGGGTCAATCGCACATCCGGTGCTTCACCCTCGGCCGGTTCCAGATCGACCAGGCGCGCGGCCAGCGCCAGGCGCTCGCGGATGCGCTTGCGCAGTTCCTGGGTGGCGGCGTCGGTGAAGGTCACCGCCAGGATCTGGCCGATGCGCAGGCCCTGCTCCACCACCAGGCGGGTGAACAGCGTGGCCAGGGTGAAGGTCTTGCCGGTACCGGCGCTGGCCTCGATCAGTCGGATGCCATCCAGCGGCAGGGCCAGGTAGGGGTCGCGGCTGAGGGAATCGATGCCGTCTTCGGCGATGGCGGTGTTCATGCGCTGCCCTCCTGGCGTGTTTCGGCGCCGAGGGTGCGGCCTTCGCGCACCGCGCTGAAGACCACCTGGCTGTTGCGCAGCAGGTCGGCATAGCTGGCATCGGTGGCGAACGGATCGGCACCGCGCAGCAGCAGCTGCCAGGCGTCGCTGCTGGATTCACCCCAGCTGCGGTCGCTGCCGTGCCATTGCTTCCAGCCTTCGCTGCGCTGTTTTTCTGTCGGCGCGTTGTACAGCACCCAGCCGGTATACGGGGCAAAGCGCAGCGGCTCACGCAGCCCACGTTGGCGCAGCTGCAGCAGCGCACGCAACGCCGCGCGCGCAGCCGGAACGCTCAATGCCGGCAGCACATGCGGGCCGGGGCCGGCGTCGCCGCCATCGTGGAACTGCACAAGGGGCAGCGCGTCGCCAGCGGCGTTGGCCAGCAGCCAGTCCAGGCCCTGGCGGATCACTGCATTGCCATTGAGCGTGCCGGCACGCAGGCGCACCAGCCCTTCGGGATGCCGATCGGCCACGCGGCCATGCAGGCGCACGCCGTCGATGTCCACTTCGTAGCGACGGCTTTCCAATGGTTCGCCCTGCATCCAGCCCAGCAATGCGCTGGCATACGGGCGCGTCTTCAACTGCTCCACCTCGAACTGGCGCTCGCCCAATGGACCCGACGGCAGCAGGCCACGCGCGCGCAGCCGCGGGTACAACGGCTCGGTATCGCCGCTGAGCGTGGCGCGCACCACCGCCGCCTGCACGCTGCGCTTTTCCGGCCCGCGCGAGGACAGCACCAGCGGCTCCAGGTCATCGACCTCCTCGACATCGTCGGCCAGGCGCAGGCCCAACGACTGTGCGAGGAACTGCCCGGCCGGGTCGCACAGAAAGCGGCGCAGGGCATCGAGCGCGACCTCGTCTTCCACTGCATCGTCGAGCGGCGGCGGCAACGGTGCGTCGAACCACGGCTGCAGGCCGCCGCGCTGGCCGGTGAGGCGGCCGGCAGCCGGATGCCATTGGCGGCGATAGCTGAAGCGACGCGGGTCGCCATCACCGAATGCGGCTGGCGAGAACGGCTGCAAGGCATGACGCACGGTGAAGTCACCGGTGGCCGCAGGCGGATCGAGGTGATACGCGGCGGCGGCATCGATCAGTTCGCTGACCAGCACCGACGGCTCGCGCACGCTGCCGTCGCGCGGATCGGCGCCGAGATAGCTGAGATAGAACACCTCCTGCGCGGCGGCGAACAGTTGCAGGAACAGGAAGCGGTCATCCTCGCGGGTGGAGCGGTCACCCGGGCGGCGACGCGGCGTATCCAGCTCGGCGGTGAGCTGGTTGAGGCCGGCAGCCGGGTCACGACGCGGGAAATCGCCATCATTGAGGCCCAGCACGCAGATCACCCGGAACGGCAGCAGGCGCATCGGCACCATGCGGCCGAAACTGATGCCACCGGTCAGCAGCGGTGCGCGCGTATCGGCCTCGCCCAGCGCGCCAGCAAAGTGCGCGCGCACCACCTCCGGCGGCACGCCGTCTTCGAAACCGGCCTTGGCGGCATCGTCGGCGAACTGGTTGAGCAGCTTGCGCAGCCGCTCCAGCGCGCGCTGGCTGTTGGGCGATGTGGGCGCGGTTGGCAGCAGCGCATCCAGCAACGACAGCAGGCGTTGCCGCCACTGCGCCGGTGTCAGCAGCTCGCCCAGACGGCGCTGGTAGATGGCCAGCACCCGCAGCAGGCGCAGCAGCCGGTCCAGCGCGTCCAGCGCGCCGCCTTCCAGTTCGATCCACGGCGCCACCCCGGCCAGGTCGGCCTCGCTGCCGGTGGCATGGCCGAGTACCAGGCGATCCAGCGCGAACTGCCAGGTGTAGGCGTCGTCGGCCGGTGCCTGGTGCTGGTTGCGGTGTTTCGCGTCCAGGCCCCAGCGTGCACCGGCCTGTTGCAGCCAGCCATGCAGGCGGTCGAAGTCCACCGCTTCCAGCCCGGCCGCTTCGGCCAGCGGCGCGCTGGCCAGCAGATCCAGCACTTCGTTCAAGCCAAAGCGCGAGACCGGCAGGCCCAGCAGGTGCACGAACACATCGGCCAACGGCTCGCCCGCGAGCGGACTGCTGTCGGCGAGCGCATACGGAATGTGTTCCTCGTCGCCCCCACGGCCGCCGAACACCGCTTCCAGGTACGGCACGTAGGGATCGATGTCCGGCGCCAGCACCGCGATCTCGCGCGCCTGCAGCGGCGGGTCGAAGCGCGGGTCCTGCAGCAGGCTGCGCAGCTGGTCGTGCAGCACCTGCAGCTCGCGCAGGCGGGTGTGGCAGGCATGTACCTGCAGGCTCGGGTCGTCGCTGCGCAGGCCATCGCGCAGCTCGCCCGAGGGCAGCGCGCGGCGATGGAACAGGTCGCGCTGCAGGCGATGCAGCAGGCTGTCGGACAGGCCGCCTTCGTCCAGGGTCGGCCGGGTGTCCTCCTCTGGATCGGAATAGGCGGCGATCTCGCCGGCCGGATGCACCACCTCGTAGCTGCCCAGCACCGCCATGAAGTCGCGCCCGGCCGCACCCCAGGCTTCCAGCAGGCGGTTCTCGCCGGCCGCTTCACCGAAGGGATCCGGCGCGCCGCTGCGCAGGCGCTCGGCCAGCGTCTGCAGGTCGCCCCAGTACGACTGCACCGGGGTGGGCATATAGAAGTGCAGCTCGCCCACCCGGGCCTGGGTCGCCATCACCCGCAGCACGTCGGGCGAGATGTTGAGCGTCGCGAACGCAGACATGCGCAGCGGCAGGCCTTGCGGCAGCGGCTGGCCGGCGCCTTCGAAGCGGTCCAGGTACTCCTGGATGCGGCGCGCACGGTAGTCGTGGCCGCGGGTAATGGTGCGCCACAGGATTGCCTGTGGATCGGCCGGATCGGCGCCGGCCGCCCAGCGCAGCAGCCAGTCGCGCCGCCAGGCCTGGTACTTCTCGAACACCGAGGCCAGCTCGCCGGCCAGCGCCCACGGCTTCAAAGCATCATCGCCGGCAAGATAGGACTGCAGCGCGCGCATCGGTGGCTGCGCCAGCAACGACGGATCGCGCAGTGCCTGGTACAGCTTCCAGTGCAGGCCGGCGGCGTCCAGATCGTCCTGCTCACCGCTGACGTTGGCCTTCAGCGCGCGGGCTACGAACTCACCCGGGGTCAGGAACTCAAGGTTCGCAGCGACACCGAACTCGGCCGCCAGTGTCGCCTGCAGCCAGCGCCGCATCGCCACCTGCGGAATCAGCACCACTTCCGGCGCCAGCAGCGGCTGGCCCGGCACCGGCGCACGCACGTTGCGCGCCAGCAGCGCGGCCAGCACGTCCAGGGAGTTGGAATGGTAGAGGCGGAAGTCGCTGCCTGGGTCACTCATCATGCACAGTGTGCAGGACGGCAGGCAGTATTCAATGGTCAGCCCATCGCCGGTACGGATTGTTCCGGGCTGCCGGGCGATTGTCCCGGCCTGCGCGAGGCCTTGCCGTGCAACAATACTGGACCGTCCAGTCTGCTTATGTTCAGCCGACGGGCCCGATCCTTCGATGTCTAAAAAACGTTAATGGTGCCCATGTCGGCTTCCGCCTCCAGTCTGGTGCAGTTATCCAACGTCCGCATCGACCGGAGCGGGCGCACGATCCTGCGCGATGTATCGCTGCAGGTGCCCAAGGGCAGCATCACCGCTGTGCTCGGTCCGTCCGGCAGCGGCAAGTCGACCCTGCTGGCGGCGCTGACCGGCGAACTGCGCCCGGTCGCTGGCGATGTCACCCTGTTCGGCAAGCCGATCCCGCATGACAGCGGTGCACTGCTGGAAATGCGCAAGAGTGTGGGCGTACTGCTGCAGGGCAATGGCCTGCTGACCGACCTGACCGTGGCCGAGAACGTCGCGCTGCCGCTGCGCACCCATACCCGCCTGCCGGCGGCGGTGCTGCGCCGGCTGGTGCAGATGAAGCTGCATTCGGTGGGCCTGCTGGCCGCCGCCGATGCCTGGCCGCGCGAGCTGTCCGGCGGCATGGCCCGACGCGTGGCGCTGGCCCGCGCGCTGGCGCTGGACCCGCCGCTGATGATCTACGACGAACCGTTGACCGGGCTGGACCCGATCGCCTCGGGGGTGATCATGAGCCTGATCCAGCGCCTCAATCACAGCCTGGGCCTGACCAGCATCATCGTCAGCCACCACGTGCACGAGACGCTGCCGATCTGCGACCAGGTGATCGCGATCGCCAATGGCGGTGTCGTGTTCCAGGGGTCTCCCGAAGCGCTGCAGTCCAGCCAGGATCCGCTGCTGCGGCAGTTCCTGCACGGCCAGCCCGATGGTCCCATCCCGTTCGATGCCGCGCCGCGCGCGAGGGTTGCCTGATGCCGTTCGTGCAAGCCACCCGATCGTTGGGCCGTGCCGGCCTGTTCTCGCTGACCGTGCTGCGTGGCTCGCTGCCGACCCGTGATTTCCTGGCCGAGCTGACCCGCGAGATCTACAAGATCGGTGCACGCTCGCTGCCGATCATCGCCGTTGGTGGTGCCTTCGTCGGCCTGGTGCTGACCCTGCAGGGCTACCGCACGCTGACCACCTTCGGTGCGGCCGACGCGCTGTCGACCCTGCTCGGCCTGTCGCTGTACCGCGAACTGGCGCCGGTGCTGACCGCGCTGCTGTTCATCGGCCGCGCCGGCAGCTCGATTGCCGCCGAGCTGGGCCTGATGCGTGCCACCGACCAGATCAAGGCGCTGGAGCTGATGGCGATCGATCCGGTGGCCAAGGCCGTGGCACCGCGCTTCTGGGCGGCGGTGCTGACCGTGCCGCTGCTGACCGGCATCTTCTGTTCGCTGGCGATCAGCGCCAGCTACTTCGAAGCGGTGCATGTACTGGGCCTGGACAATGGCGTGTTCTGGTCGGCGCTGCGCGGCAGCGTGGACTTCTGGGATGACTTCGGCGTGGCGATGCTGAAGTCGGCGATCTTCGGCGGCACTGCCGCGCTGGTCGCCGCCTACGTTGGTTTCCATGCCGAGCCGACCATCGAGGGTACCTCGGTGGCGACTACCCGTGCGGTGGTCAACGCCTCGCTGCTGGTGCTGATGTTCAACTTCGTGTTGTCGGCAATGTTGTTCACCTAACCCCTCCACCGGCGGCGCGCATGCGCGCGCGGCCACAACGAATCGATCAGGTAATCCACATGGCCATCCGCGGTCCCAGACTCGAATTTTCCGTCGGCGCCTTCCTGCTGCTGGCCCTGGCCTCGCTGATGGTGCTGGCCGTGGCCTCGACCAACCAGCGCTGGAGCTGGGGCAGCGAAGGCTATGACCTGAAGGCACGCTTCTCCCAGGTCGGCCAGCTGCGCAAGCAGGCGCCGGTGAAGATCGGCGGCGTCACCGTCGGCCAGGTCGCTTCGATCGACCTGGACCCGGTGAAGTTCGAATCGATCGTGACCCTGCGCATGGACAGCAAGGTCAAGGACCTGCCGGCGGACACCTCGGCCGGCATCTTCACCAGTGGTTTGCTCGGCGAGAGCTATATCGGTCTACAGCCGGGCGGTGATCCGGACGTGCTCAAGGCCGGCGACGAGATCGTCTTCACCCAGCCGGCGGTGGACCTGATCCAGCTGGTCGGCAAGTACATGTTCAGTGGCGGCGCCGGTGGCGGTGCTGCTCAGAAGCCCAACGATGGCGCGCAGGCGCCTGCAACGGAACCGCAACCATGAAGATGAAACTGATCCCGGCCCTGCTCGCCTCGGCGCTGCTGGCGGCCACTCCGTTCCTCGCCCAGGCCCAGGCCGCCGCGCCTGCCGCTGCCGCAACGCAGGGCCAGGCCGGCAAGGTGGTGATCGATGCCAGCAGCCGCATCCTGTCCACGCTGCAGCAGCGCAAGAGCGAGTTCACCAGCAACCCGGCCAGCCTGCGCAGCTACATCGACAGCGAGCTGACCCGCACCTTCGACCGCGACTACGCTGCGCGCCTGGTGCTCGGCCCGCACGCCCGCGGCGCCTCCGATGCCGACATCAAGCTGTTCGCCGATGCCATGGCCGACAGCCTGATGCAGCGCTACGGTTCGACCCTGCTCAACATCCAGGGCAAGCCGAGCTTCCGCCTGAAGGGTGAAAGCCCGCTGCCGGGCAACCGCGGCGTGCGCGTGAGCACCGAACTGGTCCGTGCCGGCAACGAGCCGACCCCGGTGGAGTACTGGATGCGCAACGTGAACGGCCAGTGGAAGATCTTCGACGTCAACATCGAAGGCATCTCCTACGTGCAGACCTTCCGCAACCAGTTCGACACCCCGCTGCGCCAGAAGGGCATCAAGCAGGTGGCCACCGAACTGCACAGCGGCAGCATGCAGGCCGGGCCCGCGGGCAATGGCAAGTAACGCGCTGGCGCTGCTGGAAGGCGATACCCTGCGCCTGCGTGGGGTGCTGGACCGTGCTGCGGTGATCGCACTCTGGCCGCAGCTGCAGGCCCTGCCGGCGAAGCTGGCACGGCTGGAGCTGGGCGAGGTCGAGCGCGTTGACAGCGCTGGCCTGGCCCTGCTGGCCGAACTGGCCGCCCGTGCACGCACGAGCGGCCATCCGCTGGCAATCTCCGGCGCGCCGGCCGGCTACAACGAATTGAGCGCAGCCTACCGGCTGTCGCCCGACCTGGATTTCAACGCTACTTCTGCTGCGAGCTGACATGAACGTCGTGCGCACTCTCCCCCTGATCGTCCTGGCCACCGCCCTCACCGCCTGCGCCGGCAAGCCCGCGCGCAGCGATGCACCGGTAGCCGGCACCGTGGTCCCGGCCAGCACCATCGCCGAGCCCTCCGCCCCCACCACCGATACCGGAACGGTCGACGCCGCGCCGGCAGCAGCCGTGGTTGCTGCACCTGCACCGGCCACGCCGACGCCAGCCGTACCGGCTCGCAGCGCCGACACCGATGCGGCCAGGGCCGCCGCAGCGACCGCACCCGGCGGCGACGACGACTTCGATGCCCTCTACGGTGGTGCCGGCAACACCGGCAGCGCGGCGGCCTACGACCCGTGGGAACCGTTCAACCGCAAGGTGCACAAGTTCAACAATGCGGTCGACCGCGGCGTCGCCCGTCCGTTGGCCACCGCCTATACCCACGTGGTGCCACGCTTCGCGCGTACCGGCGTCAGCAACTTCTTCAGCAACCTGCGTGCACCGGTGACCATCACCAACCAGCTGCTGCAGGGCCGCGGTGGCGATGCCTGGGACAGCCTTGGCCGCTTCCTGATGAACAGCACGCTGGGTATCGGCGGCCTGTTCGATCCGGCCAGCAAGGCGATGGTGCCGCGTCGCAATGAAGACTTCGGCCAGACCCTGGGTGCCTGGGGCTGGCGTCGTTCGCGCTACGTGGAACTGCCGTTCTTCGGCCCGCGTACCGTGCGCGATGTGTTCGGCCTGGCCGGTGACATTCCGCTGTCGCCGATCCGCCGCATCGAAGAGGACAAGCTCCGCATCGGCCTGCAGGGCCTGCAGCTGGTCGATACCCGCGCGCAGCTGCTGGCGATCGACGACCTGCGCGACACCGCCGTGGACGAGTATTCGCTGGTACGCGATGCGTGGATGCAGCGCCGCAACTACCAGATCGAGAACGATCTGCGCAGCAAGCGTGACCGTGGCCACGACGATGCCAATTCGCCGATCCCGGTCGATGCGATGCCGATGCCGCAGTGGACGCACTGAGTCCTTTCAGCGGCATATGAAAAACCCCGCCTCGGCGGGGTTTTTCTTTTCCGGCCCCGGCCCGGGGTAGGTGCCAACCTTGGTTGGCACGCTTTCCTCAGGCGGCCAGCGCGGCCTCGATGGCCTCGCGCAGGCGCGCGTCATCGGCAGCCACGTCCGGGGCAAAGCGGGCGATGACCTTGCCGTCGCGGCCGACCAGGAACTTCTCGAAGTTCCACAGCACCGCCGGTGCTGCGTGGATCGGGATCTCCTTGCTGGCCAGGCGCTCACGCAGCGGGCCTTCGCCGATCGACTGCGGCTGGGCAGCGGTCAGCTGCTGGTACAGCGGGTGGGTGTCGTCACCGGCCACGCTGATCTTGGAGAACATCGGGAAGCTGACGTCATAGGTGAGCTGGCAGAACTGCTGGATTTCCGTCTCGCTGCCCGGCTCCTGGCCGAGGAAGTTGTTGGCGGGGAAGCCCAGCACTTCCAGGCCCTGTGCCTGCTTTTCCGCATACAGCGCCTGCAGGCCTTCGTACTGCGGGGTCAGGCCGCACTTGGAGGCGACGTTGACCAGCAGCAGCACCTTGCCCTGGTAGTCGGCAAGCGAGGACGGCTGGCCGTCGATGGTGGTGAGGGAAATGTCCTGGATCGGGGTGCTCACGCGGGGGCTCCGGCTACAGCGGGGAATGGCCCACCAGCATAGCGCCGCGCGCGCTGTTGGTAGTGCCGGCCGCTGGCCGGCAATCGCGCGATCGTTCCCAAGGGTTCATGCGGTTGCCGGCCAGCGGCCGGCACTACGATCAGTCCACGCAGATCGTGCCCTGCGCCTTGCCGTCATCGATGCGCTGGCGGCAGCCGAAGGTCTGGCTGGCATCGCGCTGGCAGGTACCGGTGGCGGCACTGCCGGCAGCCACCTTGCCCGTGGCCAGGCACTGGCCGCTGCAATCGCTCTTGCGGGTGCAGGCCTTGCCGGCGTCGGCATGGGGAATCACGCACTGCTCGCGCTGCAGCCGGCCGAGCCGCTGCAGGGTCCCGCCGGCGGCCTGGCAGTCGACGTCGCGCGCTTCCTGGTAGGCCTCGGCCGCTTCGGCGCTGGGGGCTGCGGCAGGTGCCTCCGCCGTATCGGCGGCCGGGGGCGTACTGCTGCAGGCGGCAAGCAGCGCGGTCAGGACGAGGCTGGTGAAGCGGCGCAGGCGCATGACGAGACCTGATCTGGGTGGACAGGCCGCCAGCATACGCATCGACGATGCAGGCGGCGTGTCCGTGTGGCTCAGGTTTCGTCGCCGTCGCCGTCGCTGCCTTCGTCCTCACCCGCCGCATCACCCTCGGCAAGATCGCCCAGCATTGACTGGGCCTGTTCGGACGCCAACGATTCCACGCCACGCAGGCGGCGTTCGATGGTGCGGGTCTTGCGGCTGGCCTCGCCGATGCTGCGACCCACCGTGGTGATCTGCTTCTCGGCCTTTTCCAGAATGCCGGCGAACTTGCCGAACTCGCTCTTCACCGCTCCCAGCAGGCTCCACACTTCGCTGGATCGCTTTTCAATGGCCAGCGTGCGGAAGCCCATCTGCAGGCTGTTGAGCAACGCGGTGACCGTGGTCGGTCCGGCTACCACCACGCGGTGCTCGCGCTGCAGCAGGTCGACCAGGCCCGGGCGCCGGATCACTTCGGCATACAGGCCTTCGGTGGGCAGGAACATCACCGCGAAGTCGGTGGTGTGCGGTGGCACGATGTACTTGTCGCAGATCGACTTGGCCTGGACCCGTATCGCGCGTTCAAGCTGGATGCCCTGCAGGCGCACGCCCTCGGCGTCACCCTGTTCCTGCGCGTCCAGCAGCCGCTCGTAGTCCTCCCGCGGGAACTTGGAGTCGATCGGCAGCCACACCGGCGTGTCATCGCTGCTGCGGCCCGGCAGGCGTACCGCGATATCGACCATCTCGCCGCTGTCCGGGCGCACCTTCACTGCACGCGCGTACTGCTCCTGGGTGAGCGTCTGCTCGAGGATGTTCTCCAGCTGCACTTCGCCCCAGCTGCCGCGGTTCTTGACGTTGGTCAGCACGCGCTTGAGGTCGCCGACGCCGGTGGCCAGCTGCTGCATTTCGCCCAGACCACGCTGCACCTGTTCCAGACGCTCGGAGACCAGCTTGAAGGAATTGCCCAGCCGCGTTTCCAGCGTCGACTGCAGCTTCTCGTCCACGGTGTGGCGCATCTGCTCCAGCTTCTGCGCGTTGTCGTTCTGCAGCGCGCGCAGCTGTTCTTCCAGCGTGGCACGCATCTCGGCGATGCGCTGCTCGTTGCGCTGGGTCAGTTCCTGCAGGCGCAGGCCCAGGTTGTCGGTCAGGCGCTGCTGCGATTGCGCGCCTTCCTCGCGACCCTTGCGTGCATCGTCCACCAGGGTCTGGCGCAGCGCGCCGAGCTGGGTATCGGTACGCCCGGTGAGTTCCTGCAGCTGCTGGCCAAAGGCATGGATGCGGGCTTCCTGCTGCTGGCCGAAGGTCTCCAGCTGGCCACGCAGTTCCTGCAGCCGCTGCCCCATCAGCGCGGCACCGCGCTGCTGGCTCTCGGCCGCCTCGGCGCGCGCCTTGCGGGCATCTTCGCCCAGCGCTTCACGCAACAGGTCCAGGCGCTGGTCGGTGCGGGTGGACAGATCGGTCAGCGCGCGGGCAAAGCCATCGAGCTGTTCGCGCAGTTCACTGCGGCCGGAGCGCGCCTCCTCGCGTACCGCCTGTTCCAGACGGTCATGCGGCGGGCGGCGCAGCAGGGTGACCAGCTGCAGGATGAGCACGGCCAATAGAAGGCCGCCAATGAGCAGATATTCGGTTTGCATGGGGCAAGTGTAGGCTGGCCGAGTCTCAGCTGCTGCGTCAGGACCATGCTCGCTCTGTACGGAAAGCCCACCTCCATCAACGTGCGCAAGGTGCTGTGGCTGTGCGCCGGTCTGGACCTGCCCCTGCGCCACGAGCCGGCCCCATCGCCGGACCTGCTGGCCGCGATGAATCCGAACCGGCAGGTGCCGGTGCTGCGTGATGGCGACTTCGTGCTGTGGGAGTCCAACAGCATCTGCCGCTACCTGGCTGCGCGCGCAGGGCGTCAGGATCTGCTGCCACACGCAGTGCAGGAACGGGGCCGTGTGGAGCAGTGGATGGACTGGCAGGCCAGCGACCTCAACAGCGCCTGGCGGCACGTGTTCATGGCCCGCGTGCGCCAGCATCCGGACTATGCGGATGACGCCCGTGCGGACGCCAGCCTGGCACAGTGGAACCGGCTGATGGGTGTGCTTGATGCACAGCTGGCCGCTACCGACGGCTACGTGGCGGGCAACACCTTCACCCTCGCCGACATCGTGCTTGGACTTTCGACCCAACGCTGGCGCAGCACACCCGGCAGCAAGCCGGCGCTGCCACACCTCGCAGCGTGGTTCGAGCGCCTGCGGCAGCAGCCCGGTTTCGCCGACCACGTCGACAACGGCGTGGCCTGAGGCAGGGGTCAGATCCCTTTCTCTTTGGGGAAAGGATCTGACCCCAAGGGCGCGGCAACAACCTGCCTTACCAGCCTTCCAGCACGATCTTGCCCTTGGCGCGATGGCTCTCCAGCAGCGCATGTGCGCGCCGCAGGTTGGCCGCATCGATGCGCCCGAAGTGCTCGCCCAGGGTGGTCTGCAGCACGCCGGTGTCGATCAGCTCGGCCACCCGGTTCAACAGGTCGTGCTGGCGCTGCATGTCGGCGGTGCGGTAGAGCGGCCGGGTGAACATCGATTCCCAGTGCAGTGACAACGCCTTGCGCTTGAGCGCCATCACATCCACCTGGCCGGGATCATCGATCAGCCCCAGCTGGCCCTGCGGCGCCAGCAGTTCCACGATCTGCGCGTAGTGCTGGTCGGAGTGGGTCAGGCTGGCCACGTGCTGCACCTCGCTGATGCCCAGACGCGCCAGGCCCTCGACCAGCGGCAGGCTGTGGTCGATCACGTGGTGTGCGCCCATTGCGTACGCCCAGTCCTGGGTATCCGGACGCGAGGCAGTGCCGATCACGGTCAGCTTGGTCAGTTTCCGCGCCAGCTGCACCAGGATCGAACCGACACCGCCAGCAGCACCGATCACCAGCAGGGTCTGGCCTTCGCCGCCGCCCTCGGGAATGCGCAGGCGGTCGAACAGCAGCTCCCACGCGGTGATCGCGGTCAACGGCAGCGCGGCGGCGGCGGCATCATCGAGGCTGGCCGGCTTGCGGCCGACGCTGCGCTCGTCCACCAGCTGGTACTGGGCATTGCTGCCCGGGCGGTCGATCACGCCGGCGTAGTAGACCGCGTCGCCGGGCTGGAACAGGGTCACCTCGCTGCCCACCGCATCGACGATGCCGACCGCATCCCAGCCCAGCACGCGCGGTCCATCGGTGGTCACGCCACGGCGGACCTTGGTGTCGACCGGGTTCACCGCCACCGCGCGTACCGCCACGCGCAGGTCACGCGGGCCGGGCTGCGGCAGCTCCAGTTCGATGTCGATCAGGGCCTGGGCATCATCGATCGGCAGGCCGGCTTGGGTGTAGGCAATGGCGCGCATGGCAGCGGTCCAGTGGGGAAGGAGGCGACAGGTTGCGCCGCGCGCGCTGCCGCAGAAAGGCGCAGAATCGGGCAGCACTTTCACTCTGGCAATGAAGATGATCCGCTTCGACGATCTGCAGCTGTTCGTCCGCACTGCCGCGCTGGGCAGCTTCTCGCAGGCGGCCCGCGAGGCCGATCTGCTGCCGGGGCAGGTCGCCGCAGCGGTGGCGCGGCTGGAGCGCGAGCTGGACCTGCGCCTGTTCGTGCGCACCACCCGCAGCCTGCGCCTGACCGGCGAGGGCGCGCTGTACCTGCCGTATGCGCAGGAGGTGCTGGCCACCCTGCGTGAGGGCCAGGCGCGCGTGCAGGGCGAAGACACCGAGCTGCACGGCACGCTGCAGCTGTCGGCGCCCTCGGACCTCGGCCGCAACCTGCTGCTGCCCTGGTTGAGCGCGTTCCGCGCCGCGCACCCGCGGCTGCGCCTGCACCTGCGCCTGTCCGACGAAGTGGCTGATGTGTTCCGCGACCCGGTCGACGTGGCCATCCGCATCGGCCACTTCGACGACGCCAACTACGTCGCCCTGCCCCTGCTGGAAGGCAATCGGCGCGTACTTGCGGCCTCGCCCGACTACCTGCAGCGGCGCGGTACGCCCACACGCTTGGACGAACTACGCGAGCACGACTGTCTGGTCTACCAGCTCAGTGGCCGCGCCTATGATCGCTGGTCGTTCGAGATCGACGGGCGCCGCAGCGTGATTCCGGTGCGTGGTCCGCTGGTCTGCGACGACGCCGATGTAGTGCGACGCTGGGCCGTGGCCGGCGAAGGCATCACCTACAAGTCCTGGCTGGACCTGCGCGAGGACGTGCTGGCCGGGCGCCTGCAGCTGCTGCTCGACGGTGTTGGCAGCAGCATTCCGCTGCAGCTGGTCTGCCCGCACCGCAAGCAGTTCTCGCCAGCGGTACGGCAACTGCATGCGCAGCTGCGCCAGCACCTGCAACCGCTGCTGTCTGGCATGCCGGGTGGGTCCACCGGCCCCCTGTCGCCAATCCCGGCGCTGACCGACAATGGCGGCCCCCCGTAACAAGAGAACGCCGCCATGCCGTGGATGGGCATCCAGGACCTGTGGACGTTTCTGGTCGCTGTGCTGGTGTTTCTCGCCCTGCCCGGCCCCGGTACCTTCACCCTGCTGACCGCCACCGGCCGTGGCGGCGTGCGTGGCGGCTACACCGCGCTGGCGGGCCTGCTGGTCGGCGACCAGATCCTGATGTGGCTGGCGCTGGCCGGCGTGGCCGCGCTGCTCAAGGCCAACCCGCTGGTGTTCCACGCCGTGCAGTACCTGGGTGCGGCCTACCTGGTGTGGGTGGGCATCAGCCTGCTGCGCACGCCGAAGCACGAGGGCGGTGACGCCGGCCCGATCCGCATGCAGCCGGGCCGCTACTTCCAGCAGGCGATCCTGGTCAGCCTGCTCAACCCGAAGGCGATCCTGTTCTACATGGCCTTCCTGCCGTTGTTCATCGATCCGAAGGCACACCAGGGCATCGCCACCTTCGCGGCACTGGCCGGCATCATCCTGGTGGTCAGCATCGCCTACTGCTCGATGCTGATCGGCGTAGGCAACCTGGCCCGTCGCCGGTTGATCCAGCACCCGCGCATCAGCGATGTGCTGCGCCGCGTGGCCGGCCTGTTCCTGGTGGGCTTCGGCATCCGGTTGGGGCTGAACGGGTGATTCGGCGACTGCTGCTTGGTATGACCCTGCTGCTGGCCGGTGCCGCATCTGCCGGCACCGTGCAGGATCACCGATGCCTGACGGGCGGTCGCAACGACAGCATCCACCTGGAATGGCGCTGGCTGGAAGACGGCCGGGCCGACGTGCGCTACGCCGGCCAGCGCGAGCGCCTGCCCCTGCACCGGATCTCGATGGAGACCACGGTGCTGGCCGAAGATCGGCCCTACCAGTTCGACAGCGTCTGGGAAGAACGCATCGACGGGCGTCTCAACGGCCGCTACCACCTGAGCACGCAGGGCGCGCTGGTGCTGGATCTGAGCTACGAACGCACCCGTGATGGCCGTCGCACCACCTTCCACGATGACAGCGAGGCGTGGCAGGAAGACGGCTGCCATTGGCCGGGCGGCGTAGCGGCGCGCGTGGTCGATTGAAGCATGCCAACCAAGGTTGGTATCTACCGGTCGTGCATTTCCGCGCGGAGATGGTCGATGAACACCCGCAGCTTGGGTGCCATCTGCTCGCGCGCGGGGTAGTACAGGTGGAAGCCAGGGAACGGCGGCTGCCAGTCCTGCAGCACGCTCTGCAGTCGCCCAGCGGCGATGTCGTCGGCCATCAGCGAGGCGAAGCCCTGGGCCATGCCCAGCCCCGCCAGCACGGCGCGATGGGCGACGCCGGCATCGTTGAACACCAGCCGCCCGCTCACTTCCACGTCGAGGTCGTGGCCTTCGCGGCTGAACTCCCAGGGCATCAGCCGGCCATTGGCCAGCCGGTGCACGATGCAGGCGTGGCCCTGCAGGTCATGCGGGGTCTGCGGCACGCCATGGCGTTCGAAATAGGCCGGCGTGGCCACCACCACCTGCCGCTCGGGTGGCCCGACCGGCACCGCGATCATGCCCTGTGCGAGTGATTCGCCCAGGCGGATGCCGGCGTCGAAGCCCTCGGCCACCAGATCGGTCAGTGCCGGATCGACGCACAGTTCCACCTGCACCTGCGGGTAACGCGCAAGGAAACCGGGCAGCCGCGGCAGCACCATGCGATCGGCGACGATGCGCGGCAGGGTCACACGCAGCCGCCCGGCAGGCACCGAGCGCGCGCTGTCCAGTTCGGCAAAGGCCTGGTCGATCTGGTCCAGGCCGCCGCGCACGCGCTGCAGGAAACGCGCGCCGTGTTCGGTCAGGCTGACCCGTCGTGTGGTCCGCTGCAGCAGGCGCACGCCCATCCGCGCTTCCAGCGCGCGCACGTTCTGCGACAGCGCCGAGGTCGACACGCCCAGGGCATCAGCGGCGCGGGTAAAGCTGGCATGCTCGGCCACGTGGACGAAGGCGACCACAGCGGTGAGGGGGACGGAGGCATCCATTGTGAAGCCTTCCTTCAAGGTAAGTCCGGTGATACGCAGTTTATCCACACGATGGCGTGGAGGATGCTGTGCCCTTCGCCGCTGCCCCTCCAGGCATGGCGCCTTCCCCCAAGGAGATCCGCATGAAGACCCGTACTCTCGGCCCCGCCGGCCCCACCGTGTCCGCCCTCGGCCTGGGCTGCATGGGCATGAGCGCCTACTACGGCGGCCGCGGCAGTGACGATGACGGCATTGCCGTCATCCGGCACGCGCTGGACCGTGGCGTGACCCTGCTCGACACCGCCGATGTATATGGCCCGCACACCAACGAGGTGCTGGTCGGCCGCGCGATTGCCGGGCGCCGCAACCAGGTGTTCCTGGCCAGCAAGTTCGGCATCGGCCTGGACCCGACCGACCCGAAGGGGCGGCAGGTCAACGGCCACCCGGACTACGTGCAGGCCGCCTGCGAGGCCAGCCTGCGCCGCCTGGGCGTGGACCACATCGACCTGTATTACCAGCACCGCGTCGACCCGACCGTGCCGATCGAGGACACCGTAGGTGCGATGGCACGCCTGGTGGAACAGGGCAAGGTGCGCTGGCTGGGCCTGTCCGAGGCCTCGGCGGCCACCCTGCGCCGCGCACATGCGGTGCACCCGATCACTGCGGTGCAGAGCGAGTACTCGCTGTGGTCGCGCGAGCCGGAGCAGAACGGGGTGTTGGCCACCACGGCGGAACTGGGCATCGGCTTCGTACCGTATTCGCCGCTGGGCCGTGGCTTCCTGACCGGCGCCATCCGCAGCCCGGATGATTTCGACACCGACGACTACCGGCGTACTTCGCCGCGTTTCGAAGGCGAAAACTTCCAGCGCAACCTGGCGCTGGTGGACACCGTGCAGGCGCTGGCCGCCGAGCGCGGCATCGCCGCCTCGCAGCTGGCGCTGGCCTGGGTGCTGTCGCGCGGCGAGCACATCGTGCCGATTCCAGGCACGACGCGGCGGGCACGGCTGGACGAGAACCTCGGTGCGCTGCAGGTGGAGCTGGATGCAGCCACTCGGGACGCACTGGACGCGGCCTTCCCGCTGCATGCCGCGGTCGGCGAGCGCTATTCGGTCAGTGGCATGGCCAACATCCAGTCGTAGCAGCGGCCCGGACGAACCCACACCGGTGACTGCCGCCGGATTGTGCCGATTCCGGCGGCCTGGCCGGGGCGCAGCGCGCGCCCCGCCATGCATGACCCCCGTCAGTGGCAATGCTGCGCTGCGTTCGGTCACACTCGGGAACTTGTCGTTCTCAGTCACCCCTTCCGAGGCCTGCATGTCCCTGTTCCGGCGCAAGTCCCTAGATTCCGTCACCGTCCACGAAGCCGGCAGGCGCCTGATCCCGACGCTCAGCTGGCCGCACCTGATCGCGCTGGGCATCGGTGCCATCGTCGGTACCGGCATCTACACGCTGATCGGCGTCGGTGCCAACCTGGCCGGCCCGGCCGTGCTGATCTCCTTCGCCATCGCCGGTGCGGTGTGCGCCTGCGCGGCGCTGTCCTACGCCGAGCTGTCGACGATGATGCCGGCCGCCGGCAGTGCCTACACTTACAGCTACAGCGCACTGGGCGAGGTGTTCGCGTGGGTGGTGGGCTGGAGCCTGATCCTGGAGTACTCGCTGGTGGTGAGTACGGTGGCGGTGGGCTGGTCCGGCTACTTCGTCGGCTTCCTCGAATGGGTGCATACCCAGTTCGGCTGGAACGTGCATCTGCCGGCCTGGCTGGCGGCCGGACCGCACGTGGAAGGCGGCATGATCAACCTGCCGGCGATCATCATCACCTGGCTGGTGGCCGGCATGCTGATGGCCGGCACCAAGGAAAGCGCCACCCTCAACGCCATCCTGGTGGTGTTCAAGCTGATCGCGCTGGCCATCTTCGTGGCCGTGGCCCTGCCCGCGTTCGACAGCAGCAACCTGCAACCGTTCATGCCATACGGCTTCGCCAAATCGATCGGCCCTGACGGCGTCGAGCACGGCGTGATGGCAGCAGCGGCGATCATCTTCTTCGCCTTCTACGGCTTCGATGCGATCTCCACCGCGGCCGAGGAAACCAAGAACCCCAGCCGTGACCTGTCGATCGGCATCATCGGTTCGATGATCGGCTGCACCATTGTCTACGTGCTGGTGGCGCTGGCGGCCGTGGGTGCGATGAGCTACGCGGTATTCGGCCACAGCGCCGAACCGCTGGCGCTGATCATGCGCGAGCTGGGCCACCCGACCGCAGCGATGGTGATCGGTGTGATCGCGATCATCGCCCTGCCGACGGTGCTGCTGGCCTTCCTGTACGGCCAGAGCCGCATCTTCTTCGTGATGAGCCGCGATGGCCTGCTGCCGCGCGGCCTGTCCAAGGTCAACGCACGTACCGGCACGCCGGTGGCAACCACACTGTTCACTGCGCTGGTGGTATCGGCGCTGGCCGGCGTGGCGCGCCTGGACGAGATCGCTGCACTGGCCAATGCCGGAACCCTGGCCGCCTTCACCGCAGTGGGTGTGTGCCTGGTGGTGCTGCGCCTGCGCGAACCGAACCGCGAGCGCAGCTTCCGCACGCCGTTGGCGTTCGTGGTCGGGCCGCTGGCCGCGCTGGGCTGCATCTACCTGTTCATCAGCCTGCCACACCGCACCCAGCTGTATTTCCTGCTGTGGAATGTGGCCGGCCTGGTGCTGTACTTCCTGTACAGCCGTCGCCACGCGTTGATCGCGAAATAAACGGATCACCGGTAGTGCCGGCCGCTGGCCGGCAACTCGCATCCTGTTGATACGGCAATGCCGGCCAGCGGCCGGCACTACCGCAGGGCGGTCAACCGCCCTGCTTTGCCGCGTAGTCCTGCGCCTGGCGCATCACCCGCAGCAGGTTGCCGCCCCAGATGCCGGCAATTTGCTTCTCGGTATAGCCCTTGCGCAGCAGCCACGCGGTGATCTTCGGCAGCTGGCTGACATCGGGCAGGTCGCTCAGGCCACCGCCGCCATCCCAGTCCAGGCCAATGCCCACGTGCTCGGGTCCGACCACCTTGAGGATGTGTTCGAAGTGGGCGAAGAAGTCGTCCAGGCTGGCATGGCGCACCGGGTGCTCGTGGTCCAGCGCCTGCTCGGCCTTCAGCAGCTGCACGCCCTGTTCGATGTTCATTCCTTCCCAGCCACCGAGCTGCTTGCTCAACGCTTCTTCGGCCTGCTTGCGCTCAGGCGTCTTCGCCGTGTCGATCAGGTAGCCGCCATAGGCGTTCACCTGGATCACGCCGCCGGCCTTGGCCAGTTTGCGCAGGCGCGCGTCATCCAGATTGCGCGGGTGGTCGTAGACCGCCTTGGCCGAGCTGTGCGAAAGCACGAACGGCACCGGCATCATCGCCAACAGGTCATCGAACACCGCATCCGAGGCATGAGACTGGTCGATCACGATGCCCAGTTTCACCGCCTGCCGCACCAGATCCTTGCCGGCCGGGCTCAGGCCTTTCCACTCCGCACCCTTGGGGTCGGTGGCCGAATCGGCGAACTCGTTGTTGGCGAAGTGCACGGTACTGAGCAGGCGCAGGCCGGCACGGTGGTAGAACGAGAGCAGGCTGGGGTCTTCCACCAGCGGGCTGGCGTTTTCCATGCTGATGTAGACCACGCGCTTGCCGGCGGCCTTGATCCGTGCCGCGTCATCGGCGGTCAGCGCCAACGCGAAACGCTCGGGGTTGGCCGCCAGCATCTCGCGGATCTGCAGCAACCGCTGCAGGCCGTGGTCACGCTCGGCCAGATGCGCGGCGGGGCTGCGGTCGCCCTGATCGGTGTAGATCGCCCAGAAGCCGCCGTCCAACGCGCCTTCGACCATGCGCGGGTAATCGACCTGCGAAAGCGCGTTGCGGTCGTGGCGCTGCTCGATATCGAAGCCCGTTCGGCCGAAGTTGGCCGGCGTATCCAGATGGCTGTCGAGGGTGACCAGGCGCTGCTGCAGGGCTTTGGCGCGGGCCAGCTCCTGTGCACTGAACTCGATGGCATGAGCCGACAGCGGCGCGCACAGCGCCAGGGCAAGCACGACGGACAGGCGACGCAACGATGGCATGGGCTCTCACCGGCAATGGGAAGAGCCCGACCATAGCGCTGCGGCCGCGCATTGGGTAGCGCCGGGCCGCGCCCGGCGGATCTGCAGGCCGATCAGCCGAGCGAGGTCTCGGCTCTACAGCAACAGACGGCTCAGTCCACCACGCGGCAGAACACGGCCTTCAGGTAACGCGATTCCTGCACGTGGGCCATGAACGGATGGTCCGGACCGGCGCCGGCCACCTTCAGGATCTGGATCGTGCGGCCGGAGAAATAGGCCGCGCGGCGCAGCATGTCGAGGAACTGGTCCTCGGCCACCAGGCCGGTGCACGAGAACGTGGCGAACAGGCCACCGGGCTTGACCACGCCCAGCGCCAGCTTGTTCATGTCCAGGTACTTCTTCAGCGCGGTGATGACCTGGTCGCGGTCGCGGGTCATCTTCGCCGGGTCCAGGATCACCACGTCGTACTGCTCGCCGCGGTTGGCGGCATCGCGCAGCCACGGGAAGATGTCCGACTGGACGAACTTCGGGCGCACGTTGTTCAGGCGCGAATTGCCCTTGGCGATCTGGATCACGTCTTCATCGATGTCGATGCCGACCACTTCCGACGCACCACGCGCCGCTGCGTACACGGCGAAGCCGCCGGTGTTGCAGCACAGATCCAGCACGCTCTTGCCTTCCACCTGCTGGCTCAGCCACTCGCGGTTCTCGCGCTGGTCGGCGAAGAAGCCGGTCTTGTGCGCACCGGCCGGATCGGCGCGGAACTTGATGCCGTACTCGGTGATCACCGACGCTTCGGTGGTGGTGTTGCCATGGAAGTCGAAGCTTTCCTGCTTCTGCACGTGTTCGTCGGCGAAGCTGTGGAAACGGCAACCCGGGAACTGCTCGCGCAACGCTTCGTAGATCCATTCGCGATGGCGGAACATGCCGGCGGCGAAGAACTCGACGACCACCAGGTCGTTGTAGCGGTCCACCACCAGGCCGGACAGGCCATCGCCTTCGCTGTGCACCACGCGCCAGGCGTCGGACACCGCATCAAGCTTCAACACCTCACGGCGCAGCGACACCGCCTGGGCGATCTTGCGCGAGAACCAGCCGGCATCCACCGGCACGTTCTGATCGGTTTCGAGGATGCGCACGGCAATGCGCGAGTGCCCGTTGTAGAACCCGCGGCCAATGAACTCGCCATCGATGCCGACCACGTCGACGATGGAACCGGGCTTGGGCCGGACGGTCGGCTTCTCGACCAGTTTCTGGAAGATCCACGGGTGGCTGGAGCGCCACGCATTCTTGAGGCGGACAATCGGAAGGGGGGTATTCATCGGCCTATTGTAAACCGGGCACCGGGGTCAGATCCCCGAAGGGGGCTCTGACCCCAGTGTGGCGACGACGAGGGGTCGGAGCCCCTCCGGGGATCCGACCCCAACCCTCCGGCATTTGACGGCGGCCCGGCCAGGCCGCAGAATCGGCGCCAGAAGGGGAGTAGCTCCCAGACGTTGTCGCCGTCAATTCGAGCCCGCAGGCTCCGGTGCAACGGCAATCCCACCCGCGTGGGGTTGCGAGCGAGACCTTCGCCGTACTGGCGAAGCTCTGTCCCTGGATCCCCCTCCCGATCCTCCGTTGCAGATCCTCGCCGTCCGGCCTGGCATTCATCTTTCCAACGGATATTCCCAATGCAGACGATCGGTAACGTGTGGTTGTGGGGCGGCTTCGGAGCAGTGGTGGTCATCGCCCTGCTGGTCGACCTCGTATTGATGCGCCATGGTGGACCGCACAAGGTCACTTTCAAGGAGGCCCTGTGGTGGTCCATCGGCTGGGTCGCGCTGGCCCTGCTGTTCAACGCCGGCCTCTGGTACTACCTCAACGAGACTGCTGGCCAGGTGGTGGCCAACAAGGTGGGCCTCGAGTTCCTCACCGGCTACCTGGTCGAGAAGGCGCTGGCGGTCGACAACATCTTTGTCTTCCTGATGATCATGAGCTACTTCGCGGTGCCGGAAGAACAGCGCCAGAAGGTACTGATCATCGGCATCCTGGGTGCGATCGTGCTGCGTACGATCATGATCTTCGCCGGTAGCGTGCTGATCACCCAGTTCCATTGGCTGCTCTACGTGTTCGGCGCCTTCCTGCTCTTCACCGGCTGGAAGATGTGGTTCGCCGCCGGTCAGGAGCCCGACCTGGAAGCCAACCCGGCCCTGCGCTGGATGCGCAAGCACCTGCGCCTGCTGCCGGACTACGCCGGCAATGCGATGAGCGTGAAGCGCGATGGCGTGCGCTGGTTCACCCCGCTGTTCGCGGTGCTGATCCTGATCGCAGTCACCGACGTGATCTTCGCGGTGGACAGCATCCCGGCGATCTTCGCCATCACCACCGACCCGTTCATCGTGCTGACGTCCAACGTGTTCGCGGTGCTGGGCCTGCGTGCGATGTTCTTCCTGCTGGCCGGCATGGCCGACCGCTTCCACCTGCTGCCGTATGGCCTGGCGCTGGTGCTGGGCTTCATCGGCATCAAGATGATGATCATCGACCTGTTCAAGATCCCGACCCCGGTATCGCTGGGCGTGGTGGCGGTGATCATCGCCGCCACCGTCGTGCTGAGCCTGAAGTACCCGCCGAAGGAAGGCTCCGGCCACGCTTGATGATGGCAGGCCGGCGGGATTGTCCCGCCGGCCGCCCCCACTCTCCCGCGGCGGTGGCCTTGGTTTCGCGCCAGTCACCGCCATTGCTGAGGTATGAACAGCAACGCGCCCCTGCCCGCTGGCGACGCGCCAGCCCCCCGCAATGACCGCATGCGTATCCTGCGGGCATTCAATGTCAGCCTGGCCGCGGTGCTGGTACTGATCGCCGTGTTCGCGCTGCAGGGCACATTTGACTGGCGGCCATGGGCGGTTGCGCCACTGGAAGCCAAGGGCCTGCTGGGCCTGATCGGCGGCCCGCTGCTGCATGCCTCGGTCGAGCACATCGCCGCCAACAGCATCGCCATCCTGATCCTCGGTACGCTGGCCGGCAGCGTCTACCCGAAAGCCACCCTGCGCGCCCTGCCCCTGCTCTGGCTGGGCTCAGGCATCGGCGCGTGGATGCTCGGCAATCCGGGCAGCGTGCATCTGGGCGCCAGCGGGGTGACCCACGGCCTGATGTTCCTGCTGGCCAGCCTGGGCCTGCTGCGCCGCGACCGCGCGGCGATCGCCACCGGCCTGATCGGCATGTTGTTCTACGGCGGCATGCTCATGACCATCCTGCCGCATGCCGACGGCGTCTCCTGGCAGTCGCACATGGGCGGTGCCTTCGCCGGCATCATCGCCGCGCTGTTGTTCCGCAACGCCGACCCGTTGCCGCCGCGCCAGCGCTACAGCTGGGAAGACGAAGAAGAGCAGGTCGAACCGCTGGCCGACGACGAGCTGGAGCCGCCGTCGCCGCAGCGCGTGCCGGTGCTGTGGCAGCCGCGCGAGGGCCAGGATTACGTGGTGATCCCGTTCCGCCGCCCGGACGAGCCGCGCGGTTGAGGTGACGGTAGTGCCGGCCGCTGGCCGGCAACCTCATGACCCGGTAGTGGCCGACCTTGGTCGGCGTGGTTGTTGTGTGCCAACCAAGGTTGGCACCTACCAGAGCACACCGGCACCCCGGGTAGCGCCGGGCCATGCCCGGCGTCGCGTTGGGGCTTCAGTTCCCCGCCGCGCCCATGCCATCCACCGCCTGCCGGCCCAGCGCCGGGTCATCGGTGAAGAAGGCATCGATGCCTGTGGCCAGGTAGGCACGCATCTCGGCGATCGAACCTTCCGGGTTGCGCGCGTTGTCGGCGCCCTTGCGCAGATTGCTGGCCTGGAAGTGGTTTTCCGGTCGGAAGGTGTACGGAATCACCATCAGGCCCACTGCGTGTGCGTCCTGCACCAGCGTGGTTGGTGACCCCAATGCGCCGTTGGCATCCAGCGGGATGATCGAACGCAGCTCCGGGCCGATGCTGTCGGCGTAGACGGCGATGTCCTTCAGCCCGGCCGGGGTCATCATCTGCGCGTAGGTCAGCTTTCCGCCGGCCTTGGCGATGTCGGCCGGCTGGGTGTCGCCCTTCCACAGCAGCTGCAGCAGGCGAATGTTGCTACCGCGCGGGATCTTGCCGCGCAGGTAACGCAGGTTGGCGGTCTCGAACGACTGGATGGTGACCGGGCCGACGTTGGTATAGGCATTGCCGCGCAGCGCAGACAGCAGCGAGTCTTCCATCGGCAGGCCGATCGACTGGAAGTAGCTCGGGTGCTTGATCTCCGGCACCAGGCCGATGCCACGGTTGGCGCGGCCTGCCTGCTGGACCAGGAAGGCGAGGATCTCGTCCAGGCTGGCGATGCGGAACTGGCCGTCGTAGGCGGTACTGCGCAGCTCCGGCAGGCGCTCGCGCGCGTACAGGGTCTTCAGCTCGGCCAAGGTGAAGTCTTCGGTGAACCAGCCGTCGACCTTCTGCCCGTCAATGACCTTGCTGGTCCGGCGGCTGGCGAACTCCGGATGCGAGGCGACGTCGGTGGTGCCACCGATCTCGTTCTCATGGCGGGCTACCATCACCCCGTCCTTGGTCATCACCAGGTCCGGTTCGATGTAGTCGGCACCATCAGCGATGGCCTGCGCATAGGCTGCCAGGGTGTGCTCGGGCAGCAACGCGCTTGCCCCTCGATGGCCATAGACCGACACCTTGTGCGCGGCCGGGGTGGAGGATTCAGCACTCATGGCCACCGATGGTGCCACGGCCAGCGACAACAGCAACGCACAACCCCACGACTTCACTGCGACTTCCCCAAGCGGTATGTGATGGGCGTCAGTATGCGGCGGCAATGTGACAGGTGGGGGACCCCATGGATCCGGTAGTCGCCGACCTTGGTCGGCGCTCTGCCAGCCCGCGTCCATGACCCCGGACGCCCTGTGCCAACCAAGGTTGGCACCTACCAGAGCGAAGGTTGGCATCTACCAGAGCCAGGGCTTACTTCCCGATGCAGAAACTGGAGAAGATCCTTCCCAGCAGATCATCGGCACTCATCTGCCCGGTGATCTCGCCCAGCGCATCGTGCGCCAGCCGCAGTTCCTCGGCGGCCAGCTCCAGATGTTCGTGTGCCAGCTCGCCGTCGGCGCGCTGTGCATGCTCCTGCGCGCGCTCGATCGCATCCACATGGCGCGTACGCGCGGAGAATTCGCCATCCACCTGCTCTCCTGCCCCGGCCGAGGCAATCGAACGCAGGCGCGCATGCAGATCTTCGAGCCCGGCGCCGGTGGCGGCCGAAACGAACACCCGATCCGGATCGCCCGGCACCGGCAACGCATCCAGCAGGTCCGACTTGTTGTGGATGTAGACCTTGTGCGGCACCGCCGCCACGGCATCGCCCAGTGCGGCTTCACCCGCAGCCGGATCGCGCGCATCCAGCACGATCAATGCAAGATCAGTGCGCTCGATTTCCACGTGGGCGCGGCGCATGCCTTCGCGTTCGATGGCGTCACCGCCGTCGCGCAGGCCGGCGGTGTCGACCAAGGTCAGTTCCAGCCCATCCAATCGGATGGTTTCGCGCAGGGTGTCGCGCGTAGTGCCGGCGATGTCGGTGACGATGGCGCGCTCGCTTCCGGCCAGGGCGTTCAGCAGTGAGCTCTTGCCTGCATTCGGCGGGCCGATCAGCACTGCATGCAGGCCATCGCGCAGACGACGGCCGCGCTCGGCATCGCGGCGCAGAATGGCCAGATCGCTGCGCGCCTGTTCCAGCCCGCGCCGCACCTGTGCGCCACCGAGGGTATCCAGCGGTTCGTCGGCGAAATCGATGGCCGCTTCCACATGGATGCGCAGCAGCACCAGCTGTTCGACCACGGCGTCGATGCGGCGCGAGAACACGCCATCCAGCGAACGGCGTGCAGCGCGCGCGGCGCGGTTGTCACCCGCGGCGATCAGGTCGGCGATGGCCTCGGCCTGGGCCAGGTCCAGCTTGCCGTTGAGGAACGCCCGTTCGCTGAACTCACCCGGTCGCGCCTGGCGCGCACCGAGCGCGATGCAGCGCGCGACCAGTTGCTGCAGCAACACCGGGCTGCCATGGCCCTGCAGTTCCACCACCTCTTCGCCGGTGAAGCTGTTCGGTGCCGGGAACCACAGCACGATGCCATCGTCGATGACCTCGCCGTCGGCATCGCGCAGGCGCGCATAGTGCGCATGGCGCGGGCGCAGTGCAGGCGCACCCAGCGCGTTGGCGATAGCCGCGGCACGCGGGCCGGACAGTCGCAGCAGTCCCACCCCACCCGCGCCGGGGGCACTGGCGATGGCGACGATGGTATCGGTGCGGATCGCGTCGTTCATGGCTCAGAGCTTCTCCAGCTGCGCGCGTGCCTGCGCGGCACCACTGCCCTGCGGCTGCAGCGCCAGGTAGGTGGTATAGGCCTGCTTCGCCTTGGCCTTGTCGCCGGCGTTGAAGTAGGCATCGCCCAGGTTGAGATAGGCCACTGCACGCGACGGGTCGATCTTCAGCGTGTTCTCCAGCCAGCGCGCGGCTTCGGCGTAGCGCTGCTGGCGGTAATAGACGAAGCCGAGGTTGTTGGCGGCCTGGGCGAAGTCCGGACGCAGCTTCAGCGCTTCGGTGAACTGGGCCACGGCTTCGTCGTACTGCTTCTCGCGGTACAGCTGCAGGCCACGGTCATTGGCCTGCTGCGCGCGCTGGCGATCCGAGGCCGGGCCGGCAGTGGGCACCACCAGCTTGGCCTTGCCGCCCTGCAGGTCGGCCACGGTCACCGGCGCCTGGCTGCCCTTTGCTTCGCTGGCAGCATCGACCTTGTTGTTCAGCGCGATCGCATCGGCAGTCAGCTGGCGCGTGTCGGCGTTGAGGAATTCCTGGCTGTCCGGCACCTGGAACACGAACTCGCCGCCCTGCGATCCAGGCAGGCTGCCGAAGGCCGGGGTCTGGTGCGAGACCGCCGACACTGCCGGCGCCACGTAGGCGGCCAGTTCGGTGCCGGTGATCAGCCCATCGCCATTGAGGTCGCCCTTGCCAGCCAACGCCTGCAGCAGCACCCAGGTGAACACCGAGTGGCCATTCGGGCCGGCGTCGGCCACCTGCTGGTCGGCACCGCCAGCGGTCAGCATCTGCCGCGCGCTGCGACGCGCGTTCTCGCGCAGGAACGAGGACGACGACGGGCCGCCACGGGTCAGGCCCAGGCCGCTGTAGCAGGCATCCATCACGAACATCACATGCTTGGCCTGCATGCTCTCAGCGATGTTCTGGATGTCGGTCATCGCGATCGCGTCGGTGGCGAATTCCTTCGGATCTGAATCGACCGGAATGATGTAACCGAGGTCGCGCCCCGAGGCGAGCTGGCGGGTGGCGCCATGGCCGGCGAAGAACACGAACACGCGGTCGTTCTTTCCGGTGCGGTCATCGGCCAGTCGATCATGGAAGGCGGCCAGGATGTTGTTGCGTGTGGCCTGTTCGTTCTTCAGCACGATCACCTGCGAGGACGGGAAGCCGAACTGCCCGGTCAGGGTATCGGCCACCGCCTGCGCGTCGTGGCTGGCGTATTCCAGCTTCGGCCACTTGGCGTAGTTGTCGATGCCGACCACGATCGCCCACGACTTCTCGTAGCCGGTGGTGACCGTAGCTGCACTGGTGTCGCCCTTGCGCGCGCGCGCCACGGTGAATTCGCGACCGTTCCAGCCGGCGAACTGGTAACCATCGGCGATCAGCCGATCGAGGATCTGCGGCAGCGCCTTCACCGCACGATCGTGGATGTCGTGGAACAGGATGATGCCGCGCTGCTCCTTGTTCACCTGGTCGAGCACGCGCTGCACGATCGACTCCGGCACGGGGTCGGCCCAGTCCATCGAGTCGATGTTCCACATGATCGACTTCAGGCCGGCTTCGTTGAGCAGCTGCAGGCCTTCGGCGTTGCGCGCGCCATAGGGGAAGCGGAACAGCGGGGCGCGCTTGCTGTCGACATCCTTCAGCAGCGTGTCGGTGTCCAGCACCTGCTGGCGCAGCGCGTCGCCGGTAGTGCGCGACAACTGGGCATGGGTCAGGCTGTGGTTGCCCACCGCATAGCCCTCTTCCATCAGGCTGCGGCTGATCTTCGCCATCGGCCCGAGACTGACCTTGCCATCGGCCTCGACCTTGCCCAGGTTGCGGCCGACTTCGAAGAACACACCCGGCACGTCGTAGCGCTTGAGGATGGCCACTACTTCATCGGTGTAGGCCTTGTGCGGGCCATCGTCGAAGGTCAGCACCACGGTCTTGGCCGGCAGGTCACGGCCGAAGATTTCGCGGTCGCTGTCCTTCATCGACATCGGGTACGGCTCGATCACCCCGTAGTCGCGCAGGATCGCTTCGCGGCTGTAGTCCTTGTGCAGGTGGGCGATGTAGTCCTCCCACTTCTCGCGCTTCAGCGCGATGGCGCGGGTGCGCTCGAAGCGGCTGAAGATGCGGGTCAGTTCCTGGTTGTAGTTGCGCTCGATCTCGTCGAGCGCCTCCAGATCCTCACCGATGCGCTGGTGCAGCTTCACCGCCGGCAGCGACGAATCCGTGCCAACGCGCTCATGCAGGTCGCGCAGCACTTCGCGGAAGGCAAGGCGGTCGGCGTCGAACAGTTCCGGTGCTGACTCGATGTAGTCCAGCACGGTACCCAGGGTGGCGAAGCGCTGCGGGCTGGAACCACGCAGCACCGTGTCGAACTGCGTGGCGATGGCCGTGCGCTGTTCGAGGCCATCGTGGAACAGCTGTTGTCCGATCTGGGTGGAGGTGCTGCGGTCGGCGCTCGACTGCTGCTCTTCATCGGCCAGCAGCACGATGATGCGGCGGTAGCCATCGAGCTGCTTCTGCAGCGCTGCCAGCAACGGTGCGGCGGCCGGATCGGCTGCGGCAGCGGCCTGCGCGCTGGGCTGGGTGACGGTGGTCGCCGGCGCCTTCGCATCCTTGTCGCCACAACCGGCAACGACCAGGGTCAACAACAGCGAGGGCAGGAACAGGCGGAACGACGACGCACGCGGCATGGCGGACTCGATGGATGCAGGATCGGTGTGCCGGCGATTCTAACGCCGGATGCGAAAAGCCCGCCTTGCGGCGGGCTTCTGCTGAGGTCAGCCGGCCAACGGCCGGCTCTACCGATTACTTCTTTTTGACCGGGGCCGGAGCGGTGGTGGCCGGGACCGGCTCGCCGCCATGGCGCTTGGTCATCCACCACTGCTGCAGCAGGCCCAGGCCGCCGTTGACCACCCAGTACAGGACCAGGCCGGACGGCATGAAGGCCATCATGACGCCGAACACCAGCGGCATGAACTGCATCATCTTCTGCTGCATCGGGTCCATGCCCGGTGCCGGGGTCAGCTTCTGGGTGAACCACATCACCGCCACGTTGATCACCGGCAGGATGAAGTACGGGTCGCGTGCAGTCAGGTCCTGGATCCAGCCGAACCAGGGCGCCTGGCGCAGCTCGACCGATTCCACCAGCACCCAGTACAGGGCGAAGAAGATCGGCATCTGGATGAGGATCGGCAGGCAGCCGCCCATCGGATTGATCTTTTCCTTCTTGTACAGCTCCATCATCGCGGTCTGGAACTTCTGGCGGTCATCGCCATAGCGTTCCTTCAGCTGCGCGATGCGCGGCTGGAAGCGACGCATCTTGGCACCGCTCTTGTACTGGGTCGCCGACAGCGGGTACAGCACCAGCTTCAGCAGCACCACCAGGCCGACGATCGCCCAGCCCCAGTTGCCAACCAGCTTGTGCACCTGGTTCAGCACCCAGAACAGGCCCTGGCCGATCACCGCCATCATCGAGAAGCGGCTGTAGTCGACCACGCGGTCCAGGCCCGGCACGTCTTCCTTGGCAATCAGGTTGACCAGCTTCGGGCCGACCCACAGGCGGGCTTCGGTGCTGGTGGACTGGCCCGGGGCCACGGTGAAGGCCGGGCCACGCGCTTCGATCAGGTCACGACCGGCCACCTGCGACAGCACGTAGTGCGCGGTCTGGTCCTTCTGCGGAATCCATGCGGTGAAGAAGTGGTGCTGCAGCATCGCCAGCCAACCGCCGGTGATGTTCTGGTTCAGCGTGCCGTCTTCCAGGTAATCCTTGAACGCACGACGCTGGTACTTCTTGTCGTTGTCGTACCAGGTGGCACCGTTGAAGCTGAAGGAATCCGGATTGGTCATGCTCCGCGACAGAATGGTCGGGGTGCGGTCCAGGGTGCGGTAGACGTAACCGTTCCAGGGCGCTGCGCCGGTGTTGCTGACCTCGTCCTTGAAGCGCACGGCGTACTCGTTACGCGAGACGGTCAGGGTGCGCTTGATGGTCACGCCGTTGTCGGCAGTCCACACGAACGGAATCTGCAGCTCGTTCTGGCCCTTGGCCAGCACGAAGTCCTGAGTGTCGCCCACCAGCTTGAAGCCGTCAGCGCCGGGGACCGGGGTGTTCTTGTCTTCGCTGGCCCAGCCACTGATCGCGCTGTACGGATGCGCGGGGTCTTCGGTCAGCAGGCGTACCGGCGGGCTGCCTTCATCCTTGGTCTGCGGGAACTGCAGCAGCTCGGCGTCGAGCACGCGGCCGCCGTCCAGTACCAGACGCAGCACGTCGGTGGTGACGGTGACGCGCTGGCTGGCCGGAGTGGCGCTGGCCTGGGCCTGCGCTGCGGCCTGGCCCGGGGCGCCCGGGACCTGCGCATTGGGAACGCTGCCCGGCGTGGCGCCCGGAACGCTCTGTGCAGCGGCCGGAGCCGACGTGGTCGTCGGTGCCGGGGTCGGGGCGGCCTTTTCACGGCTCCACTCCATCCACAGCAGCACGGCCACCATCAGCCAGGCAAAAATAAGGAATACGCGGGTCTGGTTCATCAGCAGGCAGGCTCAGCGGGGCCGGGACGCGGTGCCGGCTCAGTGATGGAGGAAATGGCGATGCCATCAGGCGGCGGCATTGTGCCGTCCACGCCCGGCGCGGGCAATGCGCGCAGGCGCCGCAACAGGCGCAGGAAGGCCTGGCGGATATCGTCGTTGCTGGCGCTACGCGCAGCACTACGAGCCACGACGACGAAGTCGCCTGGCTGGATGTCGGTTCGTGTCTGACGCAGGGCATCGCGCAGGACGCGCTTGATCCGGTTACGCCCTACGGCGTGCGGATCAACCTTGCGGGAAACCGCCAGACCCAGCCTGGCCGGCCGGTCAGCCGGCAGCCAGTGCAGGGTCATCAGCGGATCGGACACACGGCGGGCGCCGTTGAAGACCGTTGAATATTCGGCACGCGTGCGAACCCGCGCAGAGCGAGGGAATCGCTTGCGCGGGTCAGCAGTATTCACTGTCGAATGGATTGCGTCTGCCGCTGGATGCGGCATGGCAATCAGGCGCTCAGGACTTTGCGGCCCTTGGCGCGGCGACGCGACAGGATCTTGCGGCCGTCAGCGGTCTTCATACGGGCACGGAAGCCGTGGTCGCGCTTACGCTTGAGGTTGCTGGGCTGGAAGGTGCGCTTGGTGGCCATGTGGGCCTCTCGTATGAATGGGACGGAAAGAACCGGAAATTTTAGAGAGGTACCCCACCCCGCGTCAACCCCCTGGAGCTACGCGAATTCACTGGCCTGTGCAATAGCTGTGGATGTTTTTGTGAATAAGTAGGGGACAAGCATTCCGAAGCCCTGCGCTCGGTGGTAGTCTGAGCCATCCATTTCCCCCCTTTCCGGCCTGTGTTTGGGCGCCTTGTCGCGTCCACGCCCCGGCCACCGGACGATTATTGCTGATGGATGCCTGGTCCCGAAGTCTCGAGCGCCTCGAAGCGGAGTTCCCGCCGGAAGACGTTCACACCTGGTTGAAGCCGCTGCAGGCCGATCTGCGCGCTGACAGCCTGGTGCTGTATGCACCGAATGCCTTCATCGTCGATCAGGTCCGCGAGCTGTACCTGGCGCGGATCCGCGAACTGCTGGCCCACTTCGCTGGTTTCAGCGACGTTTTTCTTGAAATCGGCTCGCGCCCGCGCCCGGTGGAGGCGCAGAACGCGCCGGTTTCGACGCCGTCGGCACATGTTTCCAGCGGACCGCAGGTGCCGTTCGCCGGCAACCTGGATAATCACTACACCTTTGCCAACTTCGTCGAAGGCCGCAGCAACCAGCTGGGCCTGGCCGCGGCCTTCCAGGCGGCACAGAAGCCGGGCGACCGGGCGCACAACCCGCTGCTGCTGTACGGAGGCACGGGCCTGGGCAAGACCCACCTGATGTTCGCCGCCGGCAACGCCATGCGCGAGGCCAATCCGGGCGCGAAGGTGCTGTACCTGCGTTCGGAACAGTTCTTCAGCGCGATGATCCGGGCCCTGCAGGAAAAGACCATGGATCAGTTCAAGCGCCAGTTCCAGCAGGTGGACGCGCTGCTGATCGATGACATCCAGTTCTTCGCCGGCAAGGACCGCACCCAGGAAGAGTTCTTCCACACCTTCAACGCGTTGTTCGATGGCAAGCAGCAGATCATCCTGACCTGCGACCGCTATCCCCGCGAGGTCGAAGGCCTGGAAGCGCGCCTGAAGTCGCGGCTTGCCTGGGGCCTGTCCGTCGCGATCGAACCGCCGGACTTCGAGACCCGTGCCGCGATCGTGCTGGCCAAGGCACGCGAACGCGGTGCCGAGATTCCCGATGATGTTGCGTTCCTGATCGCCAAGAAGATGCGCTCCAACGTGCGCGACCTCGAGGGCGCGCTGAATACCCTGACCGCCCGCGCCAATTTCACCGGCCGTGCGATCACCACTGACTTCGCCCAGGAAACCCTGCGCGATCTGCTGCGCGCCCAGCAGCAGGCGATCAGCATTCCCAACATCCAGAAAACCGTTGCCGACTACTACGGCCTGCAGATCAAGGATCTGCTGTCCAAGCGCCGGACCCGCTCGCTGGCCCGTCCGCGCCAGGTTGCCATGGCACTGACCAAGGAACTGACCGAACACAGCCTGCCTGAGATCGGTGATGCCTTTGCCGGTCGCGATCACACCACGGTGCTGCACGCCTGCCGCCAGATCCGCACCCTGATGGAAGCCGACGGCAAGCTCCGCGAAGACTGGGACAAGCTGATCCGGAAGCTGAGCGAATGATGCACGTGCGCCGATAAGGCGTCATCGCATAAAACGGTGCAGAATCCGGTAGCAAGCGCGGGACAGCATGTGGATAAAAATGCCGCTCGATTTCGAGGTAGATTTATCCACAGCTTTCCCCACCCTCTTGGGGCTGGTAATGCAGAGGGTTTCGAGGCAGATAAACCTTTTGTTTACAAAGACTTAGCCTTGTTTTCCAGCGATTCTGGCTCTACCAGCACCACCAAGCTTTTGATTTATTCCATATTTTTTTAAAGCATAGGGGCACGGAACCACATGCGTTTCACACTGCAGCGCGAAGCCTTTCTCAAGCCGTTGGCACAGGTCGTCAACGTGGTCGAACGCCGCCAGACCCTTCCGGTTCTGGCCAATTTCCTGGTTCAGGTGCAGAACGGCCAGCTGTCGCTGACCGGTACCGACCTGGAAGTGGAGATGGTGTCGCGGATCGCGGTTGAGGATGCCCAGGACGGCGAAACCACCATTCCCGCCCGCAAGCTGTTCGAGATCATCCGCGCCCTGCCTGACGGCAGCCGGATCACCGTCTCGCAGACCGGTGACAAGATCACCGTGCAGGCCGGTCGCAGCCGTTTCACTCTGGCCACCCTGCCCTCCAACGACTTCCCGTCGGTGGATGAAGTGGAAGCCACCGAGCGCGTCGCCATCGGCGAAGCGACGCTGAAGGAACTGATCGAGCGCACCGCGTTCGCGATGGCCCAGCAGGACGTGCGCTACTACCTCAACGGCCTGCTGTTCGATCTGCGCGGTGATGCCCTGCGTACCGTCGCCACCGACGGCCACCGCCTGGCCCTGTGTGAAACCGATCTGGCCAAGCCGAGCGGTTCCAAGCGGCAGATCATCGTGCCGCGCAAGGGTGTGACCGAACTGCAGCGCCTGCTGGAAAGCGGTGATCGTGAGATCGAGCTGGAAGTCGGCCGCAGCCACGTTCGCGTGAAGCGCGACGATGTCACCTTCACCTCCAAGCTGATCGACGGTCGTTTCCCGGATTACGAAGCGGTGATCCCGATCGGCGCAGACCGTGAGGTGAAGGTCAATCGCGAATCCCTTCGCGCCTCGTTGCAGCGCGCAGCGATTCTGTCCAACGAGAAGTACCGCGGCATCCGCGTGGAAGTCTCGCCGGACAACCTGAAGATCAGCGCGCACAACCCGGAGCAGGAAGAAGCCCAGGAAGAGATCGAGGCCGATACCACGGTCAGCGATCTGGCCATCGGCTTCAACGTGAACTATCTGCTGGATGCCTTGTCCGCCCTGCGCGACGAAGAAGTCATCATCCAGCTGCGCGACTCGAACTCCTCGGCGCTGGTGCGTGAATCCAGCAGTGAGAAGTCGCGCCACGTGGTGATGCCGCTGCGTCTCTGACGGTAGCGCTGTTCCACGTGGAACCGAACGACGCCCGGGATCTTCCCGGGCGTTTTTTTTTGGTTCCACGTGGAGCATTGGCGGGAACTGGAGAGCGGGAGCAGTACCGACGTCGGCGCCTCCAGGGAATGGGCCGATTGATCTCGGCTGCCATTGCCAGAACTCAGGCCGGTTTTCCGTCAACGTTGACGGTGGGCGGTTCCAGCGGGGCACGTTCGAGCGGCATTGAGATTCCTGGACAGATCGCTCTCGATGTAGTCGCCCTGGTCTACCCGTGCGAGCGAAGCTGATCTCATGTTTGAGCGCAGTGGGTGTTGGCCCTGTTGACGCCACTGTCCACAGGGCCCGTTCGTGCCGGATCGGGTCCTGCCTAGCTTCTAAATCTGGGTATAAATCTAAAGCATGGTGGTGATGGTAGAGCCAGATTTGGTGGAAAAATGCATTATCTATCTGATTTGTAAAACTTTTATGCACCTGAAACCCCCTGTATAGAGGCACGTCAGGCTGGGGGTGAACCTGTGGATAGTTTCGAGCCGGGCTGAAAACGGCTTTTTTATCCACAGATTGCCCATACGTTGTGTATAAGTCATACATGGTCCCTGTGGACAGCGTGAAACGACTGGTCTGAATTTCTTGAAATCTGTGGAACCCTGCTGGGCATCGGCCCACAGATTTGAAGGAAGCGGCGGGCTCGTCGCCGAACCGGCCGTCGAGACGACCGGGAGGCATCCGCGAAATGCTGCTGAATTCGTTGAAATCTGGGGATCTACGCCCAGCAGCCCTCGCAGAATGGAAGGATTCTGGTGTGCATACAGACCTGCATGCGACTGGTTGAGGGGAAAAGATCACGTGGAACCTCTGAGTGCGGGCCTGATGTGACCCTCGTCTCCAGATCTGCAGCCGATCCGGCACGGCTGGCTTGACCGATGCAGTAAGCTGATGGATTCCCCGCTCCTCTACCGCCCCGTGCGGATGGTCCTTCGCGCCCCATGCAGATCCGCCGCCTTGCCTTGCACCAACTGCGTCGCTTCAGTGCGGTGGACCTGTCGCCCCAGCCGGGATTGAACCTGCTGACCGGCGACAACGGTGCCGGCAAGACCAGCGTGCTCGAGGCCCTGCACCTGATGGCCTATGGCCGCAGTTTCCGGGGGCGCGTTCGCGATGGACTGGTGCGCCAGGGCCAGGAAGCGCTGGAAATCTTCGTGGAATGGGACGAACAGCGTGCCAATCACCCGCCGCACCGCCGAAAGGCCGGCCTGCGCCACAGTGGCCAGGACTGGAAGGGGCGATTGGACGGCGAGGATGTCGCACAGCTTGGCAATCTCTGTGCTGCGCTGGCCGTGGTGACGTTCGAACCGGGCAGTCACGCACTTGTGAGTGGCGGTGGTGAACCTCGCCGGCGTTTCCTCGATTGGGGCTTGTTCCACGTGGAACCGGATTTTCTGTCCTTGTGGCGCCGTTACTCACGTGCATTGAAGCAGCGCAACGCCCTGCTCAAGCAAGGCGGACCGTCGCGGATGCTGGATACCTGGGATCACGAGCTGGCCGAGGCGGGCGAGCCGCTGACCAGCCGCCGACAGCACTACCTGGAGCGGTTGCAGCAGCGAACCGTGGCTTTGGCGGCGAAACTGGCTCCCCAGCTGGGTATCCAGGCCATGGAGCTGAGTCCGGGTTGGCGGCGGCATGAAGTTCCTCTCGCAGATGCCCTGCTGCTGGCCCGGGAACGTGATCGCCAGGCGGGCTACACATCGGTTGGTCCGCACCGTGCAGACTGGAGCGTGGACTTCCACAGCATTCCCGGTCGTGATGCGCTGTCCCGTGGCCAGGCCAAGCTGACGGCTCTGGCCTGCCTGCTGGCCCAGGCTGAGGACTACGCGGAGCAGCGCGGGGAATGGCCGGTCATCGCCCTGGATGATCTGGCTTCGGAACTGGATCGCACCCATCAGGCGCGGGTACTGGAGCGTCTGTTGGCTGGCCCAGCCCAGATCTTCGTTACCGCCACCGAATCCCCGGCGGCGCTGCAGGAACTGACCCACATCGCCCGGTTCCACGTGGAACATGCACAGATCGTGGCTGTGCCATAGTGGACCCGACAAGGCCGATCAGCCCCGGCTGGTATAATTCAGGCTGCTATCCCTTCATTCTCGGCCTATCGCTACCTGCGGTGGCCGACCTGCGGAGCCTACGGCAAGCGCAATGACCGACGAACAGAACACCCCGGCAAACAACGGCAACTACGACGCCAACAGCATTACGGCCCTGGAAGGCCTGGAGGCTGTCCGCAAGCGCCCTGGCATGTACATCGGCGACGTCCATGACGGCACCGGTCTGCATCACATGGTGTTCGAAGTTGTCGACAACTCCATCGATGAGGCGCTGGCCGGGCATGCCGACAATGTGTCGGTCACCATCCACGCCGATGGCTCGGTTTCGGTGTCCGACAACGGTCGCGGCATTCCGACCGGCAAGCACGAGCAGATGAGCGCCAAGCTGGGTCGCGAAGTTTCTGCGGCCGAAGTGGTGATGACTGTCCTGCACGCAGGCGGCAAGTTCGACGACAACAGCTACAAGGTTTCCGGCGGTCTGCATGGCGTCGGTGTCAGTGTGGTCAACGCGCTGTCGCAGAAGCTGCTGGTGGACGTGTTCCAGGGCGGTTTCCATTACCAGCAGGAATTCAGCAACGGCGCCGCGGTCAGCCCGCTGGCGAAGCTGGAGGCCACCACCAAGCGCGGCACCACGGTGCGCTTCTGGCCGTCGACCGTCGCATTCCACGATAACGTGGAATATCACTACGACATCCTTGCCCGTCGCCTGCGCGAACTGTCGTTCCTGAACTCCGGCGTCAAGATCGTCCTTGCCGACGAGCGTGGCGATGGCCGCCGCGACGACTTCCACTACGAAGGCGGCATCCGCAGCTTCGTCGAGCATCTGGCGCAGTTGAAGACCCCGCTGCACCCGAATGTCATCTCGGTCACCGGCGAACACAACAACATCGTCGTGGACGTGGCGCTGCAGTGGACCGACTCCTACCAGGAGACGATGTACTGCTTCACCAACAACATCCCGCAGAAGGACGGCGGTACCCACCTGGCCGGCTTCCGCGGTGCGTTGACCCGTGTGCTCAACAACTACATCGAGCAGAACGGCATCGCCAAGCAGGCCAAGATCAACCTGACCGGCGACGACATGCGCGAAGGCATGATCGCCGTGCTGTCGGTGAAGGTGCCGGACCCGAGCTTCTCCAGCCAGACCAAGGAAAAGCTGGTCAGCTCCGATGTGCGCCCGGCGGTGGAAAACGCCTTTGGCGCGCGCCTGGAAGAGTTCCTGCAGGAAAACCCGAACGAAGCCAAGGCGATCGCGGGCAAGATCGTCGACGCTGCGCGTGCCCGTGAAGCCGCGCGCAAGGCCCGTGACCTGACCCGCCGCAAGGGCGCGCTGGATATCGCCGGCCTGCCGGGCAAGCTGGCCGACTGCCAGGAAAAGGATCCGGCGCTGTCCGAGCTGTTCATCGTCGAGGGTGACTCGGCAGGTGGCTCGGCCAAGCAGGGGCGCAACCGCAAGAACCAGGCGGTGCTGCCGCTGCGCGGCAAGATCCTCAACGTGGAACGTGCACGCTTCGACCGCATGCTGGCCTCCGACCAGGTGGGTACGCTGATCACCGCGCTGGGCACCGGCATCGGCCGCGACGAGTACAACCCGGACAAGCTGCGTTACCACAAGATCATCATCATGACCGACGCCGACGTGGACGGCGCCCACATCCGCACGCTGCTGCTGACGTTCTTCTACCGTCAGATGCCGGAGCTGATCGAGCGCGGTTACGTCTACATCGGCCTGCCGCCGCTGTACAAGATCAAGCAGGGCAAGCAGGAGCTGTACCTGAAGGACGACCCGGCGCTGGACAGCTACCTGGCCAGCAACGCGGTGGAAAACGCCATGCTGGTGCCGGCCGCCGGCGAACCGGGCATCGAAGGTGCCGCGCTGGAAAAGCTGCTGCTGACTTTCGCCGGCGCGCGCGATGCGATCGAACGCAATGCGCACCGCTACGACCGCAACCTGCTTGAAGCGCTGGTCGACTTCGTGCCGATGGATCTGGCCAACCTGCGCAATGCTGGTGAAGGCCAGGGCCTGGATGCACTGGCCAAGCGCCTCAACCAGGGCAGTCTGGGCAGTGCACGTTTCAGCCTGGAACTGCAGGAGCCGAACGACGAGCGTCCGGCCGCTGTGCTGGTGACCCGCCGCCACATGGGCGAGGAACACGTGCAGGTGCTGCCGCTGGCCGCCTTCGAAGGGGGTGAACTGCGTGCCATCTACCAGGCCGCCAGCCTGCTGCACGGCCTGGTGCGCGAGGGCGCCACCATCGGCCGTGGCGCCAAATCGGTCGAAGTCGACAGCTTCGCCAAGGCGCAGGCCTGGCTGCTGGACGAAGCCAAGCGCGGCCGCCAGATCCAGCGCTTCAAGGGCCTGGGTGAAATGAACCCGGAACAGCTGTGGGACACCACGGTCAATCCTGATACCCGTCGCCTGCTGCAGGTGCGTATCGAAGATGCCGTCGCTGCCGACCAGATCTTCAGCACCCTGATGGGCGATGTCGTCGAACCGCGTCGCGACTTCATCGAAGACAACGCGCTGAAGGTCGCAAACCTGGATATCTGACACAATCGGGTCATGGCCGGTGCGCGGGGAGGTGCACCGGTCTTCGACCCTTGAACGCAGGTAACTGATGTCCGCTTCTGCCCCGGTTTCCGCCCCGCCCCCGATTCCGCCGGCCTCTGCCGCGCCGCGTGCGGGCTCCCCGTTGGCGGGTTTCTTCATCGACCTGGGCATTGCCGCCGTTACGCTGTTCGGCTTGAGCCTGTTCAGCGGCCTGCTGTGGGGCCTGTACCGCGGCGTAGTGGTCGGGTACGCCAACGTGCAGGCCAATGGTGGCGCGCCCGACGCCAGTTCGGTGGCGGCTTCACTCGGCCAACCCGGCGCGCTCGCACAGATCCTGATGGCCCTGTTCGCCACCGGCGGTGCCGCGCTGCTGCTGTACTTCTGGCGCCGCCCCGCCAATGCCGTGGAGCGCAACGCTTCGCGCCAGGCGCTGCGCCGCCCCTCCACCTGGGGCTGGACCCTGCTGGTGGCGACCCTGATCGTGCTCGGCAGCAACGGCATTGCCTTCCTGGCCAAACAGTTCGGCATCGAGCCGGTGCCCACCAATCTGGCACTGATGCAGAGTGCGATCGCGCGCTTTCCGCTGTTCCTGGTGCTGTTCGCAGTGGTGCTGGCGCCTGCCTACGAAGAGCTTCTGTTCCGTCGCGTGCTGTTCGGCCGCCTCTGGCAGGCAGGTCGTCCGTGGCTGGGTCTGGTGTTGAGCAGCCTTGCCTTCGCCCTGATCCATGAAATTCCCGGCACCAGTGCCAATGGCCCGGCCGAGATCGCACAGCTGTGGCTGGTCTACGGCGGCATGGGCGCGGCGTTCTGCTGGCTGTACCAGCGCACCGGCACGCTGTGGGCGGCGATCACCGCGCATGCGTTGAACAACGGCGTGGCCCTCGCCGCGCTTGTATTCTTCGGGGCAACGTAGCGCCCTGTCCGCTTGACGAAAGATTAAGCCGTTACGCTACACACTGCGCATATGAACACGGGGGTGCATCCATGAAACAACTGCTGCTGGCCCTTGTCATCACCCTGTTGGTCAGTGCCTGCGCGACAACGACCTCCCCCACCGGCCGCCGGCAGATGGTGGGTGGCGTGTCGCAGGCGCAGCTGGACCAGCTCGGTGCGCAGGCGTTCGCCGAAACCAAGCAGAAGGAAAAGATCAGCACCGATGGCCGTCAGAACGGCTATGTGCAGTGCGTGGTCAACGCTCTGGTCGCGCAGCTGCCGCCCCAGTACCGTGGCGTACGGTGGGAAACGGCCGTGTTCGTCGACAAGGAGCCCAACGCATTCGCCCTGCCCGGGGGCAAGGTCGGTGTGAACACCGGTATCTTCACCGTGGCCAAGAACCAGGACCAGTTGGCTGCCGTAATCGGCCATGAAATCGGCCACGTCATTGCCCGTCATCATGAAGAGCGCATCACCCGCCAGATGGGCGCACAGACCGGCCTGGCGGTACTCGGCGCGCTGGCCGGTGCCGCCTACGGGGATGGCGCCGCCAGTACCGTCAACCAGCTCGGCGGCATGGGGGCACAGACCGCCTTCCTGCTGCCGGGTTCGCGCACCCAGGAAAGCGAGGCCGACGTGATCGGCCAGCGGTTGATGGCGCAGGCGGGGTTCAACCCTGCGCAGGCCGTCGATCTATGGCAGAACATGATGGCCGCCAGTGGCGGTCGCAGCCCACAATGGCTCTCCACCCACCCTGATCCAGCCAACCGGATCCAGGAACTGCGCCGCGATGCACCGGGCTTGACCCCGGTCTATCAGCAGGCGCAGGCGGGTGGACTGCGGCCAAAGTGCGGATGAGTGCGCAGTTTCATGCTGTATTGCAGCACATAAAACGATTTCTCACGCCATCTGTTTCTGATACGTTTGGCGGCTCAGATTTTTCTGACAGTCCGACTTTGCCGCTAACCGGCGGTTCGATCGAGGTGAACGATGATTTTCCGTAACCACAAAGCAGTGCTTTCCGTCCTCGTCGCGACCGCCCTGACCGGCGCCGTGGTCACCGATGCCTTCGCGCAGTCCTCGCGTTCCTCCGAGCGCGGCAACCGCGGCGGCAGCAGCAAGCAGGCCAAGGCCGAGGCGCTGTACCCGAACGCGACCCGCCAGGAGCCGTCGGTCAAGGCCTCGGCCAAGATGGGCAGCAAGCTGCAGAAATTGATCGACAGCTACAACAAGGAAAAGTTCCCGGAAACCCGTACCCAGGCCGACGAGATCCTGGCTGACAGCGCCGCGAACGAGTACGACAAGTCGCTGGCCGCGCAGCTGGCTTCGCAGGCCGCCTACCAGACCGACGACACCCCGGCTGCCGTCGCCTACCTGAAGCAGGTCCTGCAGTTCAACGGCCTGGACAACAACGGCCACTTCCAGTCGATGCTGATGCTGGGCCAGCTGGAGCTGCAGGAAGACAAGACCGCCGAAGGCCTGGCGACCCTGGACAAGTACTTCGCCGAGAGCAAGTCGACCAAGCCGGAAGAGCTGATCGCCAAGGGCCAGGCGCTGTACCAGCTGGAGCGCTACCAGGAAGCGATCCCGGTGCTGAAGCAGGCCATCGCCGGCTCGGCCGAGCCGAAGGACAACTGGAACCAGCTGCTGATGGCGGCCCTGTCCGAAGCCGGCCAGTCGGGTGAAGCGGTCAAGGAAGCCGAGGCGCTGGCAGCCAAGAACCCGAGTGACAAGAAGGGCCAGCTGAACCTGGCCAGCATGTACATGCAGGCCGAGCAGATGGACAAGGCGGCTGCGGTGATGGACAAGCTGCGCAGCAGCGGTCAGCTCACCGAAGAGCGCGAGTACAAGCAGCTGTACTCGATCTATGCCAATACCGAGCACAAGGAAAAGGACGTCATCGCGGTCATCAACGAAGGGTTGCAGAAGGGCATCCTGAAGCCGGACTACCAGGTGTACCTGGCGCTGGCCCAGTCCTACTACTACTCCGACCAGGTGCCGCAGGCGATCGATGCGTGGCAGAAGGCCGCCCCGCTTTCCAAGGACGGTGAGACCTACCTGAACCTGGCACGCGTCCTGCATGCCGAAGGTCGCGTCCCCGAGGCCAAGCAGGCCGCCCAGCAGGCGCTGGCGAAGGGCGTGAAGAACCAGGCTGATGCCAAGAAAATCATCAACCTGAAGTAAGTAGGAATAACGCCTGAATGCCTGCTCAGTTGATGCGCAGGCGCTCAGGATTGGTATAAGCTTGGAGGTTCCTGCGGTGTCATGCACCGCTGATCAGGGATTCCGCCCCCGGCATCCCGGCCCCACTATTGAGCTCTTGGCGCATGACGGAACAACTAGTCGTTCACCGGTACGAACAACCCGATGACAAGGGGCTGAGCTGGCCTCGCATCGTCGGCATCGCGTTTGTAATTGCCCTGCATCTGGCCGCCTTCATGATGCTCCTCATCCCCGCCGTGGCTCCCAAGGCCGTGGCAGAGAAGGAGCGCAATGTGATGGTGACCATCGTAGACGCGCCGCCGCCGCCGCCACCCCCGCCGCCGCCGCCGCCGCCGACGGATACTCCGCCGCCGCCGGTGAAGAACCTGTCGCCGCCGAAGCCGTCGCCGGTTCCGCCGCCGCCGCAGGCGCCGGTCGTGGACGTGCCGGAGCCGCGCCCGAGCGACATCGTCACCCCGCCGTCGCCGCCGTCGCCGCCGGCTCCGCCGACCTCGATCGAGGCCAGCGTGGACATCTCGTCGAAGGCCATGAATCCGCCGCGCTACCCGCCGGCAGCCTTCCGCGCTGGTATCCAGGGCGAAGTGATCCTGATCATTGATGTCGATGCCAGCGGCAACGTCACCAATGTCACGGTGGAAAAGTCCAGCCGTAACCGCGATCTGGACCGTGCTGCGATGGAAGCTGCCCGGAAGTGGCGTTTCAACGCCGCCGAAGCTGGCGGTAAGAAGGCTGCTGGCCGCGTCCGCGTCCCGGTCAACTTTGCACTGAACTGATGTGGCCCGGGTGGCCGCCTGGCCACCCTCGCCCCCGGTTCGATTGTTTAGCTTAGCTACACCCTTTATCACCACACACAACAAAGGTAAGCGTCATGCTGCAGGAAATTTTCATCGCCGCTGCTGCCGGGGGCAATCCGTCCAACGCCCTGTCGCAGATGGGCTTCGAGCATCTGATCCACGAAATGACCACCAAGCCGGGTGATTTCGCGGTCTCCTGGGTCGTGCTGCTGACCCTGGTCGTCATGTCGGCCATGTCCTGGTACTGGACCGTCATCAACATCTTCCGTGCTACCCGCCTGAAGAGCGCCGCTGATCGCGTCGTCAGCCTGTTCTGGGATACCCCGAACGCGCAGGACGCCATCCGTGCGATGGAAGAGCAGCCGGCTTCGGAGCCGTTCTCGAAGATCGCTCTGGACGCTGCCCAGGCAGCTGCCCACCACCAGCGCGCTGAAGGCGGCGCCACCGGTGGCGTGGGTGAGAACCTGAGCCGTTCGGAGTTCGTCGACCGCGCTCTGCGCCAGGCCGTGACCCGCGAAAGCAACAAGCTGCAGTCGGGCATGACCCTGCTGGCCACCGTCGGTGCGACCGCTCCGTTCGTCGGTCTGCTGGGTACCGTGTGGGGCATCTACGGCGCGCTGATCAAGATCGGTGCCACCGGCTCCGCTTCGATCGACGCCGTTGCCGGCCCGGTGGGTGAAGCGCTGATCATGACCGCCATCGGTCTGTTCGTCGCGATCCCGGCCGTGTTCGCCTTCAACTTCTTCAGCAAGATCAACAGCGCGACCATCAGCAAGTTCGATACCTTCGCGCACGACCTGCACGACTTCTTCGCCACCGGTTCGCGCGTCCGCTAATTGCGACGCGCTGTACCCAGCGAGAACGTAGTCAACACGATCTAGACGGAGCCCGTTATGGCTTTCAGTAGTGGTAACAGCGGCGGCCCCATGGCCGACATCAACGTTACGCCCCTCGTGGACGTGATGCTGGTGCTGCTGATCATCTTCATCATCACGGCGCCCCTGATGTCCCACAAGGTCAAGGTGGATCTGCCGGAGGCCAACCTGGTCCAGAAGCCGGACGACACCAACGATCGCAAGGGTCCCATCACCCTGGCAGTCAAGGAAGATGGCTCGATCTACTGGAACGACGAAGAAATCAACAAGCAGACTCTCGAGTCGCGCTTGGCGACCGCCGCCCAGCAGACCCCGCAGCCGCCGTTGAACCTGCGTGGTGACCGCACCACCAAGATGCGCGTCATCAACGAGATGACCAAGATCGCGCAGGAACAGGGCATGCTCGACGTCGGCTTCGTTGCGACCAAAGAGAAGGGGCAATAAGCCATGGCATTCAGTAGTGGTGGTGGCAAGGGCCCCATGGCAGACATCAACGTTACGCCCCTCGTGGACGTGATGCTGGTGCTGCTGATCATCTTCATCGTGACCGCGCCGATCATGACGTACCCGATCGCCGTGGACCTGCCGCAGCGCGTGCTCAACCCACCGCCGCAGCTGGTCGAACCGCCGCCGCCGATCGAATTGAAGATCGACGCCAGCAACCAGGTCTCGTGGAACAACAGCCCGATCAATGCGAGCGAGCTGCAGCAGCGGATGGAGCAGGAGGTCCAGCGTGACCCGACCAACCAGCCGGAACTGCGCATCGACGCCAGCCCGGATTCCGAGTACGACGTAATGGCCAAGGTTCTGGCTGCTGCGAAGAATGCTCAGATGAAGAAGATCGGCTTCGTGCAGCAGTAATACGTACTACCGCAGCACAACAGTCATGACGCGACTGCAGACGCCCCTGGAAACAGGGGCGTCTTTTTTTGCGCGGGGGTCAGGGCCCTTTCCTGCGGAAAGGGATCCGACCCCGTCGGCCGCCGGTTGTCAGGGTCAGATCCCTTCCCGCAAAGGGCTCTGACCCCATCACTACACTCGCGCCCGCTATGATCGGCGGATGCTCGCCCTCTTCGACTCCCTGCGTCACTGGCTGGATGGCATCGCCCACCTCGGCACGATCCTGGCGGTGGCCTACCTGCTGTACCTGTTCGCGCTGGCGGGCTGGATCATGCTGCAGAAGCGCGAGCCTGTCGCCACGCTGAGCTGGATCCTGTCGCTGGCGCTGCTGCCCTATCTCGGCCTTTTCATCTACTACCTGCTGGGCCCGCAGAAGGTGAAGCGGCAGCGCCTGCGTCGCGGGCGTGCGCGGTCGGGCATGGAGCATTACAGCGACGTGTGCCCGCCCGATGCCGACTGCACCGAGCTTGCCAAGATCGCGCAGGCAACCACTGGACTGGCACCGAGCAGTGCCACCGAAGTGACCTGGCTGGTGGACGGCGCTGCCACCTACGCGGCGCTGCTGGAGGCCGTCGCGCAGGCACGCGACCACGTGCATCTGGAGTACTACATCTTCAACCCGGATCATGCCGGCACCGCCCTGCGTGACGCGCTGGTGGAACGTGCACAGGCCGGCGTGCAGGTACGCCTGCTGCTTGATGCGGTGGGTTCCTCTGCCCTGCCGCGGCGCTTCCTGCAGCCCCTGCTCGATGCCGGCGGCGAAGCGATCTGGTTCCATCCACGGCAACTGTTGAAGCCGTTCAAGCGACCGTGGTTGAACCTGCGCACCCACCGCAAGCTGGTGATCGTCGACGGCCGCCTGGCCTTCACCGGTGGCATCAACATCACCGACGATGAAGACGAAAGCCGCAGGAGCGATGCCTACCGCGATCTGCACATGCGCATCCGTGGTCACGTGGTGCGCAGCCTGCAGCTGGTGTTCGCCGAGGACTGGCTGTACGCCAGTGGGCAGGATCCTTCACGGATGGATATCGCACGCCTGTGGCCGGCCGACATGCCGTTGCGCGCGGATGGCCCGATCAACGCCCAGGTGCTGGTCTCCGGCCCGGACTCGGGCTGGGAAACCATCCATCGCCTGCACGTGGCGGCGATCCAGGAAGCGCACGAGCGGGTCTGGCTGGTCACGCCCTACTTCGTCCCGGGGGAAGCGGCGCGGATGGCACTGACCTCGGCCGCGTTGGGCGGCCTGGACGTGCGCCTGCTGGTGCCGAAGATGAGCGATTCCTGGTTCGTCACCCAGGCCGCGCGTTCCTACTTCGACGAGCTCCTGCATGCCGGCGTGAAGATCTACGAGTACGGCCCGCGCATGCTGCATACCAAGGCCTTCATCGCCGACGATGATGTCTGCATCGTCGGCAGTGCCAATTTCGACCATCGCAGCTTCCGGTTGAACTTCGAGCTGTCGATGATGATCAGCGATCGCGACCGTGTTGCCGCCCTGGCCGAACTGATGCAGGGCGAATTCGACCGCGCCACCCGGGTGAACGACCAGGCGGGCCGTTCGCTATGGCTGCACCGCCTGCCCGAGGCGTTCGCACGGCTGGCCTCGCCGCTGCTCTGACGCAGCGCTACACTGCGGCGATCATCCGGGGAGCCTGACTATGTATTGGTTGTACCTGCTGTTGGCGCTGGGCTGTTTCGCCTTCGCCCTGAAGACCCCCAACGCCGGGCTGATGACCCTGTGCCTGCTGGCTGCCCTCGGCTTTCTGCTGGCCTGGGTACGCGGCCGTTATGTTGCCCGTTTCGGCGATCTGCAGCGCGACCCCGCCACCCTGGTCGACGCCGAAGAACTGCGCCGCCTGCGCGAACAGGCCCAGGCCCGTCGCAGCACCGCCCCTGACGAACACGACCCGTCCCCTCTTTCCAAGTAGTTCCGTTCCATGACCCAGCTCAGCGTCAACGTCAACAAGATCGCCGTCCTGCGCAACTCGCGTGGCGGTGCCGAACCGGACGTGGTGCGTGCCGCCCAGGCCTGCCTGGATGCCGGCGCGCATGGCATCACCGTGCACCCGCGGCCCGACCGTCGCCACATCACCGCCGAGGACGTGCTGGCCCTGTCCACGCTGACCCGCGCGCGTGGCGTTGAATTCAACATCGAAGGCAATCCGTTCGCGCCGCCGCGCGAGGGCTACCCCGGACTGCTGCCGCTGTGTGCGCAGACACGCCCGGCCCAGGCCACCCTGGTACCGGATGGCGATGGCCAGATCACTTCCGACCACGGCTTTGACTTCGAGCGCGACGCGGAGCGCCTGCGCCCGCTGATCGCCGAACTGAAAGCGATGGGCTGCCGGGTCAGCCTGTTCGTCGATGCTGGCAATCCGCTGCTGGAGCAGGCCGCCGAGGTCGGTGCCGACCGCATCGAGCTGTACACCGGTCCCTACGCCGAGGCGCATGCGGCCGGGAATCCCGACGCGATGCTGGCGTTGTTCGCGAACGCAGCACGCCGTGCACAGGCGGTGGGCTTGGGCGTCAATGCGGGCCATGACCTGTCGCAGGACAACCTGCGTGATTTCCTGGCCAACGTGCCGGACGTGCTGGAGGTCTCGATCGGCCACGCGCTGATCGGCGAGGCACTGTATGACGGGCTGGATGCCACCGTGCGCGGGTATCTGGCGTTGCTTTGATGCAGCGCCG
>NZ_SRHZ01000091.1 GCF_004684085.1 Stenotrophomonas maltophilia
CTCATGGAGCCACACAACCTGAGGTTGCCGGCCAGCGGCCGGCACTACCAGATGAAACCATTTTTGCATCGCAGCACGACGCCCGTTCTGGTTTAGGCTTGGGGTCTGGATCCGTTGACCGAGGCCTGTGCGTCGCCGATGAACGAGTACCGCAGCAGCATCGAGTTTGCTTCTCCCGATCTTCCGCTTCGCGATGACGTGCGCCGGCTCGGCGCGCTGGTCGGCGACCTGCTGGTTGAACAGGTTTCAGCCGCTTTCCTCGACGATGTCGAGGATGTGCGCACCCGCGCCATCGCCCGCCGCGAGAACCAGGCACCGCTGTCGGAGCTGGCCGAAGGGCTGGCCGGGCGCACGCCGCAGCAGGCCGAGACCATGGTGCGGGCCTTCAGCACCTACTTCCAGGTGGTCAACATCGCCGAGCGCGTGCATCGCATCCGCCGCCGCCGTGACTACCAGCGTGCCGGTACCGCAGGTGCGCAGCCTGATGGCCTGCAGGATGCGCTGCAGCACCTGAAGGCACAGGGCGTGGGCCTGGATGAACTGGCGCAGTGGCTGCCACGCATCGATATCGAACCGGTGTTCACCGCGCACCCGACCGAGGCCGTGCGCCGCGCGCTGCTGGAAAAAGAGCAGCTGATGGTGGCCAGCCTGGTCGACAACCTCGACGGCCAGCGCACGCCGGGTGAGGCCGCCGCCGATGCCGCGCGCTTCCGCATGGCGCTGACCGCCTCGTGGCAGACCACCGATTCCTCGCCGGTGCGTCCGACCGTGGACGACGAGCGCGAACACGTCGGCTTCTATCTGGTGCAGGTGTTGTACCGGGTGATCCCGGTGCTGTACGAATCGCTGCAGCAGGCACTGCGCGATACCTACGGCGAAGAACTGCCATTGCCGCGCCTGCTTCGCTTCGGTACCTGGGTGGGCGGCGACATGGACGGCAATCCGAACGTGGATGCCACCACCATCCGCAACACGCTGGATGCGCAGCGGCAGGCGGTGCTGGGGCGCTACCAGAAGGAACTGCTGCAGCTGGCCAGCCTGCTCAGCCAGTCCACCGAGCGGGTGGGCGTGAGCGATGCGCTGCAGGCGCGCGTGGCGCAGTACCAGCAGCTGCTGCCGCAGGTGCAGTCGCGCCCGCGCCATGCCGACATGCCGTACCGCCTGCTCAACGACCGCATGCGCGCACGCCTGCAGGCGACGCTGGATGATGGCGAGGGCGCCTACGCCGGCCCCGCTGAACTGATCGATGACCTGCAGCTGATCCTGGACAGCCTGCGCGCCCATCGCGGCGAACATGCCGGTGGCTTTGCCGTGCAGCGCCTGCTGTGGCGGGTGAAGACCTTCGGCTTCCATCTGGCGCGGCTGGATGTGCGGCAGGAGTCGAGCGTGCATGCGCGCGCTCTGGCCGCCGTACTGGGCGGTGAAGAAACCTGGCAGGCGCTGGACGCGCTGGGTCGGGCACGCCTGCTGGGCCCGCACGCCAGCGGCGAAGACGCGCTGCCGAAGGCCGACGACGAGGGCAACCCGCGGCTGGATGCGGTGTTCGCCGCGCTGGCCGATGCACGCGCGCGGCATGGCAGCGATGCGCTGGGCAGCTACATCATCTCGATGGCGCACGACCGCAGCGATGTGCTGGCAGTGCTGGCGCTGGCGCGTCGTGGCGGCCTGGTGGAAGAGGGCGGAGTGGTGCCACTGGACATCGCCCCCCTGTTCGAGACCGTGGATGACCTCAAGCGCGGCACCGCGACCCTGCGCGACCTGCTGGCCGACCCGATCTATCGCGCGCACCTGCAAGCACGCGACAACGTGCAGATGGTGATGCTGGGCTATTCGGACAGCAGCAAGGATGGCGGCATCGCTGCTTCGCGCTGGGGCCTGCAGCGTGCGCAGGTGGAACTGCTGGAAGTGGCGGCCGAAGCCGGCATCCGCCTGACCTTCTTCCATGGCCGTGGCGGTTCGATCAGCCGCGGTGGCGGCAAGACCACGCACGCGGTCGATGCGTCACCGCGCGGCAGTATCGACGGCCGCCTGCGGGTGACCGAGCAGGGTGAGGTGATCCATCGCAAATATGGCATCCGCGCGCTGGCCTTGCGCTCGCTGGAACAGGCCACGGGTGCGGTGCTGCGCGCCAGCTTGCGCCCGCGTGCCCCCGAGCCGCGCGAGGATGACTGGCGGCCGGTGATGGACGCGGTGTCGTCGGCCAGCAGCGAGGTGTATCGCACCTTCGTTGGCCAGGCTGGTTTCATGGATTACTTCCGCACCGCCACACCGATCGACGTGATTGAACGGATGACGCTGGGCTCGCGTCCTTCGCGCCGGCTCGGCCAGGACGCGGCACTGGGCAACCTGCGTGCGATTCCCTGGGTGTTCGCCTGGAGCCAGGCGCGTGCCGTCATTCCCGGCTGGTACGGCGTAGGCAGCGGCCTGCAGGCGGCGGTCGATGCCGGCCACGAACAGACCCTGCGCGAAATGGCGCATGACTGGCCGTTCTTCCGCACGTTCCTGGACGATATCGCAATGGTGCTGTCCAAGGGCGATATCACCATCGCCGAGCAGTTCTCACTGTTGTCGGGCGACCTGCACGGGCGCTTCTTCCCGCAGGTGCAGCGCGAACTGGAGCTCACCCGACACTGGCTGCTGGCATTGATGGACCAGCAGACGCTGCTGGACCACGATGCGCGGCTGGCGCTGTCGATCCGCCTGCGCAATCCCTACGTCGATCCGATCAGCGTGTTGCAGGTGGACCTGCTGCAGCGCTGGCGTGCCAGCGAGCGCGAGGATGATGACCTGCTGCGCGCGTTGGTGGCCTGCGTGAACGGTGTTTCGCAGGGCGTGCAGAACACCGGTTGACCTTCTGCATCCGCCGGGCGTGGCCCGGCGAATTCGAAATGGTAGTGCCGGCCGCTGGCCGGCAACCTCATGATGTTCGGCAGCACGCGCGAGGTTGCCGGCC
>NZ_SRHZ01000024.1 GCF_004684085.1 Stenotrophomonas maltophilia
ATAAATAGAAAGGCCGGCATCTGGGCGGCTCTGTTACTAATGTGCCGGAGAGAGGGGGATTCGAACCCCCGAAGCGCGGTTTAGACGCTTACACACTTTCCAGGCGTGCTCCTTCAACCACTCGGACACCTCTCCGGATCCCTGCCATCGGCAAACGCCTCAGCAGGGGCGCAGATTCTAGCGGGCTGCGAGGCACTTCACAAGCACCCCAGTCAGGAACCTGCGAACGACGTGCCGGAGGCGAGGGGGCTGGACAGGCATGGCACAATGGAACATCCGATGGAAAACGGTGGCCTGATGTCCTATCTCGTCCTTGCCCGCAAGTGGCGTCCGAAGCGTTTTGCCGAGCTGGTGGGCCAGGAACACGTGGTCCGTGCGCTCAGCAATGCGCTGGACAGCGGCCGGGTCCACCATGCGTTCCTGTTCACCGGTACCCGCGGCGTGGGCAAGACCACCATCGCGCGCATCTTCGCCAAGTCGCTCAACTGCGAGCAGGGCACCAGCGCCGACCCCTGCGGTCAGTGCGCGGCCTGCCTGGACATCGACGCTGGCCGCTACATCGATCTGCTGGAGATCGACGCCGCCTCCAACACCGGTGTGGATGATGTGCGTGAGGTGATCGAGAACGCGCAGTACATGCCCTCGCGTGGCAAGTACAAGGTCTATCTGATCGACGAAGTGCACATGCTGTCCAAGGCGGCGTTCAACGCGCTGCTGAAGACGCTGGAAGAACCGCCGGAGCACGTGAAGTTCCTGCTGGCCACCACCGACCCGCAGAAGCTGCCGGTCACCGTGCTCAGCCGCTGCCTGCAGTTCAACCTCAAGCGCCTGGACGAGGATCAGATCCAGGGCCAGATGACCCGCATCCTGGCGGCAGAAGAGATCGAGGCCGACGGCAGCGCCATCGTGCAACTGGCCAAGGCCGCTGATGGCAGCCTGCGTGACGGCCTGTCGCTTCTGGACCAGGCAATCGCCTATGCCGGCGGCGCGCTGCGCGAGGACGTGGTGCGCACCATGCTGGGCACCGTTGACCGCACCCAGGTAGCGGCGATGCTCGATGCGCTGGCCGAAGGCGATGGCCCGCGGCTGCTGCAGGTGGTGGCCGCGTTGGCCGAATTCTCGCCGGACTGGAGTGGCGTGCTGGAAGCATTGGCCGAAGGCCTGCATCGCATCCAGGTGCAGCAGCTGGTACCGGGGGCTGCGGCTGCCGCCGAAGGCCTGGACGCGGCGGCATTTGCCGAGCGCCTGCGTCCTGAGGTGGTGCAGCTCTGGTACCAGATGGCGTTGAATGGCCGTCGCGACCTGCCGTTGGCACCGAGCCCGCGCGCGGGCTTTGAAATGGCCGTGCTGCGCATGTTGGCGTTCCGCCCCGCCGCAGCAGTGCCGCCGGTGCCGAAGACGGTCGAAAGCGCGGCCGGTGGTGCACCGGGTGGCAACGCTGCCGGTGGTGGTGCTGGCAGCCATGAGGCAACGCCCGCGCCTGCCTCCGCTGCTGCTTCGGCGAGCCCGGCAGTCGCAGCGGTGCCTGTGCAGGCTGCACCACGCGAACCTGAACCCGAACCGGAGCCGGCCCCGCAACCGGAGTCGGATCCGACACCGGAACCTGAGCCGGTTCCGGTGCAGGAACCCGGATCGCCGCCGCCGGTGAAGGCCGAAGTGGAGGCGCCAGCGCCGGCCACTGATGTAGAGGCCGCCGATGACCTGCCGCCGTGGGCGACCGATGAAGCCGAGGCCCGCGACGAGGCGCTGGCCGTCGAGATGGCTGGCCCGGACGCGGCCATGGTTGCTCCCTGGCATGAGCCACCGGCGCCGGCCGACGCCGCGCCTGCCGAACCGGAACGCCCGTTCCGCACCGAGGGCATTGCCATCGCCCCGGCCGAGCCCGCTGCGGCGCGTGATTCTGTGCCTCAGGAAGGCGTCAGCGAACTGGCCACGGCCGAGGACTGGCTGGATCTGGTCGGCAACAGTGGCCTGAGTGGTCCGTCGCGCCAGCTGGCCGCCAACGCGGCCTTCATCAGTTGCCAGCGCGGGACCTTGAAACTGGGCCTTTCGCCCGGATTTGAATACCTGCGCTCGGAGCGGGCGCTGGCTGCACTGGGCGAGATGCTGGAAAAGGCGCTCGGCCAGGCGCTGAAGATCGTGGTCGAGACTGTGGAAACCGAACACGTTCCGGCCGAAACCCTGCACCAGCGTGCCGACCGCCAGCGTGGCGAGCGGCAGCAGGTGGCAGAGGCTGTTTTCATGGACGATCCGGAAGTACAGGTGCTGATCCAACAGCACGGCGCCCGGGTTGTTTCCGATTCCATCCGTTCTTTTGACGAGTAAGACACTATGCGCGGCAACATCGCCCAACTGATGCAGCAGGCCCAGAAGATGCAGGAAAACCTGCAGAAGGCCCAGGAAGAAATCGCCAAGATCGAAGTGACGGGCAGCGCCGGTGGCGGCATGGTCAGCGTGACCCTGACCGGTGCCAAGGAATGCCGCAAGGTGCGCATCGACCCGTCGCTGGCCAGCGATCCGGAGATGCTGGAAGACCTGATCGCCGCCGCCTTCAACGACGCCTCGAACAAGATCGATGCCGAGTCGAAGTCGAAGATGGGGTCGGCCACCGCCGGCATGCAGTTGCCGCCGGGCATGAAGCTGCCGTTCTGATTTTGGGCGCGGCGCCTGTCGTAGAGTCGAGCCTGCTCGACTTTACCTGGCCCTTCAGTCGAGCACGCTCGACTCTACACGTAGCCGTCGAGCCTGCTCGACGCCATCAAAGCATGCCGCCGTGTCCGCACCCCTGCTTGAACAATTGATCGACGCGTTGCGGGTGCTGCCTGGCGTAGGCCAGAAGACCGCGCAGCGCATGGCCTACCACCTGCTCGAGCGCGAGCGCGAAGGTGGCCAGCGCCTGGCCGAAGTGCTGGCGCTGGCAGTAGAGCGCATCGGCCATTGCGCGCAGTGCCGCGATTTCAGTGAAACCGAACTGTGCCCGACCTGTGCCAACAGCAGCCGCGAACGCAGCCAGCTGTGCGTGGTCGAATCGCCGGCCGACCGCCTTGCCATCGAGAACGCCACCGGTTTTCGTGGCGTGTACTTCGTGCTGCAGGGACGGCTGTCGCCGCTTGATGGCATCGGCCCGCGCGAACTGGGCCTGGAGCAGCTGGAGCGGCGCCTGGCCGAAGGCGAGGTGCAGGAACTGATCATTGCCACCAGTGCCACCGTCGAAGGTGAAGCCACCGCGCATTATCTGGCGCAGCTGGCGCGCGCGCGCAAGGTACAGCCCAGCCGCCTGGCGCAGGGGCTGCCGCTTGGTGGAGAGCTGGAATACGTCGATCGCGGCACGCTGTCACATGCGTTCGGGACGCGCAGCGAATTCCGCGATTGAGCAACGGCCGGGCATCGTCCGGTGCGGCCGGCCTACAATGCGGGAGACATCTCCGCCGAGGCCGACCATGAGCAACGAAACCCTCTTCAGCAAGATCATCCGTCGCGAGATCCCGGCCACCATCGTCTACGAGGATGACGAGGTGCTGGGCTTCAAGGACATCGCGCCGCAGGCGCCGGTGCATGTGCTGTTCATTCCGAAGAACGAGATCATCCCGACCCTGGACGACCTGCAGCCGTCGCAGGCGCACCTGATCGGCAAGCTGGCGCTGGCCGCTGCCGAGTACGCGCGCGGCGAGGGATTCGCACAGGACGGCTACCGCATCGTGATGAACTGCCGCGAAGACGCCGGGCAGACCGTGTTCCATATCCACATGCACCTGCTGGCCGGGGCGCCGCTGGGACATTTCGGTACGCCGGGGCGTTGAGGCCCGTATCCACGCATGGCGTGGATCTACCGTCTCCCGGCGTAGATCATGCATGAGTGCCAGGAGCGCCCCGCTGTAGATCCACGCCATGCGTGGATGCAAAAAGGCCGCCCGAGGGCGGCCTTTTCCGTCATGCGTGCAGGGGAGGGATCACCACCAGCCCCAGCGTCCATAGCCGCCCCAGTACGGGCCATACGGGCTCGGGCCCCACGGACCATAGGGATAAGGCACCACGTCGACCTGGCGCTGTTCCGGCCACAGGTAGATCACATCGGCCGACAGCTTCGGCAGACGGTAGTCATAGTCGCCGATACGGGTGTTCTGGTAGCCGTCGATCTTGCCGATGAAGGTCACGTCACGGCCGGCTTCGAATACCGCCGGGTCGTAGAAGCCGGCGCGGCAGGCGATGAAGCGGCCGTCGCTGGCGTCGGACGAGGTGGTGTTCGGGCGGCCACTGGCGTTGAGCGGGCGCGAGATCATCTGGAAGCAGGTCTCGCCCTGGCCGGGCTTGGTTTCGATGATGCGACCACCCCAACGGACCGGCGTACCGACCTGCTGGGTAGCGACCGAGTCGCGCGGGGAAACCAGGCTGAACTGTCCCTGCAGCGGCTTGGGGGCCGTGGCGCAGGCCGACAGGGCCAGCGTGGCCACAGCGGTGAGGAGGAACTTGGTGTTCATTGGGAGGCTCCGGAAGTCGGGCGATGCCTGCGCAGGTCCCGCAATAATGAAGCGAGGTCGGTGCAAGTTCCAGCGTAGCGCGCGTCGGCGAAACGCTGGCTGAGTGCCAGCAGCGCAGGATCAGGGTGCCGGGCATGTACCCGACGTGCCCAATCCTGTGCGGTCTCATGCGTTTGGCGGGCCAGGCCGAGGCGGGTATAGCGATAGCCCAGCCGGTGCCAGGCGCGCAGCAGCGGATCGCGTTCGCGTTCGCCGCGGGCCAGCAGCCAGGCCATCCACGCCAGGGCCATCAACGCGGTCGTCACGAAGCCGGCTACCAGCTGTGTCGGGCCCAGATCGTCCAGCCCGAGCGGCGTGAGCAGCTGCTGTTGGCGGCGCGCATCGAAGGACAGCACCAGGTCGTTCCAGCCACGGCGCAGCCAGTCGCCCATCTGACCCACCTGCAGCCAACGCTGCTGCAGCGGGCTTTCGGTACCGGCCTGCAGGCGATCGTCGAGGGTGTCGAGAATACGTTCCGGGGCCACGGCAGCGGTCGGGTCGATCCGCACCCAGCCACGTTGCGGCAGCCATACCTCGGCCCAGGCATGGGCGTCCATCCGCCGCAGCACCCAATAGTCGCCGATGCGGTTGCGGGTGCCCCCTGCGAAGCCGGTGACCACGCGCGCGGGAATGCCGGCATTGCGCATCAGCACTACGAAGGCCGAGCTGAAGTGCTGGCAGAAGCCGGCTTTGTAGCCGAACAGGAACTCGTCGACCGGGTCACGCCCAGCCGGGGGTGTGGTCAGCGTGTAGGAGAAGTCGCGGGTGATCCATTGCAGCGCGCGGCGGACGATGGCCTCGTCGTCGCCGCCAGCCTCATGCCGCCATTGCTGGGCCAGGGTGGCGCTGCGCGGGTTGAAACCGCCAGGCAGCTGCAGCGTCGCACGGCGCAGATAGGGGGACAGGGTGCTGTCGAACCGCGCTGGCGGGGCCGAGTGCAGGCGCCATCGGCTCAGCGACGCCAGCGGGCGCTCGCTGCTCAGGCTCATGTCCGCGTCCAGCGTGCTGCCCTGGGGAGCGCGGCTGGGCAGGTCCAGCGCAACCAGCTGGCGGCGATCGGTGGGCTCGTAGTCGATCTGGTAGTCCCAGCCCTGCGGGCCCGCTTCGACCGAGGCCGGCGGTCGCCGCACGCTGGCACGATCGCGCGACCAGCGACGGCCATCGAAGGCGGTCAGTACCGGGCCCCGCCAATAGCGCTGCGCCGGTTCCGGCACCGCACCGAAGAACTGCACGCGCAGCGCCGGGGTATCGTCGGCCATCAGGTCCAGCCATTGGTCGGGCTCCATGCTGTCGGACAGCCCCGGCGTACCCACCGCACGTTCGGGAACACCCCAGAGGGGCGTGGCCAAACGCGGGAACAGCCAGAAGCTGGCCAGTGCCAGCGGCAGGCCGATTGCCAGCAGGCGGCCGACACTACGCAGCTGCCCGCGCAACGGCAGGCGGCCGGCATGGCCCTCATCATGTGCCAGGCGTTGCAGCGCAAGCAGAGCGCCAACACCGGCGATGACGGCCAGGGTCGTGGTCAGCGGTCCCTGGTCGAGCAGGAATGCGGCGAATGGCGCAAACAGGGCAAAGCCGAGCAGGCTGCGCGCGTCACGCAGGTTGCGCAGTTCGCTGGATTTGATCGCCAGCATCGCCGCCAGCAGAGCGCAGCCGGTATCCCGGCCGGGGCGCACCATGCCCATCTGCCAGACGATGGCGGCGAGCATGCCCAGTACCAGCAGCAGGCGTACCGGCATCGGCAGCACGCGTCGCCAGGAAAGTGCGGCGGTCAACATCGCAGCGATCGCAATCACCGCCGCCAGCAGCGCTGGCAACTGCAGCAGCAGCGGCAGCAGGGCCAGGGCCGCACAGGCCAGGGTCCAGGCGCGCGTGCTGCGATCGAGTTGATCGAAAGGCTCAGCCATGGGGCATCAGCGCCAGCGCGCGCAGGCACAGGTGATGATGGTTGGCGCCCTGGCCGGGGCCGAACGGCGGATGCGCCGGCAGCAGCAGGGTGTAGCGGCGCCCCTCGCGTTCGGCCATGCCGATCCAGCGTGCCAGCCGTGCGATGCGTGCTTCGTGGCCCAGCGGTGCCAGCGTGCGCCAGTCCAGCACCACTTCGATGCCGATCGGCTTCTCATACTCGCGCACCAGCAGGCTGTCGCGGCGCGCGGAGTGCTTCCAGGAAATGCTGCGCGTCGCGTCGCCGGCGCGGTAGGGGCGCAGCTGATGCAGTTCCTCGCCACTGGCATGGGCGCGCGTGTGCAGGGAATCGTTGCCACTCTCCGGAAGTGCGGGCGCGGTCGTCTCGGCCAGTGGATAGACCAGCAGCGGTTGTTCCGGCCACACCCACGACCACGCCCGCACCAATCCCAGTGGCTGGGTGGTGGACAGGCGGATGCGTGGCAGCTCCAGCCAGCCACGGCGTTCGCTGGGCACCTCCAGCTCCACCTCGCCGCGGCCGTGTGCAGGCAGCGAGGTCCAGGCTTGGCTGTCGCCCAGTTGCAGGTGCAGGCCATGGCGTGCGCGCGGGTCACGCAGCGACAGGTCCACGCGCAGGCGCAGCGGTTGCCCGGCCGGTACCGGCTCGGCGGAGATCGCATCGACCTGCACCCCGGACAGCTGCAGGTGCGCGGCGATGGCACTGGCGATCGCCGCGGCCGCGAGCAGCAGGGCCAGCAGCAGCGCCGGGTTGTTGTTGTAGTTCAGTGCGCCCAGCAGCATTGCCGCCAACAGGGTGGCAACAAACAGGCCGAAGCGGGTCGGCAGCACGTAGATGCGATGACGGTCCAGTCGCTGCGGCAGGGTTTCGGGCCTGCGTGGCCGCGCCAACAGCTGCATGCGTGCCCAGCGTGTGGCCACGTTCAATCCACCGCGACGGTCTGCAGGATCGCACGCGCCAGTGCCGGCCCCGAGCTGGACTCGGCCTCCGCCACCAGCCGATGGCCGGCCACGGCCACGAACAGGGTCTGCACGTCTTCGGGCACTACATGGCCGCGACCGAGCAGCAGCGCATGTGCTTTGGCTGCACGCAGCAGGGCCAGGCCTGCACGCGGTGACAGGCCGACCCGCACGCCGGCGTGCTGGCGGCTGCGGGTCAGCAGCGCTTGCACGTAGTCGATGAGCGCGTCGCTGGCGTGCACCTGGCCGACGGCGTCGCGCAACGCGCGCACCTGGGTGTCGTCCAGTTTCGGTACGGCGCGTGCGATCAGGTCGCGGCGATCACTGCCACGCAGCAGTTCGCGTTCGGCCTGCACGCCGGGGTAACCCATCGCCAGCCGCAGCAGGAAGCGATCCAGCTGTGAATCCGGCAGTGGGAAGGTGCCGGACAGGTCCACCGGGTTCTGCGTGGCGATCACGAAGAACGGATCGGGCAGCGGATGGGTCTGTCCGTCCAGGGTGACCTGCTGCTCGGCCATCGCCTCCAGCAGCGCGCTCTGTGTGCGCGGCGGTGCGCGATTGATCTCGTCGGCCAGCAGCACGTGGGTGAACACCGGGCCGGGATGGAACTGGAACTGGCGGCTGCCCGCTTCATACACCGAGACGCCCAGTACATCGGCGGGCAACAGGTCGGAGGTGAACTGCACGCGCTGGAAGCTGAGGCCGAGGCTGCTGGCCAGTGCATGTGCCAGCGTGGTCTTGCCCAGGCCGGGCAGATCCTCGATCAACAGGTGACCACCGGACAACAGCGCGACGAAAGCCAGTCTGACTTCCGGCACCTTGCCCAGCACCAGTGCGTTTACCTGATCCTGTGCCTCCCGCAGGGCCTGTCTCAATTGATCGGTTAGCATGCTGGGGTTGGGGGACGAAGCTGGCATGATCGTCTCAGTTCTGGAATCCATTCGATTATCCATAGAGCGATGCAAGGCGAACAGCGCGCACGAACGATATTTCTCTGGTTATGGACGCTGGTCACAGCGGCCAAGCTGGTGGTGGCCGCGCGCCTGCCACTGTTCGTCGATGAGGCGTTCTACTGGCAGGAAGGCCAGCATCTGGCGGCTGCCTATTCCGATCTGCCCGGGCTGACCGCATGGCTGGCACGGCTGGGCGTGGAGATCGGTGGCCACCACGTACTGGCATTGCGCCTGCCGTTCCTGGCCATCGGTGCATTGCTGCCGCTGCTGGTGGCGCGCATTGCCACGCGCTGGTTCGGCAACGTGGCCGGGTGGCAGGCCGGCAGCCTGACGCTGTTGATGCCGTTGTCGGCCACGCTGGGGCTGCTGGCGGTGCCGGACGTGCCGATGGCGCTGGCGGCGGTGATCTGCCTGCACGCCGGCGCGCGCCTGCTGCACAACGTCGATGCGTCTGCGGCGATGAAGCTGGCGCTGGGCCTGATGATCGGTGCGCTCAGCCACTACCGTTTCATCGGCGTCATCGGCGTGGGCTTTGTTGCCTTGCTGGCGCTGCCGCAGGGGCGGCGCATGCTGGCCGATCCGCGCGTGTGGGTGGCGCTTGCCGTGGGCGTGCTGGCCTGGCTGCCGTTGCTGGCATGGAATGCGGACAATCACGATGCTGGGTTGAAGTTCCAGGTGGTCGAGCGCCATCCCTGGTCCTTTGAATGGGCTGGGCTCTGGTTCCTGCTGATCCAGCCGATGCTGGTCACCCCCATCCTGTGCATCGCGATGTGGAAGGTTGCGTTGGCTGGTACCCGCAGCGGTGGCGGCGCGCGCGTGCAGTGGCGTTACTTCGGCCTGGTCGGTGGTGTGTCCACGCTGGGCATCTTCCTGCTGGGATTCTTCACCGACGTCGAGCGGATCAGCTTCCACTGGCCGTTGCCGGGCTATCTGGCGCTGCTGGTGGCGGTGCCGGTGGTGCTCAACGGCTGGCCTCGCTGGCTGCGCCGTACCGGCTGGTGGCTGGCCGGCGCCGGCATGGTGCTGGCATTTGGTTATTACCTGATGGCATCCACGCCTTCGCTGCGTGAACAACTGGCGGGCAGCAAGTACTACCCGCGCAATTTCGCAGGCTGGCAGCCGTTGGCGGTGGCCGTGCGTGATGAGCTGCAGCAGATGCCGGCTGGTACGCGCGTGCTGGCCGGCAACTTCAAGGTCGGGGCCGAACTGGGCTTCCAGCTGGGCAATGGTGATATCGAGGTGTTGCCGCATCCGCTCAACGACAAGCACGGCCGTACTGCGCAGCTGGCGCAGTGGGGCCTGCTGCACGAGGGCGAGCGTACGGTGCCGATGCTGCTGGTGCTGTCACCCAGTGACCAGCGTTACCGCGATCTGCTGGCGCGCTATCACGCCATCTGCGAACAGGTCGGGCCGCTGCCTGCGCCGCGGGTGGTCAGCAGTGACCACGGCTTCCAGCGCTTCCTGCTGTTCCGCATGCCGGCGCAGCGCGCGGCGGGACCGTGCGTGACCCCGGCGATGGCGTGGCTGGATGCACCGTCCAGCGGCGAGAAGGTTTCGGGCACGCTTTCCATCAAGGGCTGGGCGTTCAAGGACGGCGTTGGCCTGGCGCGTGTGGAGGTGCTGGTCGATGGCCGCTCGATCGGCGACGCGCAGTACGGGCGGGTGTTCGACATACGCCAGACCTGGCCGGACAGTACTGACCCGCAGCACCCGGCGGTGGGCTTCGATGCGTCGCTGGATACCACCACGCTGGCACCGGGCCGGCATTGGCTGGGCCTGCGCCTGCATGGCCGCGATGGCAGCGTGGAGCAATGGCAGGAGCAGCCGTTCGAGGTCCGTTGAGGCGCTTGTTTTTGTAGAGTCGAGCCATGCTCGACTGCTTCTGTTCCAGATGGCAGGTGACCTGAAAAAAGCAGTCGAGCATGGCTCGACTCTGCAGTTCAGGGCACCGCGAAACCTGCCCTGCGCAGCAGCCCGCACAGCGTGATCAATGGCAAGCCCACCAGCGCTGTCGGGTCGCGGGTGTCGATCGCCTCGAACAGGCTGATGCCCAGACCCTCGCACTTGAAGCTGCCGGCACAGTCCAGCGGCTGCTCTGCGGCCACGTAGCGGGTGATCTCGTCCTCGCCCAGCGCGCGGAAGCGCACTTCGGTCAGGTCGATTGCCGTGAAGAATTCTCCGTTGCGCGTGAGACTGATGGCGGTATGGAAGCGCACGGTGTGCCCGGACATCGCCGCCAGCTGCGCGCAGGCGGCCTCGACCGTACCCGGTTTGCCCAGCGGCTGGCCGTTCAGGTCGGCCACCTGGTCCGAGCCGATCACCCAGGCGCCGGGGTGGTGGGCAGCGACCTCGGCGGCCTTGGCCGTTGCCAGGCGCGCAGCCAGGGCCTGCGGGGCCTCGCCGTTCAACGGGGTTTCATCCACATCGGGGCGTGCGCAGTCGAAGGGCAGGCCCAGCCGTTGCAGCAGTTCGCGGCGGTAGCGGGAGGTGGAGGCCAGGATCAGCGGCATGCGACAATACCGGGGCAGGGCGCGGCAGTCTGGCTCGTCCGTATCGCCAGCGGCAAGCCCTGTATGGCGGGCATTTGACAGCAGTCGCCTCGATCCTTAGTATTCAGCGGCTTATGTCCGCGAACGTGCCCGAAACGCTGGATGCTTGGCGGATGGTTGTAGCGCGAAGGCGCTTCGACGGCCAGGTCTCACTGGCTGAATTGACCCGCCTGCAGGGGTTGGTCGCCGATACCGACGGCGAGTGTGTCTACTCGCTTGAATTCGGTCGCGACGACATCTTGCGGGTATCCTATGTGGAATTGTCCATCGACACCGCGTTGCCGCTGACCTGTCAGCGCAGCATGCAGCGATTCCTGTTGCCGGTGAAGATGACCCAGAGGCTTGGCCTGATCCGCGACGAGGACGAGGAATCGTCCCTGCCGGAGGAATACGAGGCGTTGCTGGTGCCGGAAGATGGCCAGCTGCGTCCGCTGGACCTGGTCGAAGACGAGTTGGTGCTGGCGGTGCCGGTGGTACCGCTGTCGCCCGACGGTGAGGCAGTCGACAAGGACTGGGCACCGAGCGAAGAAGAAACAAAGAAGGCCAACCCGTTTGCGGCGTTGGCGGCCTTGAAGAAACAATAGCAGCCGGATTGTCGTCGGCGGCTGCGGCGAAAGCGAAAGTGTGCTGGGCGCTGGCGTCCTGCGCGACGATACGACGAAGCAAAAACGAACCGAGTTTGGAGCAATCCCATGGCTGTCCAGAAATCCCGTGTCACCCCGTCCCGCCGCGGTATGCGCCGTGCGCATGACGCCCTGAGCGCCAAGCAGCTGTCGACCGACCCGACCACCGGCGAAGTGCATCTGCGTCACCACATCACTGCCGATGGTTTCTACCGCGGCAAGAAGGTCATCCAGACCAAGACCTCGGCCGTCGAAGAAGATTGATGTGCCGGGAAGGCCGCTGCCTCCGGGCAGCGGCCTTTGCCTTCTTTCCCGGGCATGCCGGTGATCGGCGGCCCGCGCAACAGGAAACATGATGAGCAAGCGGATCTATTCGAGGATCGCGGGCACCGGTAGCTATTTGCCGGAAAAAGTCCTGACCAACGCCGACCTGGAAAAAATGGTCGAAACCTCGGATGAGTGGATCCAGTCGCGCACCGGTATTCGTGAACGGCACATCGCGGCCGAAGGCGAAACCACCAGCGATCTCGGCTACCACGCCGCGCTGCGCGCGCTTGAAGCGGCCGGCATCGACGCTTCGCAGCTCGACATGATCGTGGTCGGTACGACCACCCCTGACCTTATTTTCCCGTCCACCGCGTGCCTGATCCAGGCCAAGCTCGGTGTGGCCGGGTGCCCTGCCTTCGACGTCAACGCGGCCTGCTCGGGTTTCGTGTTCGCGCTGGGCGTGGCCGACAAATTCATTCGTTCCGGCGACTGCCGGTACGTTCTGGTGATCGGTGCCGAAACGCTGACCCGCATGGTCGACTGGAACGATCGCACCACCTGCGTGCTGTTCGGTGACGGCGCCGGTGCCGTCGTGCTCAAGGCCGACGAAGAGACCGGTATCCTCAGCACCCATCTGCATTCCGATGGCAGCAAGAAGGAGCTGTTGTGGAACCCGGTCGGCGTCTCTACCGGTTTCAAGGACGGCACCAACGGTGGCGGCACCATCAACATGAAGGGCAACGACGTGTTCAAGTACGCCGTCAAGGCGCTGGACTCGGTCGTTGACGAAACGCTGGCCGCCAATGGCCTGGACAAGTCCAACCTGGACTGGCTGATTCCGCATCAGGCCAACCTGCGCATCATCGAAGCCACGGCCAAGCGCCTGGACATGTCGATGGAGCAGGTCGTGGTCACTGTCGACCAGCACGGCAACACCTCGTCCGGCTCGGTGCCGCTGGCGCTCGACGCCGCGGTGCGTTCGGGCAAGGTCGAGCGCGGCCAGCTACTGCTGCTGGAAGCCTTCGGTGGCGGCTTCACCTGGGGTTCGGCTCTGCTGCGCTATTGATAGTGCAAGTTACGACAACGTGAAGTCTGTCGTTACGGCCCCTCTGGGGCCGTAACGCGTTTTAAGGAGGACCTGTCATGGTTGAGCCCATCGTCATTGAAGGGCAACGTGCCTGGCTGAAGCAGTACGGCAAGGGAAGCCGGGCCCTGGCCCTTGGCCTGCTCAATTTTGTTGCCCGCCGTTTCCATCTCGATGCCCTGCGCCCGCCGCCGCACCGTGGTGGCGACGCCGCACGCCAGACCGAAGCCCGTCGCCTGGGAGAACTGCAGGCGCAGGGGGTGAACGTGCCCGATGTGCTGGGCACCGGTCATGCGGCGCTGGTGATCGGCGACAACGGCAGTTCGTTCAATACCTGCCTGCGCGAAGCTGATCCGGCCGGCCGCGACCGGTTGGTGATGGCGGCAATGCTGGCCATTGCCGAAGCGCATGCGCGTGGGGCCTATTTCGGTCAGCCGCTGCCGCGCAATCTCACCTGGGACGGGCAGCAGGTCGGCTTCATCGACTTCGAAGAAGATCCGCTGGAAGTGATGGATCTGTCCGAAGCACAGGCCCGCGACTGGCTGATGTTCGGTTACGGCGTGGCCAAGTACTACGCCGACCGCCCCGAGCACCTGCAGGCCATGATGGCCGAGGCGATGGACGACGTTCAGGCACCGGTGCGCGAGCATGTGCATGCGGTCAGCGGCCGCCTTCGCAATCTCGCCCGGGTCTGCATGAAGCTGGGCCGTTCAGCGCGCGCGCTGGCCCATTCGATCTTCATCGCCCATGGCGCCAGTACTGCTGGCGTGCTGATGCTGGTGGGCCTGTGTGTGGATTTCCTCGCCGACGGCGATCTGGACGTCCTGCAGCTGTTCTGATAATGGCTGATAGGGGTCAGATCCCTTTTCCGCAGGAAAAGGGATCTGACCCCGTTGCGCTTGCCCGGCCACCCACCATACGCGTGCATACGCGCACGTACAGACGACACGGCATGTTCCCCCTTATCATGGCCCGCTTCGATTGCAACAAGCGGATGACCGCGTGACCGTATCCACCCTCGCTTTTGTCTTCCCCGGCCAGGGCTCGCAGTCTGTGGGCATGCTGGCTGAGCTGGCTGAACTGCACCCGCAGGTGCGTGAAGCCTTCACCGAGGCATCCGATGGTGCCGGCGTCGACCTGTGGGCGCTGTCCCAGGGGGGCCCGGAGGAAATGCTCAACCGTACCGAATACACCCAGCCGGCCCTGCTGGCTGCGAGCATCGGCGTGTGGCGCGCCTGGAACGCCGTGGGCGGTCCGCGCCCGTCGGTGCTGGCCGGTCACAGCCTGGGCGAGTACAGCGCGCTTGTCGCTGCTGGCGCGCTGAGCCTGCATGACGGTGCGCATCTGGTGCGCCTGCGCGGCCAGCTGATGCAGGAAGCGGCGCCGACCGGTGTTGGCGCCATGGCCGCCGTGCTCGGCGCCGAAGACCAGCTGGTGCTGGATGTCTGCGCCGAAGCCGCAGGCAGCCAGGTGGTGGTGCCGGCCAATTTCAATTCGCCGGGCCAGATCGTGATCGGCGGCGACGCCGACGCGGTCGACCGTGCGCTGGCGCTGCTGGCCGAGAAGGGCGTGCGCAAGGCGGTCAAGCTGGCGGTCAGCGTGCCGTCGCACACCCCGCTGATGCGTGAAGCCGCCAACCGCCTGGCCGAAGTGATGGCCGGCCTGTCCTGGCAGGCACCGCAGCTGCCGGTGGTGCAGAACGTCGATGCCAAGGTCCATGACGGCATCGACGCGATCCGCACCGCGCTGGTGCAGCAGCTGTACCAGCCGGTGCAGTGGACCGGGTGCGTGCAGGCGCTGGCTGGCCGTGGCGTCACCCAGATCGCCGAGTGCGGCCCCGGCAAGGTGCTGACCGGCCTGGTCAAGCGCATCGACAAGGCCATTGACGGCCGCTCGCTGGCTACCCCGGGCGACTTCGAAACCGCCCGCGAGACGTGGTCGGCCTGATTGCCCCTGTTCCTGCCGACCGCGCCGGTCGCCGCTGCAAGCGGCATGGGTGCGGCGGCCGTCCCAGCCTGAGGAAAACATCATGAGCAAGCCCCTGCAGGGTGAAATCGCACTGGTCACTGGTGCAAGCCGCGGCATTGGTGCCGCCATTGCCGATCTGCTGGCCGCCCAGGGCGCCACCGTCATCGGTACCGCCACCACCGAGTCCGGCGCTGCCGCGATCGGTGAGCGCCTGGCTGCCCACGGCGGTCACGGCCGTGCGTTGAACGTGACCGACGCCGCTGCGCTGGACAGCGTGCTGGACGGCATCGCCAAGGAATTCGGCCCGATCTCGATCCTGGTCAACAATGCCGGCATCACCCGCGACAACCTGCTGATGCGCATGAAGGATGAGGACTGGGCGTCGATCATCGACACCAACCTGACCAGCGTGTTCCGCACCAGCAAGGCGGTCATGCGCGGCATGATGAAGGCGCGCAAGGGCCGCATCATCAACATCGCTTCGGTGGTGGGCGTGACCGGCAATGCCGGCCAGGCCAACTACGCGGCCGCCAAGGCCGGCATCATCGGCTTCAGCAAGTCGCTGGCCAAGGAAATCGGTTCGCGCGGTGTCACCGTCAATGTGGTCGCTCCCGGCTTCATCGACACCGACATGACCAAGGCGTTGCCGGAAGAAGCGCGTACCGCGCTGATCAACGACATCGCCCTCGAACGCCTGGGCGCGCCGGAGGACATCGCGCATGCGGTGGCCTTCCTGGCCGGCCCGGCTGCCGGTTACATCACCGGTGAAACCCTCCATGTGAACGGTGGCATGTACATGCCGTAAGCAAGGGGCGCAGGGATTGCGCCGCAAGTGATTGATCTGCTGAGGTTTTTGCTGCGATGCAAGGCCGCGCTGGTTTCCACTACACTATCCCACGGCCATCGCCTTTGATGGCGACCACTTTTGAACCACAACTCCATCTGGAGCGAGATCCCATGAGCACCATCGAAGAACGCGTCAAGAAAATCGTCGTCGAACAGCTTGGCGTCAAGGAAGAAGAAGTCACCACCAGCGCATCGTTCGTCGATGACCTGGGTGCTGACTCGCTGGACACCGTCGAGCTGGTGATGGCGCTGGAAGAAGAATTCGAGTGCGAGATCCCGGACGAAGAAGCCGAGAAGATCAGCACCGTCCAGGCGGCCATCGACTACGTCAAGGCCCACGTCAAGGCCTGATGTCAGACGGCAGTGCGCGCGCGGGCTCCCGCTCGCCGCGCACCGCACCCCATGGGGCCGCTGTTGCGGCCCCGTGTGTTTGGGCATCACATCGAAGCAAACCGAGTTACCCGTAGAAATCATCCGGGTCAGGAGAAACAGCAATGAAGCGTCGCGTCGTCGTAACCGGCCTGGGTATCGTCTCGCCGTTGGGCAATGATCTGGCCAGCAGCTGGGAAGGCATCACCCATGGTCGTTCGGGCATCGGTCCGCTGACCAACGTTTCTGATGCCTACCTGGATCGGTTCACCACCAAGATTGCAGGTGAGGTCAAAGGCTTTGACATCACCGCCGAAAACGAACTGTTCGGCAGATTCCGGGTCAGCGGCAAGGATGCCAAGAAGATGGACCCGTTCATCCATTACGGCCTCGGTGCCTCGTTCATGGCCCTGCATGATTCGGGCCTGGAGATCACCGAAGCCAATGCCGATCGCATGGGCGCCATCGTTGGCGCCGGCATCGGCGGCCTGCTCGGCATCGAAGAGCAGACCATCGAGTTCCACGAGGGCAAGAAGATCTCGCCCTTCTACGTGCCCAAGACCATCATCAACATGCTGCCGGGCCAGCTGAGCATCATCACCGGCCTGAAGGGCCCGTCGTTCTCGGCGGTGTCGGCGTGCGCGACCTCGAACCATTCGATCGGTACCGCCATGCGCATGATCCAGTACGGCGATGCCGACGTGATGGTGGTTGGCGGTGCCGAGCGTGGCTCGTCGCCGACCGCGGTGGGCGGCTTCTGCGCGATGAAGGCCATGAGCACCCGCAACGACGCTCCGGAACAGGCCTCGCGCCCGTGGGACAAGGACCGTGACGGCTTCGTGCTGGGCGACGGCGCCGGCATCCTGATCCTGGAAGAGTACGAGCACGCCAAGGCACGCGGCGCGAAGATCTATTGCGAACTGGCCGGCTTCGGTGCCAGCTCCGACGCGTACCACATGACTGCCCCCAGCGAGAACGGCGAAGGCGCTGCCCGCTGCATGGTCATGGCCATGAAGGACGCCGGCGTGACCCCGGAACAGGTGGGCTACCTCAACGCGCACGGCACCTCCACGCCGCTGGGCGACCTGGGTGAAACCATGGCGATGAAGACCGCCTTCGGCGACCATGCCTACAAGATGATGGTCAGCTCCACCAAGTCGATGACCGGCCACCTGCTGGGCGCTGCCGGCGGCGTGGAAGCGATCTTCTCGGTGATGGCGCTGCAGGACAACGTTATTCCGCCGACCATCAACCTGCAGCAGCCGGGCGAAGGCTGCGACCTGGACTACGTGCCCAACGAAGCGCGCCAGGCCAAGGTCGACGTGGTGATGTCCAATGGCTTCGGCTTTGGCGGCACCAACGGTACGTTGATCTTCAAGCGCATCTGATCTGTCCGTGGCGCCGGGCAATTGGCCGGCGCCGCTTGGTAGAGTCGAACTTGCTCGACTCTACATGCGAAGAAGCCGCCGCAAGGCGGCTTCCGTGCATCTGAACCCCGAACTGACCGCCATGACCCACGCACCGTTGATCCACCCGCTGCCGCATCCGATCGACCTGCTGGCCCTGCAGCAGCACGACCCGGCGCGCTTCCCGCTGCTGATGGAATCCACTGCCTCGGGCACCGCCCAGGGCCGCTGGAGCCTGCTGCTTGCCGCGCAGGGCGATTGCCTGCGGCTGGATGCCGATGGTCGGGTGCGTGACCAGCATGACGCTGTACAGGCAGGCAGCTTCCTGCAGGTGCTGGATCGCGCCTGGCAGCACGAACGCCTGCCGCATGACGGCAGCCACAGCCTGCCGTTCCGCGGTGGCTGGGCGTTGATGCTGGACTACGAAGTGGCCAGCCAGATCGAACCGGTGCTGCCGGCGCGTGCGCGCGACGATGGCCGCCCGACCGCGCTGGCGCTGCGCTGCCCGGCGGCGGTGCTGCACGATCACCACAACGATGCCAGCTTCGTCATTGCCGAAGCCGGTGAGCAAGCTCTGTTGGATGCGCTGGTCGGCCTGGCCGCGCAGGTGCTGCCCGAAGCAGGGCAGGGCTGGCAGCCACCGCAGTCGGTGGGCGAGGACGCGCCGCAGCGCTTCACCGACGGCGTCCGTCGGGTGATCGAGTACCTGCGTGCCGGCGACGTGTTCCAGGTGAATCTGTCGCGACGCTGGAGCGCGCAGTTCGCTGCGCCGGTCAGCCCGCAGGCGCTGTACGCGCAGCTGCGCCGCGCCAACCCGGCGCCGTTCGCGGGCCTGTTCAGTGCGCACGGCCGCCACGTGGTCAGTTCCTCGCCGGAGCGGCTGGTGTCGGTGCATGCCGGGCATGCGCAGACGCGGCCGATTGCCGGTACGCGTCCACGTTTCGAGGGCGACGACGATGCCGCGCGCATCCAGGAACTGGTCGGCCACCCGAAGGAGCGCGCCGAGCACGTGATGCTGATCGACCTCGAACGCAACGACCTGGGTCGCATCTGCCTGCCCGGCACCGTGGTGGTCGATGAACTGATGACGGTGGAGAGCTATGCCCACGTGCACCACATCGTCAGCAATGTCAGTGGTCACCTGCGCCCGGAAATCACCCCCGGCGAGGTTATCGCCGCCACGTTCCCCGGCGGCACCATCACCGGCTGCCCGAAGGTGCGCTGCATGCAGATCATCAGCGAGCTGGAGCAGACGCCGCGCGGCGCCTACACCGGTGCGTTCGGCTGGCTGAACCGCGATGGCGATCTGGACCTGAACATCCTGATCCGCACCGCCGAAGTGGATGGCCACGAGGTGAGCTTCCGTACCGGCGCCGGCATCGTGGTCGATTCGGACCCGGACAAGGAACTGGACGAGACCCGCGCCAAGGCCCGCGGCCTGCTGCGCGCGCTGGGCCAACAGGGCTGATCGACCGACCAGGCAGGAATGTTGGTGGGTGCCGACCGTTGGTCGGCACAGATGCCTCCATGGCCGGTTCATCCACGCATGGCGTGGATCTACTGGTGGCCGTGCCGGATAGGGCTCTTGGTGGGTGCCGACCTTGGTCGGCACGGATGCGGGGGTCCGCCACCCCGGTCATGACCCCACACCACCGGCACGGTATCCTGCACGACGGAATCGAGTTCAGAGGTAGTCCATGGCGGGAGCCAAGCGCGGGTGTCTGTTCGTGGTAACGCTGGTGGTGGTGCTGGCCGCCGTCGTGGCCGGCGCGGGCGCGTGGTTCTTCTACCAGCAGACCCAGTTCGCTGACGCCCGGATAACCCCCTCCGCCGAGAGCGTGGTCATCGCCAGTGGCGATGGCATGAACACGGTGCTGCGAAAACTGCGCGATGCCGGCGTTGACGAGGGCCAGGACGCGCAGTGGCAGCTGCTGGCGCGCCAGCTCGATGCGGCCGGCAAACTGAAAGTGGGCGAGTTCGCGCTCAGTGGCGAACTGACCCCCCGCGAGCTGCTGCTGCGCATGCGCGCCGGCAAGGTGCTGCAGCATCGCGTCACGATCATTGAAGGCTGGAACATCCGCCAGCTGCGTGCCGCGCTCAAGCGCGCCGAGCCGCTGCAGCACACCACCGACACCCTCGATGACGCCGCGTTGATGCAGCGTCTTGGTTTCGGCGGACAGCATCCGGAAGGTCGGTTCCTGCCGGAGACCTACGTCTACCAGCGCGGCGACACTGATCTGGATGTGCTCAAGCGCGCCCACGCTGCGATGGAGAAGGCGCTGGACGAAGCGTGGGAAAGCCGCGCGCCGGACCTGCCGATCAATACGCCGTACGAGCTGTTGACGCTGGCCTCGATCATCGAAAAGGAAACCGCGCTGGCCAGTGAACGTCCGCAGATTGCCGGTGTGTTCATGCGCCGGCTGAAGATCGGCATGCGCCTGCAGACCGACCCGACTGTGATCTATGGCATCGGCGCTGCGTATGACGGCAACATCCGCCGTCGCGACCTGACCACCGATACGCCCTACAACACCTATACCCGTGCCGGCCTGACCCCGACGCCGATCGCCATGCCCAGCCGCGACGCGCTGATGGCCACCGCGCAGCCGGCCGCCGGTGACGCGCTGTACTTCGTCGCCGTGGGCGATGGCAGTGGCGCGCACGTGTTCTCACCCAGCCTGGACCAGCACAACGCCGCCGTAGCCCGCTACCTGCAGCAGCTGCGCCAGCAACGTACCCAGGAGACCCCGGCGCAATGAGTCCCGCGCTGCTTCGCCATCCCCGTTTCGTCAGCCTGGAAGGTGGCGAAGGTGCGGGCAAGACCACCGCCATCAACGCCATCCGTGACTGCCTGCGCGGCCATGGCCACGAGGTGGTGCTGACCCGCGAGCCGGGCGGTACGCCGCTGGCCGAGCGCATCCGCGGACTGGTGTTGAAGCCCGATGCCGAGATCGCCGCCGAACCGCTCAGCGCCGAAGCCGAGCTGCTGCTGGTGTTCGCCGCACGCGCGCAGCATGTGCGCCAGGTGATCCAGCCGGCGCTGCAGCGCGGCGCCTATGTGCTGAGCGATCGCTTCACCGATTCCAGCTACGCCTACCAGGGCGGTGGCCGTGGCCTGGACCCGCAGTGGATTGCCGACCTGGAGCGTCGCGCGGTCGGCCTGCTGCCGGGCCTGACCCTGTTGCTGGATGTGGATGTGGCGGTAGGTCGTGCGCGCGCCAATGGCCGTGACCTGTGGCCGGATCGCATCGAGAGCGAGCAGGACGATTTCTTCCAGCGCGTGCGCGAAGTGTTCCGCAGCCGCGCACAGCAGGACCCGCAGCGCTTCGCGCTGGTCGATGCCGGACAGGTGCAGGAGCGCGTGGCTGCTGATGTGGTCGCGCGTGTCGAGCGCTGGCTGCAGGACGGGGAGGGCGCATGAGCACGTTCTCGCCCTGGCAGCAGCGTGCGTTCGATCAGACCGTGGCGGCGCTCGATGCTGATCGCCTCGGCCATGGCCTGCTGATCTGCGGACCGGCCGGGCTGGGCAAGCGCGAGGTGGCGTTGGCACTGGCCGACCACGTGCTGGCGCGCGGCGATGCCACGCATGCCACGCGCACCCGCCAGCTGATTGCTGCCGGTACCCACCCGGACCTGCAGCTGGTCAGCTTCATTCCGAACAAGAGCGGCGACAAGCTGCGCACCGAGATCGTGATCGAGCAGGTGCGCGAGATCACCAACAAGCTGGCGCTGACCCCGCAGTACGGCGTGGCGCAGGTGGTGATTGTCGACCCGGCCGATGCGATCAACCGCTCGGCGGCCAACGCACTGCTGAAGACCCTGGAAGAGCCGCAGCCCGGCCGCTACCTGTGGCTGATCAGCAGCGACCCGGCGCGCCTGCCGCAGACCGTGCGCAGCCGATGCCAGCGCCTGGAATTCAAGCTGCCGCCGCGCGATGAAGCGATGGCCTGGCTGCAGCAGCAGGGCCACAGCGAAGCATCCGCACGCGAAGCGCTGGACGCGGCACGCGGCCATCCCGGACAGGCCGACAACTGGCTGCGCGAAGACGGCCTGAGCCTGCGCCGCGAGGTGGGCCGCGAGCTGGAACAGCTGGCGGCCGGCAAGACCGGTGCGGTGGAGCTGGCGCAGAAGTGGTGCGCTGATGACAACGCGGCGCTGCGCCTGCGCTTTGCCGCCGACCTGGCGCTGGCCCAGGCCAGCACCGATGCCTTGACCACGCCGGAGCGATTGCACAAGCTTGCGGCCTGGTTCGATGCGGCCAACCGCACCCGCGACCTGCTGCGCACCACGGTGCGTGCAGACCTTGCGGTGGTCGAGTTGCTGCTGGCCTGGAACAAGGTGAACGAGCGGCCTGCCGCAAGGGGAAATCGATGAGTGCCAGCAACGCCCGCCAGGGCATCCTGTCCCTGGCCGTGAAGGACAAAGCCGCGCTGTACAGCGCGTACATGCCGTTCGTGAAGAATGGCGGCATCTTCGTGCCCACGCCCAAGCGCTACTTCCTGGGCGACGAGGTGTTCCTGCTGCTGACCCTGCCCGATTCCAGCGAGCGCCTGCCGGTGGCCGGCAAGGTGATCTGGGTGACCCCGGCCGGCGCGCAGGGCAACCGCACCGCCGGCATCGGCGTGCAGCTGGCCGACGGTGCCGAAGGCGAGGGCGTGCGCCACAAGATCGAGACCCTGCTGGCTGGCCTGACCGGTTCGGACAAGCCGACCCATACGATGTGATGGGGCTGCGGATCATTGCTCCTGGCAACGCCGGGCCGTGCCCGGCGGATACCCCGGAAATCCCCGTGAACACATATGTGAAAACCTGTTGACGGTCTCTGAAAAGCCCCTATAATGAGCGGCTCAGCAACACCGGGCGGTTAGCTCAGCGGTAGAGCATTGCCTTCACACGGCAAGGGTCACAGGTTCGATCCCTGTACCGCCCACCAAATAGAACCCTGATTTTTCAGGTGTTATGAAGAAGCCGGCCTTGAGCCGGCTTTTTCGTAAGTGCGTGGTAAGTGCGTGCGGTAACCAGCGCGCCACTCCCCTCTCAACACATGGATAGGATTTCCGAAAATGGCTCTGTGGTCCACTCTCGTTGCGCACTCTGATCGGCCGGAAGAATTCGATCGTTTGATGAAAGAAGGTATCGAAGGGCACGAGGTCACTGAGTGGGAGCCGGGCGTCTACATAGTCCATGGACCGCAGGCTCAGGAAAACCTAGATGCGCTGGCGTCTCGCAGCGGCTTGAAGGTCTTCACGCGCGAAACCGATATCGTGGACCTTGAAAAACACTCCTGACGTTGGGGTGTGTGCAAAAGTGCGTGGGCCCCAACTTTAAATCACCCTCTTTCCGGTGATTTTGCCGAAGTGGGATCTTCCCACTTCGTTACAGTCTGATCACCCGCGCCCGCCGTGTCCCGTGTGTTGGGCCCGCGGGCTTACTTGCCTAGTCCCTTCTCCATGCGCCTCACGTCGCGCCAGGTAAGGGGGTTGACCAGTCGATCTACAGCGACCACTGCCTCATAGCCTTTCTCGATGCGATCGGCCAGGCCCTCAATGGAGTTCATGTGGTTGGCGCTGATGGGGCTTCCAGTGCTTGCGACGCGGGCGTCCAGTTGTTGTGCCAACGTCAGCAGCTCGCGCAGGCCGTCATTGAGAGCCAAGACGGGATAGACGAGCCTATTGTCTGGCAGTTCGTGAGCAGGGATAGCCCCGAATGCCCGAGCTGCCTCGGTAAGCTGGTCGAGGTTCCAAGGACGGGCGACCGGCTTGTGCTCGTAGTGCCGCATTTCCTTCAGGTAGCTGGCAGCGGCATCGACGGTGAATGCGGCAATGGCAGTGATGGCTTGTACCCGTTGCCTCAGAGCCTTCCTGTGCTGCCAGCGGGCGATCATCGCAGCACCGACGATGGCGGCCGCCGATAGGACTGCCTGGGCCCACGCTGCTGCGGATGACCACCAGCTCAGCGGCTGGCAAAAGAGCTGCAGCGGGGAACAGTAGAGTGGCTCAACCATAGCTTTCCCCGTCCTTGGTGGTTGCCCAAGCATGAGGCGCCGGCGCCGTCTAAGTAAACAGGCCGCCTGCCGCGCTGGGATAACTATTTAGTTGAGTCCGGATGTGACTAGAATCGGCCTCGCGGAATCCTCCGCATGGTTCAAGGAACGTCCAGATGGCGAAGAACGAGAAGACTGGCCCGAAGACCGCTTCGACTGCAGGCAAGCTTCTGTCCGATCCGAAGTCGTCCAAGGCTGTGAAGTCAGTTGCAGCTAGTGCCCTTACTCAGGCTTCCGACAAGGGGAAGGGTAAGAAGAAGTAACCGCTGTAGTAGCGGGGCCGTCACGCTATTGGCGGCCCCGCCTGAACAATTTTCGCTTCTGTACGCAATTTTCCGTTGCCACTGAAGTGCTGATCTAATCCGGACTCTTGGCTGCTTTCGGAGCCTCCTCTTCTTCATAGAAGTAGTCCAGATTTACCGTCTTGGAGTCCTTCAGTTGCAATACAAGGATTTCACCGGGGATCTCAGTCCACCCGTCATTCAGTTCCGGACCAGATGAGGCGTCTGGCGGAGCCTGTTCAGGAGGGACGCCGTCCGCTGATTTCTTCTTGTAAGGGGGCAACGGCTTTTTGATTGCATATGGCAGGACCACCCTCTCAAGGTTACCGTCCTTTCCAACGCTGAACTCTTGCACCGGCCCGGCGAACAGATAACACGTGCCGTCCAGTTGAACTTCCGTGGTAAGCCATACGAATGACACTTCTTGCGGTCGGAGAAGTTCAGACCAGCTGGCGCGGGGGCGCAGCCTTATCAGCCGATTGGCCAGGATGCCCGCGCCCCACGCTATTGCCGTAGTCGTAAGGAAATAGGCCGAAATTCTCAGGGGAAACTCGGCCAAGCTCTGAACTCCAGCTTTCCCCCATGCGCTCTTGAGATCCCCAGAAAGAAGGGCGAGGACCGGACCGATATCAGGCTCGGGCAATCCCCGGGCATGGGTGTATCCCGTGGCCAGAGAAAAGCCGATTCCGTGGAGTACCACGTTCGCTGCTACAGCCAATGCTAGGCCGGCGCTGAAGTGTTGGTCGATGGGGCTGCTGGGAGCGGATGGGTTGTAAAGTCGCGTCAGGCCCAGGACGAACGCGGCTCCGGGCAAGAAGATGCAGAGCCCAACTAGCACGGAAAGGCTAAAGGACCCCACGGCTTTCCTTATTTCTTCTTGGTGGCCTGGGAAAGGGCGCTAGCAGCCACCGCACGGGCTTCTTTCGTCGTCGTGAACGAATGCCCGCTGACAACGAAGGAGCCAGTTCCGGATGCAGAGCGAGCGGCAAGGACCTTGGTTGCCAAGGTGCGCGCGGTTCCCTTGTCGGCGAATGCCTTCTTGGCAGCGGCGCTAAATGTGGCTTCTGCGCTTAGGCTTTTCATAGGGATACTCTCCGTGGAGACTCTACTATAGCCCTGTTTCGTAAATTTTTCGTTATTTTAGCTTGCCCCGCAGGTTCCGATAGCCCTGCATGGTCGGTCATGCAGGCCGAAGCCTTGCGCAGCGAAACAGTACCGCCCATTTGTTGATTTCCTTGCTGCTGCCGATGGCTGCGCTTGGTAGAGAGCCTTGCGCCGCAACGTATCCCGGCCATTTGCTGATTAACGTTTCTGAGAGAGGTTTTTTTCGCGCGTGCGGAAGCGACCGATCTAGGTCCCGATCCGATCCATACTTTTTACTCCCCCTCCGTACGCGATGCCGTGCACGGGGAAAGCCTATTTCCGTCCGCTGGCTGCTCAATGGAAGAACGCTTCATCAGGATCTTCATCGCTTTCAGGATGTGACCCGTCCTGGTCATCACCGGTGCGGAGCGCATCGAGGCCGGAGAGGAGCGTCTGCTGCGATGACGATGGTTGCCGCTCTTCCTGCGCACCATGCGCTGTCCCGCCACCCCAGGCAGGCGTAGTCTCAGCCCATTGCTGTGCCCATCCACTCTGGAGTGCCACCATGCCGCTCGCCCGCATCGATCTTCGCAAAGGTAAATCCGCCGACTACCTGCAACGCGTCGGCGAAACCATCTACCAGGCCATGCGCGCGGTGGGCGTGCCGGAGAACGATCGCTTCCAGATCTTCCAGGAGCACGAGCCTGGCGCGCTGATCTACGACCCCGGCTACCTGGGCGTGGACCGCACCGACGACTTCATCTGCATCCAGATCACCTGGAATGAAGGACGCACGCTGGAGCAGAAGAAGGCGCTGTACCTGGGCATCGCCGATGGCCTGCACGCGGCGGTGGGCATCCGCCGCGAGGATGTGTTCATCAATCTGGTGGAAGTGAAGAAAGAGAACTGGTCGTTTGGTAACGGTCAGGCGCAGTACGTGAGTTGATGCGCGGAGAGCATCCGCGCATGGCGTGGATCTACTGCGAGCCCGGCAGGGGCTGAGAGGCCAATCCACGCATGGCGTGGATCTACACTTCGCTGCCCACCTGCGGGGTCTGCTTGACCGCGGCGCTGCTGGCGGCCTTCACCGCGTCGGCGCTGTTGGGCTGTTCGCACTCAATGCTGGTGCGGTAGCCGTCGTTGCCGATGTTGTGCTCGGCGCGCTTGACCAGCCACTGCCCATCCACGCCATCGCGGAAGCCCTGCATCACCACCGTGGCTTCGGCCATCAACGTCTCACGGCCGGGCAGGCTGTAGCTGAGCGTACGCGTTTGCCGGGCCTGCTCCTGGTGTTTGGCGCGGGCTGCGGCTTCGGCGGTGGCGCGGTCGGCATAGGCCATGCGCAGGCGAACGATCGGTTCACCGCTGCCCACCTTCACTTCCTGGCGCTTGGCACCGCGTACATCGCGGTAATAGGCGATGGTGGTGCCGGTCTTCTCGCGCGAGGCGATGGTTACCTTGTAGGCGCTGCCATCGGCAGGGGTAAGGGTGACGTCGGGAATGCGCTCGCCGCTGGCACTGGTGGACTCGCCTCGTTTGACGAACAGCAGGTGCCCACCGCCCGGCTTCGCGATGGCGTCGTGCTGTTTGGCCAGGCGCAGCAGCAGGTTCATGTCCGATTCCTGCGACTGCGCCGTCAGCGGTAGCACGATCGATGCCAGGGCTGCACTCACCGCAGCGGTCAGTCCATGTTCGGCAGCCATCCGCGTGACCATCCCGCCGATCGTCGTGCCCTTTTTCCAGGTGCGCGTTTTCTGCGTCTGCAGATCGTTCTTGCCGCCCTTGCTGGTTTCGAAGGGCGACGCGTGGGCGCGCAGGGTCATGCTGCCCGGGTAGCCGGAAATCTCCACCTCATTGCAGACGTACAGGCCCATGCGCCGCACTTCGCCGTCATAGCCGATGAAGGCTTCCAGCTCCGCGCCCGCAGGCGGCAGCTGGATCCGGTCGGATGGGTCATGGTCGGCCAACTGCAGTTCCAGCATGTCCGCGCTGGTGCCGGTTTCGTCAGTGATGCGCAGCGACTTGAAGCGCGACATGATCTTGTCAGTGATGTCTTCGCTGTTGGCCACCACGCGGAACGCCGGTGCGATGCCTAGTCCCACAGTGCGACTCCCTTGCGTTCAGTGGCCGGACGCTGAACGTCGGGCAGGATGAGGGTGACCCCGGCCGGCAGTACTGCGCCGCGACCGGCCAGGCCGGGGTTTGCATCCAGTACCGCACGCACGATCGATGGTGACTGCTCGCCATAGTGCGAGTACGCGATGCGGTCGACGACGTCGCCGTCGCGGGTGTTATACGTTCGTGCCATGGCTGTGCTTCCGCAGGGAAAGGGTGAAGGTCTGCTGGCGTATTTCGCCATCGGCGGTGAAGTGCTTGCTGGTGGCTTCGACCTTGTCGATCACCCACAGGCCGAGGTTGCCGCCACGGCCGGTCAGCAGCCGCTGTGGCGCGCCCTGTGCGGCCAGCCTGCGCAGCTCCGACATCTGGTTGCCCTTGCCGCGGAACTCGTGATTCAACACCCCTGGCAGTGTCATGGTGGCCTGGCCTGGACCGATGTACTGCAGGGCGGCCAACTGGCCCACACGCTCCTGGGCCTGCCAACGGAACTCGTTGGATTGCTGGATCTCCTGGAACACCGCGGTGTTGAGGCTGAACTTGAAGCCGCCCAGCATCAGTAGCACGGGCGCGTTGCCTGAGTCGTTGCTCTGGAAACCAGGCAGCAGCTTGTCGAGGGTTGCGGTTACGAACTCGCGCTTCATGCTTAGTTCCTGTCTCCGAGGGTGGCGCGGGCCTGCACGGCCTGTTGGTGCTGCAGTGCATTGGCGGTACGCCGCGCCAGGGCTTCGCTGGATTCCCCGGGCTGCTGGTGGATGGTGATGTTGTTGGTCTGTTGCTGCTGCACGGTCGTGGGCATGGGTGGGGCGCCCGAGGGCATCGACGGCGCCTGTCGCCCTTGCTGTGCGCTGCCGAGGTCGGCCATGCGCCGCTTCAGGCCATCACCGTCGTTGCTGCCTACCGCGTAGGCGACACGTGCCATGTCACCGATGCCGCCGCCGCCGTTGGCGGCCATGGAGCCATACACGGCCTTGCCCACGTTTGCGCGGTCAAGGGCGATACCGGCGCCTTCGACGGCCTTGTCCTTGAGGAAGCCAAGGCCACCGCCCACTTTGTCTGCCACCCAGCTGATGCCGTCCAGCAACGGCTGCAGCTTGCCCATGATCCAATCGATGGCTGCGCCTGCCGATGCCATGATCGCGTCCCAGGCACCGCCCAACGTGACGGTGATCCAGCCGGCAGCCATGCCCAGCATTTCGCCCAGCCAGACAACGGTCTGCACCACGCCCCCGATGACCTGGATGACCATGCGGAAGTTGGTCAGCAGGGCCTCACCCACCAGCGAGCCGATCTCGGCCACGCGCGAAAGCTCGTTGCCGGTGTACTGCGCCGGCTCCAGCATCCTGGACAGCCAGTCCCAGGCCTGTCCGATCAGCCCGCTCATGACTTCCCATGCCGGACGCAGCGGTTCGACGGCACGCATCAGTTCGCCCATGGCAGCGGTACCTGCGCCGCTGAGGCCTTCCCAGACGCCACCGAGGAAGGCCTTGATGGGCTCCCAGTACTTGCGCACCAGTAGTGCACCGGCGGTGATGGCTGCAATGGCCAGCGTGATCGGTCCTCCGCCGATGGCACCGACAGCAGTGGCGACCACGCGGAAGCCGGACGCCAGGCGCATGGCGGTCGGTCCGAACTGCCCCAGCTGGGCCAGCAGGCTTCCGCCGCGGAACAGTTCGAAGGCTTTCTGCACGGCCAGGATCGGGCCCTGCAGGAAGGTCCAGGCATAGCGCACGCCGAGCACGGCGGTGCGCATGCCCATCATGCCAACCACGACCTGGGTGGTGTTGGCGATCAGCTTGGGATTCTCCTGCACGAACGAGGTCACCCCGTTCAGCAGCTCGGTCAGCTTCACCGCCGCTTCGCCGACCGCGGGCAGCAGGGCGGTACCGAAGGCTTTGGACAGATTGTCGACGGCGATCTTCGCGCCTTCGATCTTTTCCGGATCGCTCTGGATTTTTGCTGCAAAGCCGGCATCGGTGGTGCCTGACGACGCGTACAGGGCCTTGTCGCGGATCCGGGCGTATTCATCCCAGTTCTGGATCATCGGGCGCACGAAGTTCTGCGCCTGTGCATCGCCGAACAGCTTGCCGATCTTTGCCTGGTCGCCCGAGGTGGCCTGGATGATGCCCTGCATCGCTGCATCGAACGGATTGCCGCCGGTGGTCTGCGCCTCGTTGATGATCCTGCGCAGGTCCAGCTTGAAGCCCTTCTTGGCCCTGGCCTGCAGGTCCGGCGAGAGGATGCTGGCCATGAAGCGCTGCATGTTGCCGGCCGCTTCGTCGGCACCACCGGCGCCCTGGCGGGCGACATCCAGCGCCGCACCCATGGTGGCCGCGGCTGCATTGCCATGCATCTGCAGCGACTGGAACGCGCTGCCAAGCACCGGAAGCGCGCCTGCCATGTCCTTCAGGCCGACGCCGCCATCCTTGCCGGCTACGACAAGTACGTCCAACGCTGACTGCAGGCCACTGGGGTCGATCTTCAGCGCCTGCTGCAGGCCGGACGCAGCCAGGGTCACGTCGTCGATGCTTTCGCCGGTGGCGGTGGTGGTGCGGCCGATCGCGCCGAGGCTGGCCTGTGCGGCCTGCGCGTCGATGCCGGCGCCAACCAGTTGGCTGATCGCGCGCTGCAGTTCACCGGCGCCCTGATAGGTGCGTCCGGATTCGGCCAGGATGGTCTCGCCCAGTGCCTCGACCTGGGAGCGGGTCAGGTTGGCGGCGTTGCCGATGGCCTGGTTCTCGCGTACGAAGCCGGCCGCGTTCTCCACCGGCTTGGCCAGCGTGGTGATGGCATTGCCGAGCATGCCACGGGCATCGCCGAATGCCGATCCGAGCTTTTCACGCTTCTCGAGATTGGCCGTGCGCTTGTCTTCGATGCGTTGCAGTGCTTCCTGCGAGGCGCGCAGCGCGTCGGCTTCGATGCGCATGCGGGCGAACTGGCTGCTCGACCTGCCCATGAGGTTGAGCTTGCGCTCGAGCTTGTCCGCTTCATCGCCAAGACGCTTCAGGCCATCGTTGCTGAAGGACAGCGCGTCCTGCAGCGACTTGGAGACCGAGCCGCCGATCGTGATCGTTGTCGTTTGAACGTTACTCGCCATGTACCGGCAATCCCTGTATCCACCAGATGAACTTCGACACCCGCAGCGTCATGATCTCGCCCAGTCCCCAGCCGGTATGGCCGGCCAGGGCGAGCGCTCCCTGCCTGATCTGCGGCAGGGTCAGGTGGTAAAAAGCGCGACACCGGCCTGCAGGCGGGCGTAGTCACGCAGCGGCATCTTGCGCACGTCGTCGGGTGCGATCTCGCACAGGTTGGCGATCATGCGGACTTCGCGCTGGGCATCGGTGCCCTTGTCGTCCTGGTAGCGCTCCATGTCTTCCACGGTCGGCTCGCGCATGCGCAGCACGGCAGTGTCCACGCCATTGACCTGGCGCGGGCGGGAGAGGGTGATTTCGGCATAGCCGTCGCGCTCGACGACAGTGTCGGTGCTGGTCTTGGTCTTGCTGGACATGGATGTGTTCCTGGATATCGATGGAGTGCGGTGGATGCGGGGGCGCGATGCGCCCCCGTGTACTTCAGTGCGGTGCGGGCTCAGATGCCCAGCGCACCGCGGATGCCGGCCAGTGCGTCCACGCCGCCCTGGCGGGCGATCATGTTGGTCACGTCGATCTCCTGCACCACCTGCGCGCCATGGGTCAGCTTGTAGTAGCTCAGCGCCAGGCCGACCTTGACCGTGCCCTTCTCACCGACCTTGGTCTCGCCGCGGTCCAGCGACTTCACCTTGCCGCGCATGTTGTGCACGACCTGGGAGACCGTGCCGTCGTCCGCTTCCAGTGCTTCGCGGGCGGTGAAGCCGTATTCCTTGCTTTCGATGACGTGGAACTTGGACATGATTTCCGCGTCATCGGAAGCGAAGGTCACTTCGGCGGTCAGCTTTTCGTGGCCGAGTACGATCTCGGTCGGGGCGAGCATGCCACCGGCCTGGAAGTCCTCGGTCTTCAGCGTCAGCTTGGGGGCGGTGAAGGAGACCACGCTGCCGGCATAGCCCTTGCCGTCGACGTAGAAGTTGAAGTTCTTGCGGATCTTGCGCGCCATGCTTAGAAGATCTCCGAGACGTAGTTGTTGTTCATGTGCATGCGGAAGGTCAGCTGCTCACCCGGGTAGGTCGGGGTGAAGTCGAAGTCCCAGTAGAAGCGGCCCTGGGCCACGCTGTCCGCTGCGTTCAGGTCGGGGTCGACCCAGCAGTTGCCGCCGAGGATCGCGCCCTGGGTCTTCAGACCGCGCAGGAAGGCATTGACGCCCTCGCGCACGTCATCGACGTAGGTCTTGCTGATACCGCGGTCAACGGCCCACAGATGGGCGGCCTCGAGGCTGTCGGCGATGATGTCGGCGGTGCGCACCACGCACAGGAACTGCCACTTGGCATCGATGCTGGCGGTGCGGTTGCCCCACAGGCGGAAGCCACCTTCACGGATGATGGTTGCCACGTTCGACTGGTTCAGCAGGTTGGCGCGGCTGGTTGCATCGGACAGCCCGAAGTCGATCGCACGTGCGGTACCGACCACACCGTTGAGCTCCAGGTTCGACGGCGATGCCCACCAGCCACGTTCGTTGTCGCTGCGGGCGATGGCGCCGGCCACGGCACCCGAGGCGTAGCGGGTGATGATGGCATCACCGGACTGCACCAGCAGTGCCGGGTCGACCACGTAGACACGCTTGGAGCCGGTCAGGGTGGTGGTGCTCTTGGCCGCCTCGTCGTTGCTGTTCGGGCCGTCCTTGATGATCACCGCGCGCAGCTTGTCGGCGATGCCCAGCAGTTCGGCCACGACCGGATTGGCCAGCAGCTCGGTGTCGCGCTTTTCGTGGGTGTGGGTGAAGCCCGGTACCGCCAGGATGCGCGGCTTGATGCCGACCACCGACTTGGCAGCCAGCAGCGCGTGCACGCCGGTGTAGGCACCGGTCTGCGCATTCACGCCGCCCAGCACGTTGGCCAGGGTGTCGTTCTCGGTGGCGCCTTTCTCGACGCGGACGACGACGACGACGGCGTTGGACTGGTCGAAGATGGCGTCGAGCTGGCCCGGGAGGGTGCCCTCATCGACTTCGGTTGCGGCGTTGGCGAGCAGCTTGGCTGCCTGCGAACGCGAGGTCACCAGGACCGGAGTGTTGTACGGAAAGGCGGTCTTGTCGGCGCGGGGCGCGGTGCCCACGATGCCGATGACGCTGGTCGAGGCAACAGCGATCGAGCGGGAACCACCATCGATGTTGACGACCTGCACGCCATGCAGAAATTCGGCCATGCGTTGTTTTTTCCTTGGTTGGGTGGGTGCTGCGGTCGCGAGCTGCGCCGCATGGGTACATGTTCGTATCTGGCCGCGGCTGGATTAATTGCAGCCGTGGCCCGGCATCACGGTTGCGGCAGCGTGGGCACTTCGGGTTCGGGTGCAGCGACCATCACCCAGGCAGTGCTGGCTTCGTCGAAGGTGACCGGGTAGTTGCGGTCGCCGGGCGGCGCAAGATCGGTGACCGTGGCCGGCAGTGCTACGCCGCGAGGTACGGCAGTGGCGAAGCTGGCATCGCGCTTGTTCCACAGGGGACGCGCGCTGTAGTCCGGCAGCAGGGTCCATTCGAGGCGGCTGGCATTCCACGCGTTGTATTGCGCCGTGGTGCCATCCAGCTTGAACGGTTCCGACAGGGTCACGTCCTTCGGCAAGGGCTGGCCGAGCGCGAGGCGATTCGGTACCGCCGTTGCCGTGCGCGTGTCCCACAGCATGCAGTTGCGGAAGTCGGCCACCGTTTCCCAGCGTGAGCCGTCGTCGGCCAGGCGCAGTGCCTGGTACTCGCCTGCAGGTTGGCGGGGGGCGACGTCCACGGTGAAGTCGGGCAGGTTCCATGCACCATCGGGCGAAGGCTGCAGGCGGACCTTGCCCATGTAAGCGCGGGTGTCGGGATCGTAGGAGTGCGCGAAGCGCGGTTCAGTAGGCAAGCTCATGTCCTCAGTACGCGATGCAATAGATCATCCGCAGGCCGGCAGGCAGGTTGCGGTCGCCACCGGTGTTCTCCACCACGATGGCGTGGGTGTGTGCGCCGGCATCGGCAGCCGAAGCGGCATGGCCGTGGTCCCCGACCTGGGCGATGGAAATGGTGTGCGAGTGGGCGCCAGCGCCATTCATGCCGATGTTGTGGCCGTGCGCGCCCGCGCCGTCGGTAGTGAAACTGTGTGCATGGCCACCGGCCGGGCTGGTGTACGGCCAGGGGTTGTCGTAGTCCAGGTTGCCGCGCGAACCCATGTGGTTGTTGTAGTCGGCGCCCCACGGGTAGGTGGTACCCGATTCCGCGAACGCGGTGAGATGCTGGTGATCGCCCACCCAGGAGGTGCCACCGGTATGCCCGTGGTGACCCTGCGAATCGGTCCACGCACCATGCGCGTGGTCGCCCACGGCACTGGCACTGGCGCCGTGGGAGTGCGCGCCGCCTGCGCCGACGGAGATGGCGTGGCTATGGTTGCCTGCTGTTGCCGCGCTGGCGCCATGGGCATGGCGGATCACCTCGCCCTGGGTGAAGCTGCCGACCGCGTCCGGGTTCAGCGTGTGGGTAACCACCGTGCCTTCCTGCATTGCCGGAAGGTTGAAGGTGGTTGCACCATCACCGGCACCGTAGCGGGTACCGATGGCTGCAAACAGTGCCGGATAGCTGGCACGCAGCACGGCGGCGCCGTTGCACAGCAGCATGCCGTTGGGTGCGGTGGCGCCGGCGAACAGGATCACCTGGCCAGGCACGTGCACGCTGGATGGCACGCCGGTCATGTTGCGCCAGTCCAGGTAGTGGGTGCCGTGGCGGCCATCGAGCAGGTCGGCGTCCAGGCCCTTGTCGGCGCCCTCATCCTTCAATGCGGCCGATTTCAGGCCCAATGCGGAACGGAACGCAGCATCGGTGGCGATCGACAACAACGTGCGCACGAACTGGGTCGGTGCGCTGGCGCCGAAGCGCTTGTCGATGAACGCACGCAGGCCACGCGGGGTGACTGCACGTTGCGTGTCGGCACCGTCCTCGGTTTCGGTGGGGGTGGCCAGTTCGACCACGCCCTGCACCTCGGTGGTGGACGGCGGGTAGATGAACTCGGCATTGCCGAACTCGATCAGCGCGGTATCGACTTCACTGAAGCGGGTATCGGTGGAGAGCAGCAGCATCGAGGCCGCGGTCTTCTCCATGATCGGATCGGCCTGGCCGAAGGTTGCGAACAGCGTGCCGTCGCCCAGGTAGAGGCCGAAGCCCCGCAGGCTGTAGGCCGCTGCGCTGTCGTCGCGGATGGTTACGTGCAGCGTGTCATCGCCCACGGCCTTGCCGCCGAAGGTCGAGACACGCTTGATCTCGCCGGGCAGCGTGGTCTGCCCGGCCGACGGTGTGAACGCCGTGGAGGTCAGGCCGATCTCGGTGATCAGTACGGCACTGGTGCCGGTATTGGGTGGGTTGACCAGCCTGGCGAAGCCGGCGTCGGTGATTTTCAAGCGCATGCGGGGTTTACTCTCCGATCAGTTGGATGCGGCGGAAGGTGGTGCCATGGGCGCCGGCAAGCGCACCGATACCGGCGCTGGCCTGCATGCCCTGGGTGAAGGTGAAGTGCGAGCGCACCGGCTTGGTGCGCGTGATCTCGCCGATCACGTCGTCGACGAATTTGGCGGTGGCGGTCTCGCCGCCCTGGTTGGCGATGGTCATCACCGCTTCGAAGGTGTGCGGCGCGCCCGGTGGCTGCATCTCCCACCATTCGCGGATCAGGATCGAGCCACCGAAGGCGGCGACCACATCACGTACGCTGCCCCAGGTGCCCTTGCGTCGCTGGATCGCGATCGCGGCGCGCACGCGCGCACGCTTCACCGTCTCCGGCCAGTAGGCTTTCCATTCGTCGACGGACAACGCCCAGGCCAGCCATGGCAGCAACGCGGCTGGGCAGCGGTCCGCATCCCACAGCGCGGTGATGTCCACCGGCAGCGGGCGGGTCACCGCAGCACGGGCCAGCGCCCGTTCGGCGTGGGTGGCGTTGGGGGGCAGCAGGTTGGCGGCGGCCGGTACCCTGACCAACGCATCGCCATCGATGATCGAACCGGGGGCGGGCAAGTAGTTCAGAGTGACCACGTTGTTGACCACGCTGTAGTCGATCCTCCCCATCTGTTGCGGCAGGGTATGGATGTAGCTCGTCGCCACACGGCCTTCTTCGGCCTGCGCGCCCCAGACATGAACGAGGCTGTCGGGCTTCAGACCGCGATTCCCGGCGGCCAGTCGATCCAGCACGATGCTCATGCCCCGTGGCGCGTCATCCGCGGTCGCCGTGTAGGTGTAGCTGTAGCGCTTCCACTCGGTGCCCACCTGCAGGCGCGTCCTGCCTGGGCCGGTCGTGCGCATGCCGAAGTCGATGGCGCACGGTTCGGTTGCACGCAGCCAGACGCTGATGGTGCGCATGGCACCGTTGGGAAACGCGCTGCCGTCCTCGTCCACCAGGCCGGCGAAATTCTGTTCCGGCCCCCCGGTCGCGTCGGAGACGGGGAAGGAGTACGCGTTGAGACTGCCATCCGGGGCCAGCGCACCTGGTATCAGGTTGGCCGGCTTGAGGTAGAAGCCTTTCCACCGGGGATGGTCGAAGTACGCCGAGAAGCGCTGCAGGTTGCGCCGCAGCGTATCCGACAGCTTCAGGCGTCCCTGCCAGTCAGTGCGGTACACCGCCTGCAGGGTGGCCAGCGAGCCACCGGGATGGCGGAACTGCAGGTTGTGCCCATCGATCGCGCCGCGCAGGCGTGCATTGACCAGGCGTGTGGTGGAATCACTCATCGTTGCCGCCATGGGTCAGGGTCACCGTACTGCAGTAAGTGGCCTGGGTCCGGTCCACCACCACGTCAGCCGACGGGCTGGCAATCTCCACGCGCTGCACGCCCTCGGCATGCAATGCGGCGAACAGGCCCGAGCGGGTGACATCGCGGCCGAGCCGATGCGACTCGGCGATGTAGCGATCCAGGCGCGCGCGTGCTTCGGCCAGCACCACCTGTGAATCCGGGCCGGCGAAGGTATAGAGCGTGGCAGTGACCGCGTACCTGACGATCGCTGCCGTGCGTACCAGCACGTGGTCCGTCAGCGGACGCACGTCGGCCGCGCTCAGCTTCGCTTCCACTGCATCGAGCAGCCCCTGGGTGGCGGTGCCATCGGCTTCACGCGAGAGCACCGAAACCACCACCTCCCCCGGCGACGGACTGGTCGCGCTGGCGTCGAGCACGCGTGGATCGGCGCTCAGCGCGTGGAAGATGTAGGCGCCTTCCGGCCCGGCTACGCTGAAGCCTTCCGGCCCCAGCTGGATGCGCCGACGGAAATCCTCGTCGTTCTCGTAGCGCGGCGGGATGCCCTCCTGCGGCTTGCCAGGGTCCAGCATCTGGCGGCCGATGCCGAAGATCGCGGCCAGCTGATCCAGATCGCTGCCGACTGCGTAGGCCAGCATCACGCCGCGTGCGGCGTCGTTGACGCGCTGGCGGTCGAGCAGGCGCAGGTAGGTGCAGACCTCCAGGATCTTGAAGGCCGGGTCCGATGGCAGCAGCGCGTCGAAGGTGGGGTCGAGCGCCTGCAGTGCGGTCAACGATTCATCGAACAGCGTCTCGAAATCGAGCACTTCGATGACCGCCGGTGCGGGCAGCTGGGAGAGATTGACACTGGTGAACGAGCCGGATGCCACGGTTAGCGAACCTCGATTCCTTCGATGGTGATGGCCTCGCCGTCGGGCAGATGGATTCCGGTCACTGCCAGGATCATCACGCCGGGGGCGGGGAGGGAGACGTCGACGTTCTCGACGTGGAGCCGCGGTTCCCATCGCGCGAGTGCGTCGATGGTTGCCGCGATCAGGTCCATGCGCAGCGAGCGGTTGGTCGGCGCATCGATCAGTTCGAACACGCGCGAGCCGTACTCGCGACGCAGTACGCGGGAGCCCAGGGGCGTGGTGAGAACGTCACGCACGGATTGATGCAGATGGGCCAGCCCATCCAGTGGTTTGCCTGTGTTGGCGTCGATTCCTCGCATGGCCTCTATCGTCGTGGAGTGCGGGTTTTCAGGGCATTGCACGCGTGGCCGCTCAGGGCTGCGCGGGGGTGGTGGGTGCGGTTGGACCCTGTGCGGTGTGCGTGTGTGCCTTCAGGCCGATGGCGCCGGCCTTGACCTCGCCCGGTGTGCTGATGTCCTTGCCCGCACTGATCGCACCGGTGACGTCCAGGTCGCCGGTCGCCTTGACCGACGGTGTGTCGAGCACGATCGATTCACTGGCGATCACCTGTGCACTTGCACAGTTGACGATCACCTTGCCGCTGCCGACATTGACGGTCAGTGTGGTGGTTTCCCGGTCGTACTCGACAAAGCTGCCGTCGGCGAACTCGGTGCGCTGCCGCAGGTGCGAATCGGCCGGCGCCGGGAAACGATCCTGGTACAGGCTGCCAAGCACGAGTGCCTGGCCCGGGTCGCCATAGGGGCAGGCCAGTACCACCTGCTCACCTGGCTCAGGGGCGCACCAGCTGCGCACGCCGGGCCCGGCACGCCGTTCCAGCCAGTGAATCCAGTCGGTGAGCATCCCATCGGCATCAACGCGTACGCGGCCATTGGCCTCATCCAGCTCGCGCACGACGCCGATCATCAACAGGTTCCCGATCAGCCTGGCGTGTTCGGCGCTCATGGTGCTGCTCCCTCGATGGGCTGGTAGCGGGCCTGGTGATCACGACCGATCTCCGGTACGAAGCTGTAGAAGGCCTGCGGCACCACGCCGCCGGTTTCTTCCCAGCTGTTACTGCCCAGCGCGACCGGCAATGACCACTCGACCACCCAGGTGCGAAGCCCGGGCTGTGCCGTTGCGGCATCCTCGGGCAGTGCGGCGATCACTTCGATCGCTCCACTGGGAGCGCCGGGGAATCGGCCGAGCTGGTGCAGCCAGGTCGCCAGGGCAACGGCGCTGTTACGCAGCTGCAGCGCTGCGCCTGCATTGGCGGTGGCCACGACGACGCGCGCTTCGAAGCGCAACATGGCCTGCAGCTGCCCACTGCCGTCGTCGTTGTCCTTGCCGCGATCACAGCGGGTCAGTGCCAGCAGGCAGGCCGGCGTGGCCAGTCCTTCAGCGCTTGCGTCGCGATAGAACTCGACGGTTGCGAAGCCTGGAAAGCGCGCGCGGATCGCGGCTTCGACAGCAGCATGCAGCACGTCGAGAGTGGAAGGTTGGGAGTCGGTCGCCATGTCAGCTCGTACGTTGAATGGGAGGGCGCGCGCGATCGAGGGAGACGTGCGCTGTCTGCATGTAGTGTTGCCATCACCTGGAGTGGGGGACATTGCAGGCGTGGCCGTGGCCGTGGCCTTGGCGCGGCTCAGTAGCGGCCATACCCGCCGGTGCTGTCACCGGCGGTACATCCGGCTGGCTTCAGTGGCGGCGCGCCATTGAGGGTGAAGCCCTGCTGGCTGCCAAGGCTGCACAGCAGGGCGCGCAACTGGTCGGCCAGTTCGTGGTAGTACCGCGCCACGGCGACGTGGTTGCGCAGCAGCGCATCGTCGTCGTCGGCCTGCAGATCCGGCAGCGCTCGTGGCGCGCGCAGCTGTGCTGGTGCGATGTGCAGATCAATGTGGCAAGGAGCCGGCGTTGGCTTCGCGCCAGATGCGCACGAACTCAGCATCAGCATTGCCGCGATTGCGGCCAGGGGTCTTGGCATGGGTCTCGATATCCCGTTGCAGGGCGTTGAACTGCTGGCTGCGCGTGGCCTGTGCGGCGACGTGCTGTGATTCAGCCTGTGCACCGGCTCGTGCGTTGGCCTGGCCCTGCCGGTAGGCGGCCTGCGCGTTGTCGGCCCGTAGCGCCTGCTGTGCCGCCTGCGCCACCGCGACTGCGCGGTCGGCACTGCGGTCGCGCAGTGTCCAACCCAGCCAGGCGCAGGCCACATGGCTGGTGAACAGTGCAACCAGGGCAATGCGCAACTTCAGAGGGATCGGCATCAAGGCAGGCCCCCACCCGCGGCACGATAGGCCGCGCGCAACGTTTCCAGCGCGTGCTCCTTCTGCCCATATCCGGCGCCTGGAAGCGAGGCCCAGATGCGTCGTGCCGCGCTGATGGCGGCATCGAAGCGGCCGAGGCGGACCAGCTCGTAGGCACCGCATTGCTTGAGCAGGGCCACTGCCGCGCGGTCCTGCGATACCGGGCCGAAGTCGGGCAGGCCGAGGCGTGCGCGCAGGTCATCCCAGGTGCTGCGCAGGAACTGGTAGCGGCCGGCGGCACTGGACTTGATGCCGTAACGCGGCAGCGACACCAGTACGCGTGGATGGTCGCGGTAGTCGTTGAGCAGCTGGCCACCGACGATCACGTCGTAGCCGCGGTCACGCGAGCGCTGGCCAGGGATGTCAGTGCCTTCGGAAACGGCCAGCATGTCCAGGAACGCGGCGACGTTGGCGCCGCCAAGGGCGCTGGCTGCAGCGGCGGTCATGCCGCGGCTCCAGGTTGCTTGCGCACCAGGTCCAGCAGCGCAGCTATCTGCACGCTCTGCTGGGCGACCTGCGCGCGCAGAGCGCTGACTTCGCCGCGCAGCTGGCCTATCTCCTGGGCCATCGCTTCGCGTTCGTGCATCAGGTCATCGGCACGCGTGCGCTCGGCCGCCAGCTGCTCCTGCAGGGTGCGCAGGGTGTTGCTGGTGGCTTCGTCGGCGGTACGGTCGACCTTGGCTGATGACAGCCATTGCCGAAGCCACAGTGATACCGCGATCAATACGCCGGAGGTACCGCCCAGGTATTTGGCCCAGTCCGGCACGCCGGCCAGCAGGTCGCTCTCGTTCATGCGCGCGCGTACCCCTTGAGCAGGGCCGGGTGGACCGGTGGTGGCGACGCGGAACGGGCACCGCGCAGCGCGCGCTTGATGGTGGTCTGGGAGACGCCGAACTCGCGTGCGACATGCTCGCGGGGCGTGCCGCTGGCCACCGCGCGTGCGATCTGCTCGCGGCGCTCATGTGCACTGGCCGCGAAGCACGATGCCAGGAACAGCAGCTCGCCACCGAAGTGCGCAACCAGTCGCTGGGCGACCTCATGGCCAAGGATGTCGATCAGCCGGTGCTGGTCCGGCAGGCTGGAGGGTACGTAGACGATGACGCGATGGCGTCCGGTGGTGCTGGAGGTGGTCGGCGGCCACGCACGCACCAGCGTGAGGGCTGCGGATTCGCCGATGACCTCGGCCAGGGTCTGGATGCTGTCGGGCAAGGCGTTCATGGGAAGGCTGTTCAGTGGCATGGATATCCACTGTTGCCACCCCGCGGCTTTGGTCAACACCTTTCATCCACTTTCGTTCTGGCGTGCTGAAGGCGTTCAGAGGCGTAGGCGAGGACCAGTGAGGGCCTCCAGGTGCACGTATGCGAAGCGCTGTACCCGGTTGACCGGCTGCTTCTGGGTTTCAGCCGTTCTTGTAGTGCTCCTTGTCCTCACCGGAAGGAAACAACGGCAGGGCAAGGGAATGCGGCAGGTACAGGGTGAGGATGGCCCGAGCGTACCCATCCTCATGCGGCGCGCAGGCCCTGAAACGAAGAAGCCCCGGACGATGCCGGGGCTTCAGGACTGCAGGTCAGGCTGGATCAAAGATCGAACACCAGGTTGCCGCCGGTCTTGCGCGGTATGTAGCCGGCATCGCGCAGCCAGCGCGCGGCGTTGACCTGGTCCATGCGCTTGACCGGGAAGCGGTTGGCGAACATCAGGAAGCGCGCAACGGTGATCGACTCGCCCTTGCCCTTGAGAGCGGCCAGGGTTTCGGTGAACCACGGTGCAGGCGGCTGCTGGCTGCCAGGGCGGGCGGTTGTGCGCGGCTGCTGGGCATTGCCGGTCCCCGTCTGGGCAGTGGCCAGCGAGCACAGCGCAATGAAGATCGCATCCAGGCTCACGATGTCCTTGCCACCCTTGGGCTGCGACTTGAACAATTCGATGGCCTGTTGGCGCGTCGACGTGAACTGTTCGACCTCCATGACATTTCCTCTTTTCAAAAGCGGTTGGGGATGCAGGGTGACGGCAGGTGCCGTCGGTGATGGGGGACGACCTTACCTCATTTTCGTCGATGATGGGCCGGAACCTGCGGTTGGGTCAGAGGAAGAGACAGGGCAGCGCGGCCCTGCTCCAGGCTCAGATCGCGCCGCGCAACAGCAGCTGGTTCAGCGTCCTGCGTACCAGATCGGCCTGGCTGCCGTCGTTGCTCACCTCGATGTCGACCAGTTCATCGGGCAGTGGCTGCTCGCTGTCGTGGGTGTCATGGCCGCCATGGCCCGGGCGGCTGACGCGGATCACGACACCACCGCGGCGACGGATCGCGCGGGCTTCATTGGTGAAGCGGACGTCGGGCACCAGTCCTCCCGCAGGCAGGCGCGCGAACAGCGAGCGTACCCACAGCTCGGGATGGACGCGGTCGCGGCCCCATTCGGTACCCGCGGTCTGCATCAGGTGGCGAGGAGTGAGTTCGGCCAGCCAGTCGATGGTGTCCTCCTTGCGGCTGTCCAGTTCACGCAGGGAGAGCCCGAGGATGGACGCGACGAACTGCCGCAGCGGTGCGGCGAAGCTGTCGCAGGGCAGTGCCAGTGCCGACGCCAGCCCGTTGGCGAGGGTGTCCTTGCCCGCACGCTTGGCGCCGGCGATGCCGATGTAGAGCGGCGGACCCGCCTGCGGGCGTGCGCGAAGCGCAGTGCTGGCCAGGGCAGGCCCGGCACGGAACGCGGCCAGCGTGTCGGCGATCATGCGATGGCCGCTGTCGAGGGAAGCGGGAATCATGGGGAATCTACTCCTGGAAGGACGAGGTCGCTGCCGGTGGATCAGGAATCACATGCGGCGGTGCTGCGGGCGCGCAGGATGCGCTGGGTGATGCGGCCACCGCGCGCTGCCGCCGCAATCGGGTCGAAGCACAACATGGCGGAGCGGGTGCGACGGCCGGCGGCCAGATGGTCGCGGATGGTGCGCTCGGACAGGATGGGAACGCGTAGATGGATCTGCTGCACGGTCAGCTGTTCGCCTTCGAAGGCATGCAGTCGGGCGCGAGGCATGGCGTGTGCTCCTGGAAGGTGGCGTAGCCGGTTCATGCATCTTGCCCTTGGGGACGTGCTTAGTCAACACCTTTCATCTACTTGCATCCTTGCGTGTGCTATCTGGACGGTGGGTAGACCACAATTGCAGCGCCAATGCTGCGAGGCGGTCGCGCTCGGCATGGCCCCGGATCGCCTGCACACGTTCGAGATACTGCTGTCGGTGCCGGCGCGGACTGACCGTCCTCCAGCGCCCACAGGCATCCATGCAGCGGTAGCCGCCAAGCTGCAGCAGGCGGCGTGCTTCGCAGGCCAGTCGCCAGTCGGCGCTGTCGATGCCGAGCTCGCGACCGTCGCGGACAGGTGGCATCAGAACGGACCCGCCGCGTGCTCGGCGAGGGTGAGCTTGCGCGCTGGCATCAGCCACACCTTGGCGCGCTCCTTGCCCACCACCCTGGTACACACGCCATGACGCTTGACCACGTAGGCGGCGGCCTCGTTGACCTCGCGGCGGTTCGGCCTGTCGATCCCCACCGCGATGACGATCTCGGTGGCACGGTACTGTGCGCTCCAGTGTTCGGCGGGAACGGACCAGTCGAAGTGGCGGTCGATCAGCTCGGCGATCGGCGAGATCGGCTCATGCTCGCTGTTGGTGGCATTCAACGCATCCAGCTCCTCACTGGACAAGTGCCAGGTCTCACCGCTGCGGTACAGCGCGTGAGCTTCGGCCCATACCTGCTGCATGTCGATCCGCGCCGGTTCGCCCAGTGCCACGGCGTGTACGGTCCACCAGCGGGTGTTGCCGGTGGCATCGCGCAGGAAGCGCTCATCGTTGACACTGGCGAACAGGATGGTGCGCCGCGCATAGCGCGATTCCGTACGCGCATAGGGGCGGCGGATCTCGTCATGGCTGCGCGAAATGAATGACTTCAACGCAGCAATGTCGGTGCGGCGGAAGGTGGCGTCGACCTCGCCGAGTTCGACGATCCACTTGGAGATGACCTGCTTGACGCTGTCCTTGTTGGCCGGATCAAGCACCACGCCGTCGGCGATCAGCTGCAGCTCGGCGGGTGCCAGCTGCCGTGCCCAGCGCGTCTTGCCCAGGTTCTGTTTCGACACGAAGGTCAGCACGCCACGCGCCACTACGCCGTCCGGTTCGAACGCTGCGGCCACACCCGAGATCAGCCAGCGCCGCATCAACACCTCTTTCAGGATGCGGCCATCAGTCATGCAGGTGGGGCGGGCCTCCTGCACGGTATCGAAGAAGTCCTGCAGGCGTGGCTGGCCATCCCATGGCCGCGAGGTGATCCAGCTGGCGACCGGGTTGTAGGGGTTGGCCTCGGCCACCTGGCACAGGTTGGTCTCGAAACTGGCCGTGGCCATGCCAGCGCGATGCATGCAGTCCATCACCTCGCCGGCGGCCACTTCCTTGGCATTGTCCACCGTGCTCTGCAGGCCCGGAACCAGGATCTCCAGGTCCTTGCGGATGACGTTGTAGCGCACGGTCACCCCGGTGCGCCGGCACAGTTCGGCCAGGTTGCGCGCGGTCGGCAGCGGACGGCCACGCGCGCTGCTGTCCGGGAACGGAGTGAACGTATCGAACGCGGAAAGATTGCCGGGCACCAGGTAGTGCGCGGCGCGCACTGACGGAGGTTCATCGTCACCCGGGGCGTCCTCCGGTGCCGTCGCTGGCGCGGGTAGCAGCTGGGCGCGCAGCACCTCCAGGCCTTCGCGCAGATGCAGGTCGTTGAAATCGGTGGGACGGTCATCATCGCCATGTACAACGGCGAACTCCGGCCAAACCACGCGCGCGTCGATCTCCGCCGCAGCATGGGTAGCCTGGGTGACACCGGGGTTGTCCAGCGGCTGCCGGGTCCATTGGTCGTTGTCTGCACAGAGTACGAAGCTGGCATCGGGCACGGCGTTGCGCCAGGCATGGGCTACCGGTGCCAGGTTGCCGGCGTCCCAGGCGACCACCACGCACCAGCCGGTGGCCTGGTGGATCGACTCCGCAGTGGCATAGCCCTCGGCGATGGCGATGGGCTGGTGTGGCTGCGGCTTGCCGATGACGTGAAAGCAGCCCTGCTTGCGGCCGCCCGCCAGGAAGTCCTTGTCGCGGGCCAGAGCCGGGTCCACGCGTGGGAAGATCGCCTGCAGCGAGACGATCCGGCCCACGGTGTTCATCACCGGCACCAGCAACGCGTTGTCGATGTGACGGAACACCAGGCCATCGCTGTTGCGTATCGGCCATGCCGCCACGCGCAGGCCGTGTGCATGGATGCCCTTGCGCACGAGGTAGGGATGGCTGCCATCGGCGGGCACAGCGCGGTTCCACAGAATGTTGGCAGCCTTGGCCGCTGCGTGCTCGCGCTCGCGCTGCTGCTGTTCGCGCTCGGCACGGGCCCGTTCCTGGCGCTGGCGGATAGCGCGCTGCTCGGTGGTGCTCAGTGTGGTGGGTGACTTCGCGCACCACGCATGGCGGGTTCCGGTACGCCAGCTGCCGAACTCTCCGGCCGGAACGTTGTCACCGAACAGCACGGCCCAGCCATTGCGGGAACCGCGGCGGTCGCCCTCCACATGGAAGCGCACAAGCGTGCCGTCGGGATTGAGTGCATCGCGACCGCGCGCGTCCGGCACGATGCCGTGCGCATGCATGGCCTGCAGGAACGCGGGAACGACGTCCTGTGATGGGTGCGTTGTGTGCATTCGGCGGGGTCCCCCTGAAACATGTTTCGGTTCACAGCGACCGATGGCGGCCAGGGTGCTGTGCGTTGCCTGCCGTGCGCAGGCCATGCGGTGGCCGCCCGACGCGAAGTGGTCAGTAAGTGATGGGAGGTGTTGAGGCCGTCATGGTGTCGGAACGCACTTCCTTTTGCAACACCTTTCAGTACCTTTTGTCCCTTGCTGGCACGGTGTGGGAAAGCTCGCCTGGGACATGCGATGACGATCGCAGATCGCATGCATCCGCGGGTTCCGTCGCAGTTGGCGAGAACCGGTTTTCCGATGATGGCGTGGCCGTTCCGGACGGCAGTTTTTCCGACTCAATCGCCCGGCCCGGGCGCCCATGCACAAGGAGCCTGCATGCCTGAAATCGACCCCACTGAAGCACGCCCATCCGATGAAACGGGCGCGGCATGCCTTGCTGCCGCAGCGTTCTCATTCGGTGCGACCACCCCTCGATAAAATACGACTGGCATGACGGACACCATCGACGAAGCGCAGGAACTGGAAGCGCGCCACCTGCAACGCGCACTGGCCCAGCACGCAATGCGGGCCGGCAGCGTTGCCCCTCTCACACCCATTGGGGAATGCCACAACCCGGACTGCAGCGAAGACTTCAACAACGATCCGGCCAGGTTGTTCTGTGGGCCTGCCTGTGCCGAGCGTTTCGAAGCCATCCATCAACACCGCAACGCATAGGAACAGGGGACATGTCTCTGAACAGCAACGACGCTGGCTTCACCGAACGCATCGCCGGATTGTCGGCCGAGCTCGCCCTGCTGGTGAGCCTGGTGGAGAACCACATCCATCTGCAGTTGGCCGATCTGGCCGATGCGGGGGACGTGGATGCACAGGAGCGATTCGCGGTGGCCGACCCGGAGCGCTGGTTGGAGAACGCCCGCAACAGCCTGCAGGCGGGTGTCATGTTCCTGGAACGCGCGGTGCAGCAGCCCGCACGCTTCTAGCGGCGCGGTGCGGGGACGGAAGGGGCCGGTGCGGTCGCCTTCCGTCCCCCCGGGGGATACCCAATGCGCGGCGCATTCGAGACTGCGTCATAACGTCGCACTGCCTGCAGGGCAACCCTGAACGTGGTCCAAGGTTGGGCGCGGCCCCGTAGAATGGCGGCGTGCGTCGTTCTGTCCTCCACCGCCGGTTCCAGGCCCTGGCATGGCTTGCCATGCTGCTGGTGCTGCTCGCCCCGTTGGTGAGCCGCTGGCTGGCGCATGGCCACGTTGCCGCTGCCGCACCGGTGGCAGCCATGGGCCACGCGATGCATGCGGAACATGCTGAGCATGCGCAGCACGCGATGGAAGGGCACCACGACCATCACGCGATGGCGATGCGGCACGGCGAAGCGGCACCGAAGCCGGCTGCCGATCCACACGCCGACCATGAGATGGGCGTGGACTGCGATTACTGCCTGATCGCCGCGCGGCTGATCACCCTGTTGGTGGCGGCATTGCTGCTGTTGGCGCCGATGGCGCCGGTATGCCGCGCGTTGCGCGGTGCGGTGCAGGCGTTGCCGCAGCGGATCAGCGGCACATTGGGCGCGCGTGGGCCGCCGGCCTTCATGGCCGCCTGAGCCGCACGCGCGTTGCATTTGATCGTTTTTGAGGTTGCCGGCCACGGCCGGTGCCCGTACCCGCGTGCTTGTCCCTTTCTGATTGCTGCCCTGCCATTGCGGGGTGGCCCTGCATGCCGTGAACAAATGAAAACGAACCCCAATTCCGCGCGCCTGCACCGGGCGGCGCTGCCTGTCCCTGTCCTGTGCGCGCTGCTCCTGCATGCCGCGCCCCTGCTTGCCGCCGATGCGGCACCTCCGACCACGCTGGATACGGTGCGCGTAGTCGATACCCGCAGCGGCGAGCTGTCCTCCACCGCCAGCGCCGGCTCTGCATTGGGCCTGAGCGTGCTGCAGACACCGGCCAGCCTGACGGTGATTTCGCGTGAGCAGCTGGAACAGCGCGGCGACAGCAACCTCAGCGATGCGATCGGTCGCGCCGGTGCGATCAGTGCCATGCCGCACCCGGGCAATGGCCTGAGCGCGCTGTCCAGCCGCGGCTTCACCGACGGTGCTTCGGTGATGCGGCTGTACGACGGGCTGCGCCAGTACGGCGGCGTGGGCATCACCTTCCCGTTCGATACCTGGTCGATCGAGCGCATCGAAGTGCTGCGCGGGCCGGCGTCGGTGATCCATGGCGATGGTGCGATCGGCGGCGTGATCAACATCGTGCCGAAGAAGCCCACGCGTGGCGCCATCGAGAACGAGATCAGCGTGACCGTGGGCAGCGAGGACACCGCGCGGCTGGGCTTCGGCAGCGGTGGCGCGCTGACCCCGGACCTGGCCTATCGGCTGGACGTGAGTGGCAATTACAGCGGTGGCTGGGTCGACCGCGGGCGCAACAGCGATGCCACCTTCTCCGGTGCGTTGCTGTGGCAGCCGCGCCCGGACCTGCAGCTGACCCTCACCCATGCGCAGGGCTACCAGAAGCCGATGCGCTACTTCGGGACGCCGTTGGTCGAGGGTCGCCAGCTGGAGGCGTTGCGCCACCGCAACTACAACGTGGACGACAGCGAGATCCGCTACCGCGACCGCTGGACCCAGCTCGATGCGCTGTGGACGCCGAACGCAAACGTCGAATGGCGCACGCGCCTCTACCAGATCGACAGCCAACGCGATTGGCGTAATGCCGAGGCCTATGTCTACAACCGCGCTACCGGCTTGATCGATCGATCGGGCAACACCGAGATCACCCACAACCAGGACCAGACCGGACTGACCTCGACGCTGCGTGTGCAGGGCAATGTGGGCGGATGGGCGAACAACTTCGCGGTGGGCCTGGACGCCAACCGTGCGCACTTCAAGCACACCAACAACACCTATGCCGGCAGCTCGGGCCCGGTAGATCCGTTCGATCCGGTGCCAGGCCATTTCGCCAGCGATGCGCCCAACCTGCCGCGCTACCGTAACCATGCCGAGCAGTACGCGCTGTTCGTGGAGGATCGGCTGGCGTTGAGCGAGCGCTGGTCGGTACTGGGTGGGCTGCGTCACGACCGCGCGCGCATCGATCGCACCGATCTGATCAGCGGCCAGAGCGCGTTCTCGAAGACCTACAGCAGCACCGGCTGGCGTGCAGGCACGGTGTTCGCGCTGCAGCCGACGCTCAGCCTCTATGCGCAGTATTCGCAGGCGGCGGACCCGGTCAGTGGCCTGCTGATGATCAGCCCCGCCAATGGAGCGTTCGATCTGGCCAAGGGGCGGCAGATCGAGGTGGGCCTGAAGCAGGCCTTCGACGGTGGCGAGTGGACGCTGGCGGCGTATCGCATCCGCAAGACCGGGCTGCTCAGCCGCGATCCGCTGATGCCGGATCGCCGGGTGCAGGTGGGCGCGCAGACCTCGCGTGGCATTGAGGCATCCTTGAACTGGAACTTCGCGCCGCACTGGTCGCTGGATGCCAATGCCACGGTGCTGAAGGCCGAGTTCGAGGACTTCCTGGAAACCACCGGTTCGCCGGCGGTGCTGGTGTCGCGTGATGGCAACGTGCCGCCGAACGTGGCCGAGCGCCTGGCCAATGCATGGTTGAGCTGGCAGTTCCTGCCGGACTGGAGCGCAGCGGCAGGCATCCGCTATGTCGGCAAGCGTTACGCCGACAATGCCAACACACTGGAACTTCCCGGCTACAGCACCACTGACGTTGCGCTGACCTGGCAGGCGGCACCGCGCACGCGGCTGTCCGCGCGGTTGTTCAATGTGTTCGACAGGGCGTACTACGCCACCGCGTACTACACCAGCACGCAGTGGCTGCTGGGTGCAGACCGTCGCGTCGAATTCACCGTCGATCATCGCTTCTGAGGACGCCAGCCATGACGCTGCGATCCACCGCCAAGCGCTGGACCTATCTGGTGCATCGCTGGCTGGGCATCGGTGGATGCCTGCTGATGTTGCTGTGGTTCGTCAGCGGCATGGTGATGCTGTTCATCGGTTACCCGAAGTTGACGCCGGGTGAGCGGCTGGCGGCGTTACCGGTGCTGGGGGATGCCCGCGGCTGGCAGGGGCTGTCGGCATTGCCGGCTGCGGTAAGGGCCGAACCGGAAGCTGTCGCACTGACGACGCTGCGCGGGGAGCCTGCCTATGTGGTGCGCAGTGGCAGCAACGTGGGGGCCTGGTCGGCTGCGAGCGGCCAGGCCCTGCTGCCGGTGTCGGCACAGCGCGCGGAAGCATCCGCTGCGCAGTTCGCCGGCGGCCAGGCGTTCGTGGGCGCGATGCGCGTGGACGAAGATCGCTGGACGCATTCGCGTGCGCTGGATGCGCATCGACCGCTGTATCGGGTGGAGGTGGGCGGCGCGCAGCCGGGTGATCTCTATGTGTCCTCGCGTACCGGCGAAGTGGTGCTGGACGCACCGCATGTGCAGCAGCGCTGGAACTATGTGGGTGCCTGGCTGCACTGGCTGTACTTCCTGCGCATGCAGTCGGTTGACCCGGTGTGGACGTGGGTGGTGATCGTGCTGTCCGCGCTGTGCACGCTGGCGGCGATCAGCGGCATCGTGGTGGGGGTGTGGCGCTGGCGTTTCCGTGGGCACTATCGTTCCGGTGCGAAGACGCCGTACGTCGAGCCGTGGATGCGCTGGCACCATCTGATCGGATTGTGTGCTGCGGCCTTCGTGTTCACCTGGATCTTCAGTGGCCTGATGTCGATGAACCCGCTGCAGGTATTCAGCACTACGGCAGGTGCAGTGGATGCCGCGCGCTATCGCGGCGGGGCTGTGTCGCTCGATACCGCCGTCGCGCAGCCGCAGGATCTGCTGCGTGCAGCGGCGAAGCAGGGCTTCGCGCCGGTGGAGATCCAGTGGCGTCGCATCGGCGGCGATTTGTTCGCGGTGCTGCTGGACGGGCAGGGCGGTACGCGCATCGTTTCGCAGGCAGAGGGGCGGCTGCAGGTCGCCCAGACCCTGTCGACCGCGTGGCTGCAGCAGCACGCGCAGGCGATGGCGGCGGCACCGTTGCTTGGGTTCTCGATCCTGCGCACGCCCGACGCGTATTTCTACCCGCGCGCCCCCGAGGCGATGAACGGTGCGGCGGTGCGACGCTTCCCCGTAGCGGTGGCCGATTTCGGCGACGAGCACGCCACGCGCGTCTACTTCGATCTGGCCACCGGCGATCCGTTGCTGACCATGGGGCATCGCGAGCGGGTGGGGCGCTGGCTGTTCTATTTCCTGCACAGCTGGGACCTGCCGGGCATGCTGCGGCAGGAAAACACCCGGCTGGGTGTACTGCTGTTGTTGAGCGTAGCGGGTGCGGGCCTGTGCGCGACTGGCGTCGTGATCGGCACGCGGCGAGTGCGGATGAAATTCGCTCGGCCCCGCCAGCGCAGGGGCTGATTGAGATCGGTCTCGCGTGGTGATACGCGACTGGGTGATGATCGCCTCCACGGTCATTGTCATCCGCCTTCGCTATCATGGGTCGATCTGAAGTGGGTACGCATATGGAAGTACGACTCACGCGCGAGCAGGTCCTCGCACTTGCGCCGGATGCGGCGTCGGCCAAGGCCGGCGCCGGTCTGGCCATCGATGGCAAATGGGGCCTGCTCGGTGCCGATGACGAGGCGCTGTGGGGCGAATGCCAGGGCAGTGGTTCCAAGCCCTACCAGACCCAGGTGGACCTGGAGGCGCTGGTCAGCCGCTGTTCCTGCCCCAGCCGCAAATTTCCCTGTAAACACGGTCTGGCCCTGCTGCTGTTGTACGCAGACGGCAATCCGCGCTGCGTGCCGCAGGCGCGCCCGGCGTGGGTGGACGAATGGCTGAACGGACGCCGCGACCGCGCCGCGCGCAAGGAGGCTGCGGTGGAGGCGGCTGCCGCTGCGCCGCCGCCCGATCCGCAGGCGCAGGCCGCCGCCACCGCCAAGCGTGAACAGACGCGCTGGAGCCGCATCGACGCCGGCGCTGCCGAGCTGCAGCGCTGGATCGCCGACCAGTTCCGGCAGGGCTTGGCCAACCTGCCCGCCGATTTCCACGCGCAGGGCCAGACGATGGTGGCGCGCATGATCGATGCACAGGCGCCTGGCCTGGCAAGCCAGCTGGACGCGGCACTGGGCGACGGCACACCGGGTCTGGCCGGGCTGGGCGAACTGGCTGCCCGGCTGGGCCTGCTGCAGCTGCTGACCCAGGCCGTGGGCCGCCGTGCGGAGTTCGAACCTGGCCGGCTGGCAGACCTGCGTGCTGCACTGGGCTGGCCGGTGGACCGCGAGGTGGTGCAGCGCGATGGTGAGGCCGTGCACGACCGTTGGCACGTGCAGGGCCAGTGGCTGCTGGAACAGCCGGGCAACCTGGTCGAGCGCCGGGTCTGGTTGCACGGGCTGGACAGCGGTCGCAGCGCGCTGGTACAGGATTTCAGCCACGGTGGCCGTGGTTGGCAGGAACAATGGCGCACGGGCAGCGTGCATGCGGCGCGACTGCATTTCCACGCTGGCAGCGTGCCGCTGCGGGCGGTGGTGACCGACTTCGCGGCACCGGATGGCGACAGTGAGGTGCCCCGTGCGGACAGCTTCGACGCCGCCTCGCTGGCCTTTGCGCGCAACCCCTGGCTGCCACAGGTGCCGATGCGCCTGCAGGACGTGCACATCGCCCATGACGGCACGCGGTGCTGGCTGCAGCATGCCGAAGGCGCACTGCCGCTGCAGCTGCCCGGCCTGCAGGCGTGGGCGTTGATGGCCTTCGCAGGCGGCCATCCGCTGTGCGTGATGGGGGAGTGGGACGGCCAGGTGCTGTTGCCGCTGTCGGCGTGGAACGCGCGCGACGAGCGCTGGGAAAGGAGTGCGGCATGAACCAGAGCTGGTTGAAGCCGGCGTTGCTGGGCATTGATCGCCCGCAGGTGATCGCCGTGGGTGGCGCGTTGGACGCGGTACTGCAGGCGGTCGCCGCTGCGGACGAACCCGCCTTGGCCTACAGCCGCCAGGTGGGCGTGCTGGCGGCATGTGAGCGCGCCGCCATACGCACGGGCGCAACGGTGAGTATGCCGGCACCGGCGGCGGATGATCCGCTCCAGCTGGAGGCAGGTCACCCGTGGGTGCCGTTGCTGGCCAACGTATTCGAACCGGGCCAGGTCTCGCCCTGGGGCAAGCGGCTGCGCCAGCAGGCCTGCGGACAGCTGGCCGCGCACGGTCGGCACCTGCCGGTAGCGGTGGTGCCGCAGGCGCTGGATGCCGGCGCTCGCTTCGCGGCGCTGCGCGAGCCGCTGCGTGCCGTGCTGGGGGTGCGTGGGAAGTGGCTTGCTGCCTGCAACGCAGAATGGCGCTATGCCAACGCGGCGGTGGAAGTGCAGGCCAACGCAGCCGATGTCGAGCAGGTCTGGAGCGAAGGCAGCAGCGAGGCGCGCCTGGCGATGTTCCAGCAGCAGCGCGTGGATGATGCGGCGTCTGCACGTACGCGGCTGCAGGACAGCCTGAAGGAACTGCCCGCACGCGAGCGCGCGGCCTTCATCACTGCGCTGCAGCCAGAATTGCACGCCGACGATGCGCCCTTGCTGCAGGGGTTGTTGAAGGACCGCAGCCGCGAGGTGCGCGCGCTGGTCGGGCCGATGCTGGGGCGTTTGCCGGCATCGCCGCATGCGGCGTACCTGCAGGCGCAGATGGTTGGGCTGCTGCAGCAGTCGCGCAGTGGCCTGCTGCGTCGCCTGGCATGGACGCTGGAGGCGCCGGCCGCGCTCGACCCGGGCTGGGCCGATGCCGGTATCGACGGCAAGCGGCCCAACGACGAAGTGCTGGGTGAGCGGGCGTGGTGGCTGTACCAGCTGGCCCGCCAGCTGCCGTTGTCGTGGTGGTGCCGGATGCTCGAAAAGCCCGCCGCCGAGGTCGTGGCCTGGGCGCGCGACGGTGACTGGTACCAGGCGCTGCTGCGCGCTTGGCTGGAACGCGTGGACGCCAGCGAACAGGAGTGGGTGGAGGCGCTGATCGCGCTGAAGGAAACCCATCCACGCAAGAGCGAGTTGCTGGCCCTGCTGCCTGCGGCGCAGCGTGAGCGCCACTGGCCGGCCAGGCTGCAGGACCTGATCTCCCAGAACCTGCTGGGCGACGTGGTGGACAGCACCGGCGCGGCGCAGTCATTGAGCGCGGCCTATTCGCAGACGCTGGCGTCCAGCGTGGGTGCGCTGTTCGGCGACGAACGCCTGCGCTACGACTACCTGCTGCGCGACCGTCTGCTGGAACTGCTGGCAGTGCTGCATCCGGCCACGCTGGCCAGCGTGCAGATCGCCGAACCACCGGCCACGGCCACCGACGCGATGCTGCACGTCGCCCACCAGGCACGTGCGTTGCTGGCCCTGCGCCAGGCCCTGTATTCCCCCTTCTGATCGAACCCCATACACACGGAGCCACCATGACCACTGCCGTCCTGCGCCAGCACGCCGAACACCAATACGCCGAGGAACTGGAGGAACTGCGACGCCAGGACAACCGCCAGCGCCCGGCCAACTGGACGATGTCGCCGTGGGCGGTCGTCACCTATCTGGTTGGCGGCACGCTGGACAATGGCTTCGTGGTCAGCCCCAAGTACATCGGTGACCGCCGTCTGATGGAGATCGCCGTGGCCACCATCGCCACCGATCGCGCGCTGCTGCTGTTCGGCGTGCCGGGTACGGCCAAGTCCTGGGTGTCCGAGCACATGACCGCCGCCATCAGCGGCGATTCGACGCTGCTGGTGCAGGGCACTGCCGGCACCAGCGAAGAGCAGATCCGCTACGGCTGGAACTATGCCCAGCTGCTGGCCAATGGTCCCAGCGAGAAGGCGCTGGTGCCCAGCCCGCTGATGAACGCGATGCGCTTGGGCAAGATCGCCCGTATCGAGGAACTCACCCGCATTCCCGCCGATGTGCAGGACGCGCTGATCACCGTGCTTTCGGAAAAGACCCTGCCGGTGCCCGAGCTGGGCAGCGAAGTGCAGGCGGTGCGCGGCTTCAGTGTGATCGCCACGGCCAACAACCGCGACAAGGGTGTCAACGAGTTGTCCAGCGCGCTCAAGCGCCGCTTCAACACGGTCATCCTGCCGGTGCCGTCCAGCGAGGAAGACGAAGTGGCGATCGTGCTCAAGCGCGTGGCCGAAATGGGCACCGCGCTGGATCTGCCGGCCGAGCCGCCGGCGCTGCAGGAGGTGGCGCGCGTGGTGCGCATCTTCCGCGAGCTGCGCAACGGTGTCACCGAAGATGGCAAGTCCAAGCTGAAGAGCCCGACGGCGACGCTGTCCACCGCCGAGGCCATCTCGGTGATCAACAACGGCATGGCCCTGGCCGGCCACTTCGGCGATGGCGTGCTGCGCCCGGCGGACATGGCCGCCGGCATGATCGGCGCCATCGTCAAGGATCCGGTGCAGGATGCGCTGGTGTGGAAGGAATACCTGGAAACAGTGGTGAAGGAACGCGGTGAGTGGAAGGATCTGTACCGCGCCTTCCGCGAACACGCCTGAGCAGGCCTGCGCCGATGAGTGAAGGGATTTCCCTGTTTGGCATCCGCCACCACGGCCCGGGCTGCGCACGCAGCCTGCTGGCCGCGCTGGAGGCGTTGCAGCCGGACTGCGTGCTGATCGAGGGCCCAGCCGGCACCGAAGGTCTGCTGCCGTACGTGCTGGATGTGGCCATGCAGCCACCGGTAGCCCTGCTGTCCTACAGTGTGGATGACCCGCAGCTGGCGGTGTTCCACCCGTATGCGCTGTACTCGCCGGAATGGCAGGCCCTGCAATGGGCCGCGCGCAACGCGGTCGAGGTGCGCTTCATGGACGTGCCGCCGGCACTGTCGCTGGAGTGGATGGAGCAGGCGCGGCAGACACCGCCGCCGCACGAGGCCGAGGAAACGGCTGGCCCCCCGGCGGCAGCGTTGGATGCTGAGAACGCCGCCGAGGAGCGCCCGGCCGATCCGCTGGACTGGCTGGCGAAGGTTGCTGGCCATGCCGATGGCGAGGCCTGGTGGAACCACATGGTCGAGGAGCGCGGCGACGGCCAGGGGCTGTTCGAGGCGATTGCCGAAGCGATGACCGCCCTGCGCGAACACACGCCGGATTACCCGGGCCGCCGCGGCGAACAGGAAGCCATGCGCGAGGCGCAGATGCGCGCGGCACTGCGTGCGGCAGGCAAGACCTTCGGCCGTGTGGCCGTGGTCTGCGGCGCCTGGCACGTGCCGGCGCTGCAGCCGGCGGCCCTGCGCGCCAACAGCGCCGCCGCCGACAACCGCCTGCTGAAGGGCCAGGGCCGGCGCAAAACGCAGAGCACCTGGGTGCCGTGGACCTATCGCCACCTGAGTGCGGGCAGCGGTTACGGCGCCGGTGTCGATGCGCCGGGCTGGTACGACCATCTGTGGCGCAACGCGGGCCAGCACGGCCAGCGCGCGGTGGGCTGGTATGCCCGCGTGGGTCGTCTGCTGCGCGAGCACGGCCTGGACTGTTCCTCCGCGCACCTGATCGAAGCCACGCGTCTGGCGGACACCCTGGCGGCCCTGCGCGGTCGCCCCGCGCCCGGCCTGGAAGAAATCGGCGAGGCCAGCCGCAGCATCATCTGCAATGGCGACGACGCGCCGATGCAGCTGATCCGCGAACAGCTGCTGATCGGAAACGCGCTGGGCCAGGTGCCCGACAGCGTGCCGGTGGTGCCGCTGCAGCGTGATCTGGAAGCGCAGCAGAAGCGCCTGCGGCTGAAGCCCGAAGCGCTGGAAAAGACCCTCGACCTGGATCTGCGCAAGGGCAACGACCTGGCACGCAGCCATCTGCTGCACCGCCTGCGTCTGCTGGGCATCGAATGGGGGCGGTTGGCGCGTACCGGTCATTCCGCACGCGGCACCTTCCACGAAATCTGGCAGCTGGCCTGGCAACCCCACTTCCTGGTGTCCCTGGTGGAAGCCAGCCGCCACGGCCAGACCCTGGTGGATGCAGCGTCCAACCTCGCGGTCGGCCATGCACGCGCCGCCGCCGACCTGCCGGCACTGTCCGAGCTGGTCGACCAGGTGCTGCTGGCCGATCTGCCGCAGGCCGTGCAGGCCATCGCCGCGGAACTGGAAGCGCGCGCGGCCACCGATGCCGATCCGCTGGCCTTGCTCGGTGCGCTCCCGCCTCTGGCCAACATCCATCGCTACGGCAATGTACGGCAGACCGAAGGCGTACAGGTCGCGCACCTGTTCGACAGCATGCTGGAACGCGCGGTGATCGGCCTGTCGCTGGCATTGACCGGTCTGGATGAAGCGCGCGCGGAAAGCGCGCGTGAGGTGGTGCTGGCCGCCGAGCGGGCGATCGGCCTGCGTGATGATGCCGACGGCCGCGACGCATGGCGGCAGGCGCTGCGCCGGGTGGCACTGTCGCAGGCCAGCAGTGCGCTGCTGCGAGGTGTCGGCCTGCGCCTGCTGTTCGACGCCGGCGCGCTGGACGCCGAAACCGTGCATACCCAGCTGCAGCAGCAGTTGTCGCCGGGCGCCGAGCCGCTGCAGGCGGCCCAGTGGCTGGACGGCTTCCTCAACCGCAATGCCACCGTGCTGCTGCATGACGATGCGGTGTGGCGGATGATCGATGGCTGGGTGGTCAGCCTGGATGAAGCGCAGCTGGTGCGCGTGTTGCCGTTGGTGCGCCGTACCTTTGCTGCGTTCGAGGCGGCGGATCGCCGTGACCTGGGCACCCGCGTCAAGCAGACACCCGTGACGAAGGCGGTGGCCAGCGAGGCCCCGGACTGGAACCTGGCACGTGCCGAGCGCGCGCTGCCGATGCTGCGCGAACTGTTGGGGATTGCCGGATGAGTACACCAGACGATCTGTCCAAGGACCCTGCAGGCAGCCTGCCCACCACGCGCGAACAACGCTGGCGGCTGATCCTCGGCCAGCAGGCCGATGGCAGCTGTGGCGAGCTGCCCAAGCCGCTGCAGGGCATCGACCAGGCGCTGTCCGCACTGTACGACCCCGATGGTCAGGGCGGCCTGGGCCGACGCGGCGGGCGTGGTGGTTCGGCGCCGAACGTGGCGCGCTGGCTGGGTGACATCCGCCGCTATTTTCCCTCCACCGTGGTGCAGGTGATGCAGCGTGATGCTCTGCAGCGCCTCAATCTGACCCAGATGCTGCTGGAAAAGGAAATGCTCGAGCAGGTGCAGCCGGACGTGCACCTGGTGGCCAATCTGATCGGCCTGAGCCAGGTCATTCCGGCGCAGACCAAGGACACCGCGCGCATGGTGGTGCGTGCGGTAGTGGACGATCTGCTGCGCAGGCTGGAGGAGCCGATGCGTTCGGCGGTGACCGGCGCGCTGGACCGCGCCCGCCGCAACCGGCGCCCGCGCCTGGCCGAGATCGACTGGCACCGGACCATTCGCAGCAATCTGCGGCATTGGCAGCCGGAGCTGCGCACCGTGGTGCCACAGGAACTGGTGGGCTATGGGCGCAAGGCTCGCAAACCGCAGCGCGAGGTACTGCTGTGCATCGACCAGAGCGGCTCGATGGCGGCCTCGGTGGTCTATTCGAGCATCTTCGGCGCGGTGATGGCCTCGCTGCCGGCGGTGTCAACGCGGCTGGTGGTGTTCGATACCGAAGTGGTGGACATGAGCGAGCAGCTCGATGATCCGGTGGACCTGCTGTTTGGCGTGCAGCTGGGCGGTGGCACCGACATCCACCGTGCGGTGAGTTACTGCCAGGGGCTGATCCGCGAACCGCATGGTGCGATCCTGGTGCTGATCTCCGATCTGTACGAGGGCGGGGTGGAGGACAAACTGCTGGCGCGTGCCCGCGAGCTGGTCGAATCGGGCGTGCAGTTCATCGTGCTGCTGGCGCTGAGCGATGAAGGCACACCGTCCTATGACCAGCAACTGGCAGGCAAGCTGGCTGCATTGGGCGTACCCTCGTTTGCCTGTACGCCCGATGCGTTCCCCGGCCTGATGGCCGCAGCCATCAGGCGCGATGACATAAACCAGTGGGCCGGTGCCAATGGCCTGCTGGCGACCCGTGGCCGCTGACGCGGGCAACAACCGAACATGATTGGATCCAACTGAATGCCCTCCGCTGTCCATCATCGCCTGCGCATCGCCGGCGACCAGTACACCGGCCAGAAAGTGGTCGATCAGCAGTTCCACGAGTGCGATTTCTCCGGCGCAGACCTGACCGCCACCGAGTTCATCAACTGCAGCTTCTACCATGCGGACAGCCGCGCCGGCTGCCGCTTCAACGGCGCCACGCTGAAGGAAGCCAGCTTCCGCAGTTGCGACATCAGCATGTGCCACTTCAACTTCATCAAGGCGTTGGGCCTGGAAATCAGCGAGTGCCGCGCGCAGGGCGCGGATTTCAGCAACGCCAGCTTCATGAACCAGATCACCACGCGCAGCTGGTTCTGCAGCGCCTTCATCAAGAAGTCGAACCTGCGCTATGCCAATTTCTCGTGGGTGACATTGGAGAAGTGCGAACTGTGGGAAAACCGCTGGGACGGTGCGAACGTGAGCGGCGCCAGCTTCGCCGGCTCGGACCTGTCCGGTGGCCAGTTCGAGGGCATCGACTGGAACAGCGCCAACTTCACCGACTGCGATCTGACCAACTCGGAGCTGGGCGAGCTGGACCTGCGCAGCACTAACCTGCGCGGCGCCACGCTGGATGTGCAGCAGGTGGCGCTGTTGATGCAGCGCATCGGCATCACCGTGGTGCCGTAGGCATCACCCGGCGTACGCCACCCAGCCCTTGAAGCTGAAGCCGGCATAGAACAGTTCCACATCGTCGAAGCCGGCCTCCTGCAGCAGTGCGACCTCCTGCTCGGGCGCCAGCAGCGGCAATCGTTCGGCAATGGCTTCGATCGCGCGCTGCGCATCGGCGCGGGCAACCCCCGAGGCTTCGGCGAACGCTGCGTAGCGCTGCAACCAGCGCAGCTTGCCGACCGGATCCTGCGGCACGCTGTGGTGCGCCACTACCAGCGGCGCGCCGGGCTGCAGGCGCCGGTGCAGTTCGCGCAGTGTGTGCAGGCGCTGCCCGGCATCGAGAAAGTGCAGGGTCAGCAGGCAGCTGGCGCCATCGAAGCGCAGGTCGGGGGCATCATCGATGTACCCCTCCAGCAGCTCCACGCGCGCCATCAGCGGACCCAGTGTCTGTTCGGCCAGGGCCAGCATCGGTGCGGCGGGGTCCACGCCCAGCAACTGCCAGCCCGGTTGTGCTTCAGCGAAGGTCTTCAGTTCCAACCCGCCACCGGCACCCAGCACCAGCACGCGACCCTGCGCGGGGACTCGTTCGGCCAGCAGCAGCCTGCTCATCTGCTGCAGGGCGAGGAAGCCCGGCACCTGGCGCAGCGGCGCTTCGGCATAGCGGGCCACTGCCTGCGGGTCGGAGAACGTGGACATGCGCGGATTCCTGCGGCGGGGGACATACCACTGTAGCGCGACGCGCAAGGGGCATCGTGCGCCGGCGCCGCGTTTCCCAAGGTGCGCGCCTGTCTGGAACTGCAGGACACTGCGAATGGAACATCGCCCACCGCCAATGCCCTCGACCGGGGCCTTCGGACTGGCGTTGTCGTTGCCGGCGGAAACCTACCTGAGTAGCGACTGACAGCCGACGCTGCCCGGCCGCTGGTCAGCTCGGCGTAGTTCCCGCGCCAGTACCTGCCAGATCCGCGGGTCCTGGCACTGCGAGACGTTGAAGCGCAGATAGTCGGCCGCGCGCTGCGACTGGCTGAAGGCATTGCCCGGGGCCAGTACGATGCCTTCGCGCAGGCATTGCCGCGCCAGTGCGGCGGCATCGCGACCATCGGGCAGCTGGCACCACAGGAACAGGCCGGCTTCCGGTTGAAGCCAGGGTGTGATGCCCAGTGGCTGCAGCTGCCGCAGCGCATGCTTGCGGGCATCGGCCAGCCGCGTGCGCACCGATTGCATGTGGCGACGGTAGCCGCTGTCGGTCAGCGCGATGTGCATCAACTGCATCGCCAGGTGACCGCCACCGAAACTGGTGGCCAGCTTCAGATCGGTCAATGCCTCGATCCAGTCGTGGCGTGCAGCGATGTAGCCGCAGCGCGAGGCCGCCGACAGCGTCTTGGAGAAACTGCCGACGTGGATCACCCGTGACAGTCCATCAAGCGCGGCCAGCCGTGGCGCGGGGCGCAGCTCGAAGTCGGCGAAGATGTCGTCCTCGACGATGATCAGCTCACTGCGTTCGGCCATGCCAAGCAGACGATGGGCGGTGCTGGCCGAAAGTACTGCGCCGGTCGGGTTGTGCAGGCCGGAGTTGGTGATGTACAGCCGTGGCGAATGGTCCTGCAATGCGCGTTCGAACGCTTCAAGGTCCGGGCCGTTGTGCGTGTAGGGCACGCCCACCGCCTGCACCTGGTGTGCCTTCAGCAGTGCGTGGTAGTTGAAGTAGCTGGGATCATCGACCAGCACGCAGTCGCCCGGCTTGAGCAGGAAACGACAGATCAGCTCGACCGCATGCGTGCCCGATTCAGTCAGCAGGATCTGTTCCATCGGCGCATCGATGCCTACTGCGGCTGAGCGCCGCTGCAGCAACTGGCGCAGCGCTGGCAGACCGAGCGGGCCGGCGTAGTCGACCAGGTGCGATGCATTGGCACGTGCCAGCTGGCGCAGGCCGCGGCGCATGCCGTCGTGGTACAGCCAGTCGCTGGGCATCCAGCCGCAGCCTGGCTTGAGGTGCCCTGGCGGCGTTTCCAGCGACTGCCGCGACACCCACAACGGGTCCACCGCGCGGTCCGGCCGTGGATCCATCTCGGCCAGCGCCAGCGGCGCGGCCGGTCCGCTGACGTAGAAACCGGAGCCGGCACGCGCGCTGATCACGCCTTCAGCGGCCAGGCGTTCATAAGCCTCAACCACCGTGGAGACGGAAACCCCCATGGCGGTGGCCTGTGCACGGACCGAGGGCAGGCGTGAGCCGGGGCCATCGATGCGCGCGCTGATGCGGGTACGCACCGCCTGGATGACCGAATCGATGCGGGTGAGGGGGCGGGCCATGGCAGGACTGTAGTGGAAGTGTGGGCAGTACAGTTTCTTGCGACTGTACTGGATTGTAGCTGGGGTCGTGCGGCCGCGGATGCTTCCATGGAGTTCCCGCCGGGCGCCGCCCGGCACGACAGGAGTACAGGTGTGGAACGGTCGGCGAGTGGTTGGATCAATGGCTTCATCGGCGTGGTGATTTTTGCGGGCTCGTTGCCCGCCACCCGTCTGGCGGTGCTGGAGCTGGATGCCGGATTCGTCACTGCTGCGCGAGCCACCATCGCCGCTGTGCTTGGCGTCGGCTTGTTGCTGCTGCTGCGCCAGCCGCGTCCGCAGCGCAGCGACCTCGCGGGCCTGGCCGTGGTCAGCCTCGGCGTGGTGGTTGGCTTTCCATTGCTGACCGCACTGGCCCTTCGCCACGCATCGTCGGCACACACCATCGTGTTCCTCGGCCTGCTGCCGCTGAGCACCGCGGTATTCGGTGTACTGCGCGGTGGCGAGCGGCCACGCCCCGCTTTCTGGTTGTTCTCGCTGCTGGGCAGTGCCTGCGTGGTCGGCTACGCGGCACGCAATGGCATCGAAGCGTCGCTACAGGCCGACCTGCTGATGCTGGCGGCGATTGTGGTGTGCGGGCTCGGCTATGCCGAAGGCGGGCGATTGGCACGTCACCTTGGCGGTTGGCAGGTGATCAGCTGGGCGCTGCTGCTTGCGCTGCCGGTGATGTTGCCGCTGGCGGTGCTGATGCGCCCCGCATCGTTCGCGGCGGTCGGTGCCTCCGCATGGTGGGGACTGGGGTATGTGGCGGTGTTCAGCATGCTGCTCGGCTTCCTGTTCTGGTATCGCGGCCTGGCCCAGGGCGGCATTGCCGCCGTCGGCCAGCTGCAACTGCTGCAGCCCTTCTTCGGCCTTGCGCTGGCCGCGCTGCTGCTGCATGAGTCGGTCAGCCTCAGCATGGTGCTGGTGACCGTGGTCGCAGTGATCTGCGTGGCGGGCGCGCGCCGCTTCAGCCGCTGAGCGAAAAAGGGGACGGAGGGGATTAAGTCGTTTCAGGCACGGTAAGGCGAGTTACGACTTAATCCCCTCCGTCCCCTTTTCCGGTGATAGCCGGGGCGTATCGTGGGCTGTGGTCAATGGTATTGGCCGGGGCGGTGGGCTTGGCCGAAGCTGTGCGCATGAAGCCGATTTCCCGTATTTCCTTCGAGGGCCAGGTGGGCCTGGTGACCGGTGCCGCCGGTGGGTTGGGCCTGGCCTACAGCCGCCTGCTGGCCGAGCGCGGTGCGCAGGTGGTGATGCATGACGTCGGTGCCGGTACCGATGGGCGTGGCTGTGACCCACAGCGCATCCTGCGCAGCGTAGAAGCGCTGCAGCGGCAGGGTCTGCCGGTGCAGGCCGCAAGTGGTCCCATCGACCATCGCGCCGGTTGCCACGCGCTGGTGCAGGAACTGCTGCAGGCGCACGGCCGCATCGACTTCCTGATCCACAACGCGGGCTGGGTCGGGTACCAGACGCTGGAAGCGATCGAGGACGAGGCGCTGGAACAGATGCTGTGCCTGGCGGCGAAGACGCCGCTGTGGTTGGCGCAGGCGGCGTGGCCGGCGATGCGCGAGGCGGGTGGCGGGCGCATCGTCATCACCACCTCCGATCGCGCGCTGTATCCGCAGTACGCACAGCGCGGACTGTCCGCCTATGCAATGGGCAAGCTGGCCGCGCTTGGCCTGGTCAATGTGCTGGCGCTGGAAGGCGCCGAGCACGGCATCGTGGTCAATGCGGTTTCGCCGGTGGCGAAGACGCGCATGTGGGGCATCGACGGTGAGCCCGACGAACTGCATCCGGACGCGGTCGCGCAGGGCGTGGCCTATCTTGCGTCCACGCGCTGCCACGAGGGTGGCTGGGTGCTGCGCGCAAGCAATGGCCAGTTCCATGCGTTGCGCCTGCAGGAGGCCGAGCACGTGGCGTATCCGCGTGATCTGCGCGCAGTCAGCGCCGACAGCATCGAGTCGGTGGCACTGCAGTGGCCGGCCATTGCCCGCGCCAGCGTGGACGCGCGCGGCTGAGGGCGTACTCTAGGTGGGTTCCCATTGCTTGCATCGAGATGATCGACCTGCGCCTGCTTCGCCAGTTCGTGGCCGTGGCCGAAGAGCTGCATTTCCACCGTGCCGCAGCCCGCCTGCATATGTCGCAGCCACCGCTGACCGCGGCAATACGACGGCTGGAAGACGAACTCGGAAGTGAACTGATCGTGCGCGGCAATCGCACCCTGGGCCTGACCGTGGCCGGGCAGACGCTGCTGGTGGAGGCGCGGGCAACGCTGCAGCAGGCCGAGCAGGCGTTGCAGCGCACCCGCGAGGCTGCTGCCGGGCAGTCCGGCAGCCTGCGCGTAGGCTATGTGGGCAGTGCGCTGTATGGGCGCCTGCCAGGCTTGATCCGCCGCTTCCGCCTGCAGTACCCGCAGGTACAACTGCACCTGCAGGAAGCCACGTCGCGCCAGCAGCAACTGTGGCTGCGTGAGCAGCGCATCGACGTCGGCGTGCTGATTCCACCGATTCCCTCCGCCGAGTTGGTGCTGCACGACTTCGACCACGACCGCCTGGCCATCGCGCTGCCGCGTGCCCATGCGCTGGCCGACGCGCCGGACGTCAGTGTGGCGATGCTGGCTGACGAGCCGTTCGTTTCATGGCCTGCAGGCGAGGGCATCGGCTTCCACGCGCAGGTGCTGGGCCTGTGCACCGCGGCGGGCTTCACCCCGCGCGTGGTGCAGGAAGCGCAGGGCATGCACGCGGTGCTGTCGCTGGTGGCGGTGGAGGCGGGGGTGGCGATCGTGCCAGCCAGCATGGCCAGTTTCCGTGCGCAGGAAGTCGTCTATCGTCTGCTGGAGGATGCGGCAGCACGTTTCGCTCTCCAGTTCTGCACGCGTCCGGAGGCACCATCACCGGTGCTGGGAAATTTCCTGGACGTTGCCACCACGAGCTGATCCGGCGGATCAGCTACGCCTCACCGCCGCGGAACAGATGCGCGACGGCATAGTCGATGAACACCCGCAGGCGTGCACTGGGATGCCGCCCGCCGGGCCATAGCAGCGAGAACTGCCCTTTGTGCGTGGGCAGTGCAGGCAGCACCTGTTGCAGGCGACCATCGGCCAGCGCGTCGGCTGCGAGGAAGTCAGGCATCCAGGCCAGGCCCATGCAACCGATCGCAGCGGCCAGCACGGCCTCCATGTTGTTGCAGGTCATCGCCGTGGGAAGGCGCGCTCCGGCATCGCCTTCGATGCCCGGCAGCTGCCACGGATGCAGCTTTCCGGTGGTGGGGTAGCGGAAGCGCAGCGCGGTATGCAGGCGCAGGTCGTCCACATCGCCGGGAGTTCCGTGCACCTGCAGATAACCAGGCGCCGCACAGAGCACGAAGCGAAAGCCGCCCAGCCGCCGTGCAGTCAGGCTGGAATCGGCCAGTTCACCACTGCGTATCACCGCGTCGAGACCTTCGCTGACCACATCGACGATGCGGTCGTTGAAGTCCAGTTCCAGCTGCACCTGCGGGTAGCGCTGCTGGAAGCCGGGAAGCACTGGTAACAGGAAACGGTAGCCGATGGTGGGCAGGCCAATGCGCAGCAGTCCACTGGGCGCGTGCTGCCGCTGCGCCAGATCGGCCTGTGCTTCGGAAAGTTCGTCCAGTGCACGCCGGCAGCGCTGCAGCAGCAGTTCGCCTTCGTCGGTGAGATGCACGCGGCGGGTGGTGCGCTGGAACAGGCGCGTGCCGAGTTCCTGTTCAAGGCGGGCGATGCGCTTGCCGACCGCCGACGCGGACAGGCCGAGTACGCGTGCAGCACCAACGATGCTGCCGGCCTCCGCGGTGCGGACGAAGGCGAGCAGGGCAGAGATGGAGTCCATGTAGGCATGATTGCGGAACATCTAGCCGTAATCAACGTCCATCCAGCCTGTTTTTCAGGAATAGCGGCCTGCTCATCATCAATGCCCCTGATGGATGGAGGCCCGCATGGCCCCGGTTTCAATGCTCCCCGTACCTGTCCAGACGCAGCAGCGCTGGATCCTGCTTGCCGTCTGCCTGGCCGCACTGGCGTTGCCGTTGTCCTTCTCGGCCGGTGCGGTCGCGGTGCCCGCGCTGGCCCGTTCCGCGGCGTCGTCGCCAACGGCGCTGGCCTGGGTGACCAACGCCTTCATGCTCACCTTCGGCAGCTTGTTGCTCGCTGCCGGTGGCCTGGCCGACCGCTATGGCCGACGGCGATTGTTCCTGCTGGGCACGGCGGGTTTCACCATCGCCACGGTTGTCGTCTGCCTTGCTCCCACGCTGCCCTGGCTGGATCTGGCGCGCGGGTTGCAGGGCGTTGCCGCCGCAGCGGCGTTGGCATCGGGTACGGCTGCGCTCGCGCATGCCTGGCAGGGGCCGGTGCGTGTTCGCGTCTTCGCTCTGCTGGGCACCACATTCGGTGCGGGGTTGGCGCTGGGGCCGCTGCTTGCGGGTCTGCTTCTGCAGGCGTTGGGATGGCGCAGTGTGTTCGCCGCCGGCGGCGTGCTGACGTTGGCGGCCTTCGCACTGGGCGCGCGCGTGTTGCCAGAAAGCCATGGCGAACGCGGGCGGCTGGATATCGGCGGCATGCTGGGCTTCAGCCTGATGCTGGCGGCATTGACGCTGGCCCTGCTGTGGCTGGGTGAATTCGGTCCGCATGCCGTGCGCGTGCAGTTGGCGCTGTTGGCGACGCTGCTGCTGGGCGGGGTGTTCGTCTACATCGAACGACTGCACCGCTCACCCTTGCTGGACCTCTCGTTGTTCTCGCAACCGGCCTTCCTCGGTGTCCAGCTGCTGCCGGTGGCGACCTGCTTCGGCTACGTGGTGCTGCTGGTCGTACTGCCGCTCCAACTGCTGGGCGTGCATGGCCAGAGCGCGATGCTGGTGGGGCTGCAGATGCTGGCGCTGTCCGCGCCGATGCTGGTGCTGCCGATGCTGGCCGCGCGCTGGGCCGAGCGCGTGGGAAGTGCGCGGCTGTGCACGCTGGGACTGCTGGTCTGTGCCTCTGGCCTGTACCTGTTGTCGCGCCACGCGTCGCAGCCGTCGCCGTCGCAGTGGGTGCCGTTGCTGATGCTGGTCGGTGCGGGGACGGCCTTGCCATGGGGGCTGATGGATGGGCTGTCGGTGAGCGTGGTACCGGTGCAACGTGCGGGCATGGCCGCGGGCATCTTCGGAACCGTGCGCGTGGCCGGTGAAGGCATCGCATTGGCCGCAGTCACTGCCTTGCTTGCGCTGCTGATCGGCCACCAGCTGCAGGGGGCGTCGCCCGCGTCGCTGGCGCGTGCCGGTGCCTATCTGGCCACGGGGGCGCAGGCACAGGCGCAGGCACTGCTTCCGGCGATGAGCGGCGCGCAGCTGCAGCAGGCCAGTGCCGAGGCGCTGGCGATACTGCTGCGTGTCCTGGCGCTGCTGACCGCCGCATGCGCGGTGCTGCTGCACCTGCTGCTGCGGCGGTCAGCGCTGGGAATACTCAGAACCGATAGCTGATGGTGTGGCCTCAGGACAGGCCGTCTGTTGCGCAGCGGATGCTCATCCAGGCGCCGCCGCCGGGGGCGGTGCCGGCACGGACGCGGAAGCCGTGCAGGCCGGCAATGGCGGCCACGATCGACAGGCCAAGGCCGAATCCAGGTCCCTGGCCGGCGCTGCTGCTGCCACGGAAGAAGCGCTGGTAGATCAGCGTGCGGTCCTGCGGCGGAATCCCCGGCCCGTTGTCGATCACATCGACCCTGGGGACGCCATGGTCATCGACTGCGCGCAGCAGGATGCGGCCCTGCGCCGGCGTGAACTGCAGGGCGTTGGACAGCAGGTTGGCCAGCGCTTCGAACAGCAATTCGCGGTCGCCACGCAGTGGGCCGATCTTCGGGTCCACCTGCAGCTCCAGCAACTGCTGCTTTTCTTCGGCCAGCGGCAGGTAGAACTGGTGGAGTTCCTGCAGCAGATCGGCAATGTCGACCTCGTCGAAGGCCGAGCGCCGCTGGTGGCTCTCAAGCTCCGACACCCGCAGCAGCGCAGCGAAGCGCGCCATCAGTATGTCCGTCTCGGCCAGTGCTTTGTCCAGGGGATCGGCATGCGGATTCAGTTCGTCCAGACCCACGCGCATGCGATAGAGGTGCGCGCGCAGGCGGGTGAGCGGGGTGCGCAGATCGTGGGCGATGCTGTCGCACACGCCCTTGACCTCGGTCATCAGCTGTTCGATGCGTTCCAGCATCGCGTTGACGATGCTCGACAGCCGATCAATCTCGTCACGGCGGTTGGATACCGGCAGGCGCTGGCTGAGATCGCCGGCAACGATGCGGTTGGTGACCGCTTCGATCTGCTGGATCCGCTTCAACGGGCGCCGGCGCAGCAGATGCCAGCCCACCAGGCCGGGGATGACGGTCAGACACACGCCCCACAGCAGTGCATCGAGGATGATGCTGTTGACCGCCATGAGTTTGCCGTTCTGGCGCACGAACACCAGCGACCGGCCGTCCCGGGTTGCCACGCCGAGCGCACTGCCTCCGTTCTCGTGGCGGCCATTGGCCAGTGTCCAACCGTCCACCGGATGCGAGTTGCCATCCAGCGGCAGTCCTTCGGGAATGGCCGTCAGCGGGCCCGCCATCGGCAGGCCGCGGTTGTCGAACAGCCCGTACGTATAGACTTGGTGCAGATCGAAGCGCTGGCTGTCGCGCAGCGCGTCGTCCAGCGCCGGGCCTTCGAAACTCATGAACAGATGGGCGCGCTGCTGCAGGCCCGACTCGGTCAGGTCGTTCAGGTAATCCGAAATGCGCCAGTACATCACGCCCAGCAGCAGGCTGGACCAGGCCACGAACAGGATGCAGTACAGGCCCAGTAGCCTGCTGCTGGAGGAGCGCCAGTGGTCAGGGTTGCGCGTCGAAGACATAGCCGGTCCCACGTACGGTCATGATCGGCTGGGGCTTGCCGGGTTGCTCGATGCGCTTGCGCACACGGCCGATGTGCACGTCGATCAGGTTGGTGCCCGGATCGAAGTGATAGCCCCAGACTTCCTGGAACAGCATGCTGCGGGTGACCACCTGGCCGGCGTTGCGGACCAGGAATTCGAGCAGCTTGAACTCGGTCGGCAGCAGCGCAATCTCATGGCCGCCGCGTCGTGCTGAACGGGTCATCAGGACCAGTTCCAGGTCGCCGGCGCGCAGCACGTTGTCGATGGCAGGGGCCTGCCCCTGGCGCCGGATCAGTACTTCCACGCGTGCGGCCATCTCATCGGAGGCGAAGGGCTTGGTCAGGTAGTCATCGCCGCCGGCGCGCAGGCCACGCACGCGTTCATCCACGTCCGACAGCGCACTGATCATCAGCACCGGCGTGGTGATGCCTTCGCGGCGCAGCGTGGTGACCAGGGCCAGGCCATCGATGCCGGGCAGCATGCGGTCCAGGGTGATCACCGCGTAGTCGCCTGCACGTGCCAACGCCAGGCCATTGCTGCCGTCGCTGGCCAGGTCCACGTCGAAGCCGTGGCTGCGCAGTTCAGTGGCGATTTCCTCTGCGGTGACAAGATCGTCCTCGATGGTGAGTACGCGCGGCATGGGCCAGTGTGCAGAGTGGGACAGGGGCATCCTCGCAATCGCGGGCAGCGACTGCAAATGAAAAATGTTTCATGCGTCATTTAGCAGGATCGTGCCGCCGCGTCTTCTATATTCGGCGCCGAACGCTCCCCCACGCGTGGAACCCTGCAGCCGATGATCCTTCCGAACCCCTCCCGTCCGTATCGTGCCTGGTGGCTGCCCCGAACCGCCGGTCTGGCGCTGCTGGCGCTTGCCTTGGCAGGCCTGCTCAGCGCCTGCGGCAAGGATGCACCCAAGCCGGGCGCCGCGGCACCGGAGGTGACCGTACTGATCCTGCGCAGCCAGCCACTGGCACTGCAGCAGGAGTTGCCTGGGCGCAGTGTCGCCTCGCAGGAATCGGACGTGCGCCCGCAGGTGGATGGCGTGCTGGTGAAGCGGTTGTTCGAACAGGGCCAGTGGGTGAAAGCCGGGCAGCCGCTGTTCCAGATCGAGCCGGCGCTGTACCAGGCGGCACTGAACGAGGCGCAGGCCAACCTGAAAACCGCCGAGGCCGCGGCGGTGACCGCGCGCCTGCGGGCGCAGCGCATGCAGGCGCTGGGCAAGGACCAGCTGGCCGCGCGCCAGGACGTGGACGATGCGATCGCCGGCAACCAGCAGGCCGCCGCCGCCGCGCAGGCCGCACAGGCCGCACGTGACACGGCCGGCACACGGCTGGGATTTGCCACGGTGACGTCGCCGATCGCCGGGCGCATCGGCCGCGCGCTGTTCACGCCGGGCGCGCTGGTCACCTCCGGCCAGGCCGATCCACTGGCACGGGTGCAGCAGATGGACCCGATGAACGTGGACATCACCCAGTCCAGCAATGAGTACCTGGCTCTGCGCCGCGCCATCGCCGATGGTGGCGTGCAGGCCGATACTGCGCCGGTGCGGCTGCGCCTGTCCGATGGCACCGATTACCCGTTGCCGGGGACGCTGGAATTCGCCGATATCGATGTACAGCAGGAAACCGGCAGCATCACCCTGCGTGCACGTTTTCCCAACCCGGATGGACAGCTGCTTCCGGGCATGTACGTGCGTGCGCTGGTGGGGCAGGGCACCCGTCAGCAGGCGCTGCTGGTGCCACAGGCGGCGGTGGACCGCAGTCCGAAGGGCGAGGCGCAGGCGTGGCTGGTGGACAAGGACGGCAAGGCCCGCCTGCGCCTGTTCCGCACCGCACGTGCGGTCGGCGACCAGTGGCTGGTGCTCGACGGCCTGGCCGCCGGCGAACAGGTGGTGGTGGCCGGCGCGCAGGGCCTGGCCGATGGCATGACGGTGCGGGTGAAGGCTGCGCCAGCACCGACCGGAAAGGGCTGAGCAGATGCTGCCGCGCTTCTTCATCCATCGCCCGGTATTCGCCTGGGTCCTGGCGATCTGCATCATGGCCTTTGGCACCATCGCGGTGACCCAGCTGCCGGTGGAGCAGTACCCGGACATCGCACCGCCGCAGGTCAACATCACCGCGAACTACACCGGTGCCTCGGCGCAGACCGTGGAAGACAGCGTCACCCAGGTGATCGAGCAGCAGATCAAGGGCATCGACCACCTGCTGTACTTCTCGTCCACCAGTTCGTCGTCCGGGCAGGCGCGGATCACGGTCACCTTCGACCAGAGCGCCAATCCCGATATCGCCCAGGTGCAGGTGCAGAACAGCGTCAACCAAGCCATCAACCGGCTGCCGCAGGAAGTGCAGCAGCAGGGCGTGACCGTGGCCAAATCGCAGGGCGACTCGCTGATGGTGGTGTCCCTGTACGACACCAGCCGGCGCATGGAACGGGTGGACGTCTCCGATTTCCTGGTCAGCAACGTGCAGGACCCGATCAGCCGCATTCCCGGTGTTGGCGAGATCAACGTGTTCGGCTCGGCCTACGCGATGCGGGTCTGGCTGGACCCGCACAAGCTGCGCGCCTATGACCTGATGCCCTCGGACGTGCGCAGCGCGATCCAGGCGCAGAACACGCAGGTGACCGCCGGCGAACTGGGCGCGATGCCGTCCAGCCCGACGCAGAGTCTCAACGCCACGGTGACCGCGCAGTCGCGCCTGCAGACCCCCGAACAGTTCCGCGCCATCATCCTGCGCACCTTGCCGAACGGTGCAGCAGTCGTGCTGGGGGACGTCGCAAGGGTCGAGATCGGTGCGGAGAACTACCAGACCAGCAGCTATCTCAACGGTTATCCCGCAGCCGGCTTCTCGGTGACCCTGGCCTCCGGCGCCAATGCGCTGGCCACCGCCGACGCGGTGCGCGCAGAGATCGAGCGGCTGCGGCCGACGTTCCCGCCGGGGCTGCAGGTAGCCTACCCGCGTGACAGCACGCCGTTCGTGCGGGTCTCGATCGAGGGTGTCATCCACACCCTGATCGAAGCCATCGTGCTGGTGGTGGTGGTGATGTTCCTGTTCCTGCAGAACCTGCGCGCCACCCTGATTCCGGCGATCACGGTGCCGGTGGTGCTGCTGGGCACCTTTGGTGTGCTGGCCGTCGCCGGATTCACCATCAATACGCTGACGCTGTTTGCGATGGTGTTGGCGATCGGCCTGCTGGTCGACGATGCGATCGTGGTGGTGGAGAACGTGGAGCGCATCATCCACGATGAGCATCTGCCGCCACGGGAAGCCACCGAGAAATCGATGGGCGAGATCACTGGCGCGCTGATCGGCATCACAGTGGTGTTGGGCGCGGTGTTCCTGCCGATGGCCCTGTTCGGTGGTTCCATCGGCATCATCTACCGCCAGTTCTCGATCACCATCGCCTCGGCCATGGCGCTGTCGGCGCTGGTCGCGCTGACCCTCACGCCGGCTTTGTGCGCGACCCTGCTCAAGCCGTCTTCGGCGCAGAAGCCGCAGGGCCGCTTCTTCAGGGCATTCAACCGTGGGGTCGAGCGCAGCCAGTTGGCCTATCAGGGAAAGCTCGGTGGCGTTGTCGCCCATCCGCGGCGCTGGATGGCGTTCTACCTGCTGCTGGTGGTCGCCATGGTCGCGCTTTACGCGCGCATGCCGACCGGCTTCCTGCCGGTGGAAGACCAGGGCCAGGTAACGTTCCAGTTCTCCACACCGGAGGGCACGCCGATGGCGCGCACCGAAGCGCTGGGTGAGCAGATCAGCCGCTACTTCATGGAGCACGAGAAGCAGAACCTGGACGTGGTGTTCGTGGTGGTCGGGCGCAACAATGCCGGCACCGGGCAGAACGCAGGGCAGGGCTTCCTTGCACTCAAGCCATGGGATGAGCGCAAGGGTGACAACACCGCTGCGGCGATCATCACCCGTGCCAATGCCTACTTCCGTGCGCTTCCCGATGCCAAGGTCAATGTGCTGGCACCGCCAGCCGTGCGTGGGCTGGGCCAATCCAGTGGTTTCGAGCTGTGGTTGCAGGACACCAGCGCTGCCGGTCGCGTGGCCCTGCAGGCGGCGCAGGAACAGGTGGTGCGCGCAGCCGGCGAAGACGATGGACTCACCTCGGTGCGCTTGAACGGGCTGGGCGACAAGGCCGAATTGCGGCTGGACATCGACCATGCCCAGGCCAGCGCGCTGGGCCTGGCCCAGGCTGACATCAATTCCACGTTGTCCGCGGCCTGGGGCGGCAGCTACATCAACGACTTCCTCGATCGTGGCCGGGTCAAGCGGGTCTACATGCAGGGCGACCAGCCCTACCGCAGCGTGCCCGACGACATTGGCCAGTGGTACGTGCGCGGTGGCAATGGCCAGATGGCCTCGTTCGCCAGCTTCGCCAGCAGCCACTGGGCGCGCGGCCCGCAGCTGCAGCAGCGCTTCAACGGCCTGCCGGCGATGCAGATCCAGGGCAGTGCCGCCGAAGGTCGCAGTTCGGGAGAGGCGATGCAGCGGATGCAGGCGCTGGTTGCCGATCAGCCCGGATTCGACTTGCAGTGGAGTGGTCTGTCCTACCAGGAACAGTTGGCCAGCAACCAGACGTTGTGGCTGTACACCGCCTCGATCGCCTTCATTTTCCTGTGCCTGGCCGCGCTCTATGAAAGCTGGACGGTACCGGTGGCGGTGGTGCTGGTCATTCCGCTGGGCGTGATCGGAACCGTGCTGGCAACCACGGCGGCCGGATTCGTCAACGACATCTACTTCCAAGTGGGTCTGCTGACCACGATCGGACTGTCGGCCAAGAATGCGATCCTGATCGTGGAGTTCGCCGAAGCCCGCTATCGTGCCGGCAGTTCTGCGGTGGAGGCCGCACTGCAGGGCGCGCGCCTGCGCCTGCGTCCGATCGTGATGACGTCGCTGGCGTTCGTCGCCGGCGTCATTCCGTTGGCGCTGGCCACCGGTGCCGGTGCGGTCAGTCGCCGTGAGATCGGCATGAGCGTGATCGGCGGCATGGTGTCCGGCACGGTGCTGGCGGTGGTGCTGGTGCCGCTGTTCTTCGTGCTGGTGCGCCGCCTGGGACGGTCAAGGCCGCTGCACTGACAGGGGGCGGCGACTGTCATCTGACTGCCGCACGGCCCTCACCGGTTCTTTGCCCATGCATCGCTAGCGTACAGGTCCCCGTCCCCCACGGAGACCCGCCATGTGGCTGTTCGACCATCTCTGGCCAGGCCGCAGGCCGTTACCCGCCCCGGTCGAAGCACCGCCACAGGCTGCGCCCCGCCGGCCTTGGCTGAAGCGCCCGGTACGCGCCGGGCGCAGTGGCATGGCACCGTGGCAGAAGGTTGCCGCACCGCCACGGCGCACGCGCCACTAGCCTAGTCGCTGCGGTCGGCCGGGTGGTTGACCCCATCGTTGACCGGAATGATGCCCAGTGCGAACGGGTCGATGCCTTCCAGGCACGCCACGTTGTAGCCGTACTGGTCCGGGTTGGAGCGGCGCCGGTGGTGGGTGTAGATGCCGCACACACCGCAGAAGTAGTGTTCGGCCACATGGGTGTTGAACTGGTACAGCCGCAGGTGATTCTGCCCGCGCACCACCTGCAGGCCGTCGCGGCTGACGCTGGCGGCAATGGCGCCACGGCGCCGGCACATCGAGCAGTCGCAGCGGCGCGGTTCGACAATGCCGTCCGGCAGCTCCAGCAGCAGTTCGACCGTGCCACAGTGGCAGGTCGCGCGGTGCCGGGGTTGGACCGGAACGCCGGCCACGGAAGTAATGCCCATCAGTGCTCCTGTGAGGTGAAACGAAGCCGCAGAGGCCGCCGCCGACGGTGCGCCGGCCTGCCTGAACGGGCCGTAGATGCCACGGTGAACCCGCTTGTGGCTAACTATGCGGCTTCAAGACCGCGACAGGATGCCAGTGAAAGCCGCAGGACGATGGATGACAGGAAGTGCCATGGCGCTGCTGGCGCTGTGGGTGACCGGGCTGCTGGCCTATCAGTTGCCGGGGCCGGGCTGGCTGGCCACCGGCGTCGCCGGGCTGTGGCTGCTGGTGGCGCTGTGGGCATCGTGGCGGGTCGCGCGGGGCCATGCCTCGCGCCGCCTGGGCCTGGTGTTCGGGGCATCGCTGGCACTGGCCGGCCTGTGGTGGCTGCTGCTGACGCCGCGCCAGGACCGGCTGTGGGCCGATGACGTGGCCCAGCGCCTGCACGTGGTGTCCTTCGATGGCCGCCATGTGGTGCTGGACAATGTGCGTGACTTCAGCTGGCGTACCGAAACCGACTATGACGCACACTGGGTGCGCCGCGAGTACGACCTGGACCAGCTGCGCTCGGCCGACCTGGTGCTGTCGTACTGGATGGGCCCGGCGATCGCCCACACGCTGATCTCGTTTGGTTTCGAGGACGGCCGCCACGTGGTGTTCTCGCTGGAGATCCGCAAGGAGCGCGGTGAATCGTTCTCGGCGCTGGGCGGCTTCTTCCGCAAGTTCGAGATGACCCTGGTGGCTTCGGAGGAGACCGACATCATCCGCACACGCACCAACGCGCGTGGCGAGGATGTCTACCTGTACCGACTGCATGGCATGGACCGTGCGCAGCTGAAGGAACTGTTCGCCGCGTACATCGCGCAGGCCCGCGAGCTGGATGCGAAGCCCGGCTTCTACAACACGCTGACCAGCAACTGCACCACGATCGTCTTCGACCTGGCCCGCCACATCGCACCGCGCCTGCCGCTGGATTACCGCCTGCTGCTGTCCGGTTACCTGGCCGAGTACGCGCAGGAGGTCGGCGCGCTCACTCCGGGCGTCCCGTACGCCGAGCTGCATGACAAAGGCCGCATCACCCAGCGTGCACTGGACCTGGGTGACGGCGACCACTTCTCCACCGTGATCCGCCAGGGCGTGCCCGGCACCGAGCAGGACCCGCAGTAATGACCCAACTCTCTCTGACCCGCTGGCAGCGCCTGCTGCCGGTGTTGTTTGCCGCCTTCCTGTTGCTGGGCAGCAGCGGCTGCGCGATGGTCACCGTCAAGCAGGTCAAATCCAGCGATTCGCTGGTCAACAAGCGTGCGGACGTGCTCAACACCGGTAAGCTCAGCCCGGCAGCGCGCGAAACGCTCAGCGCAGCGGGCCTGGACGAGTCGCAGTGCGAGAAGGACTTCCTGGTCTGCCGCAGCACGCTGCTGATGACCGATGACCTCAATGTCGAGCAGCGGCTGTCGGCGCTGTCCGAACTGTGGGTGAAGGCCGCGCTGGCGATGACGCCGAAGAAGACGGCTGCCGGCGATCCGCCGATGAGCGATGCGGCATTGGATGCCTGGCTGGAAGCCGCGCGCTATGCCTATGCCTACCTGTTCTACAGCGGCCGCTCACCGTCCGACCGTGCCTTCGAGGACCGCCAGACGCAGGTGCGTGACTACTACAACTACGCGGCCGAGAAGGCGGCGGTGGTGCTGTTCGTGCGCGCACGCGCCGCTGCGCTGGCTGGCGAGGACTACACGAAGCCGCTCACGGTCGGTAGCTGGTCGCTGGCCTCCAACTACCAGCAGCTGGGCCTGAAGAGCATTCCCGCGCAGCTGGTGCCGGCGGGAACGGTCAGCTTCGTCGGCCTGCGCAGCACCTATCGCCGCGATGGCTTCGGCGCCGAGCTGGTGATGGTGATGGACCCGCCGAAACTGGTCGCGCCGGTGATCGCGCCGGACGGCCCGAAGGCTGAAACCGCGCAGGACGACGAGGACGACGAGCGTCGTGGCCGCCGCCACCGGCATGACGATTCGGTGCCCGAGTTCAGTGAGATGTCCTCGATCAACGTCACCGCGCTTCTGCGGTTCGAAGGCAGCAGCCTGGAAGACGTGATGCGCACGCGCCGGGTCGAGCTGGATGCCTATTCGCCGGAAGCGACCGAGCGCATCACCCTGCACGGCGAGCAGGTGCCGCTGGCTGGCAATTTCACTGCGGCCTATGGCCTGTGGCTGGCGCAGAGTGGCTTCGCCCGGCAGTCGCTGCGCACCCTGTTCGGCATGAGCGAAGGTATCGGCGAGCCGCACATCTACCTGATGCAGCCGTGGGATCCGAACCGCCGCGTCATCTTCATGCTGCACGGCCTGGCCAGCAGCCCGGAAGCCTGGGTGAACCTGGCCAACGAGATCATGGGCGACCCCGAACTGCGCCAGCAGTTCCAGGTGTGGCAGGTCTATTACCCGACCAATGCACCGATCGCGTTGAACCGTTACGAGATCGCCAACGCGTTCAACGACACGCTGAAGCATTTCGACCCCAACGGCAGCACGCGTGCATCGAAGGACATGGTCTACATCGGCCACAGCATGGGCGGGGTGCTGGCACGCCTGCTGGTGAGCGATTCGGGCGACGTGCTGTGGAATGACCTGCTGGCCAACTACGACCTGAAGGGCGAGCGCCTGAAGCGGGTGCAGAACAAGCTGGGCCCGCTGCTGCATTTCAAGGCACAGCCGAACGTGGAACGCGCGATCTTCATCGCCGCGCCGCACCAGGGCACGGATATCGCCGGCAACAAGGTCGGGCGCCTGATCGGTCGCCTGGTGCGCCTGCCGCTGACCATCCTCGGCAAGTTCGAGGACGTGTTCATGGCACTGGCGCAGGCCGAACAGCAGGTCGATGGCACGGCCAAGCCGAAGATTCCGAACAGTATCGACAACCTGAAGGCGAGCGACCCGTTCGTGAAGGCCGCCGCGCAGCTGCCGATCGAAGCGGGCCTGAAGTACCACTCGATCATCGCCCAGCGCAAACCGGAGCTGCCGGTGGAGAAGTCCGATGACGGGCTGGTGCCGTACTGGAGCGCGCACCTGCCGGGCGCGCTGTCGGAAAAGGTGATCATTTCCGGCCACAGCGTGCAGGAGACCCCGCAGGCGGTGCTGGAGGTGCGGCGCATCCTGCATCGCGACGTCGATGACGTGGGGACCGCTGCGACGCCCTGACCGCTGCGCTCGCCGGGCAGGGCCCGGCGCTACCACGCGCGCATCCATCGGTAGCGCCGGGCCATGCCCGGCGGAAGCGCAATGCTGAGGCGCTAGACGCGTCGCGCGATCACCGTGGCCAGCACCGCCAGGCCGAAGGTGATGGCCAGGCACAGCAGGTAGCCGGTGTGGGGTGCGGTTTCAACGAACAGCGCGAACAGCGCGCCGGAGACCGCCAGCGCGGTGGTCACCGACAACGCCTCGCTCAGCTGCAGGGCCGAGGTGTTGGCCCCCTGCTCATGCGCTGCTGACAGCGACAGGGTCAGCACCGACAGGCTGGCGTAGATCATGCCCATGCCGAAGCCGGTCACCGCCCAGCCGACCAGGGCGACTGGCAGCGGCACCGGGTTGAACAGTACCGCCAGGGTGGCAGCGATACCGATCATCATCAGCGGCGTGCCCACGCGCAGCAGTTGCTGGCGCGACCAGCCGCGCTGCTGGTGGCCCTGCAGCCAGGAACCGGCAAACCAGCCCAGCGCACCGAGGCTGAGCACCGCGCCGGCCCAACTGGGCGAGAGCCCCCGCTCGCGCTGCAGCAGCAGGGGCAGGTAGGCCTCGCAGGCGAAGAAAGCCGCTGCAGCAATGCCGCGCAGCGCGATCACGCTGGGCAGGCCGCGGCGTAGCAGCAGCGTGCCGGCCGGCAGCAGCCGGTGCACGCAGAACAGCAGCGCCAGCAGTGCCACGCCGATGCAGAGCAGGGCCGGCACGCCGCGTTGCTGGCCACCGAAGTACAGCAGCAGCGCCGCCAGCGAGGCGCCACTGGCCCAGCGCACCACGTTGCCACGCCCGTCGTCGCTGCTGCCCGCGTCGGTGGGCTGCATGCGTGCCAGCGCCGGGCGCAGCAGCAGCGCGGCCGGTATCGCCAGCAGCGGTACCGCCAGGAACACCCAGCGCCAGCCAAGGTGCTGCACGATCAGCCCGCTCAACGCTGGGCCGATCATCGACGGCACCACCCAGCCTGCGGAGAACGCGGCAAACACCTTGGGCCGCAGGTGCTCGGGGTAGCTGCGCCCCACCATCACGTATAGAGATACCGAGATCGCGCCTGCGCCCAGGCCCTGCAGCAGGCGGCCGGCCACCAGCATGCCCATGCGTATCGCAAAGCCGGCCAGCAGCAGGCCCAGCACAAAACAGGCCAGGCCATACCACAGCGGTCGTGCCGGTCCCTGGCGGTCGGCCCAGCGCCCGGCCAGGGTCATGCCGATCACGCTGGTGGCCAGCGTTCCACCGAACGCCAGCGCGTACAGGCGCAGGCCATCCAGCGCCTCGGCCACGGTCGGCATGGCCGCCGCCACCGCCAGTGCTTCGAAGGCATGCAGCGCCACCAGCGCGACCATGCCGATGGTGGTGGCGCGGTAGCGTGCGGACAGGATCGAAGTGTCGGCCGGCGCATTGGCGTCGGCGGGGGAAAGGGTCGGGGTCATACGAGTCAGATGCGGGCCGCGCTTGTCAACTGGCGGCGAAGATAGCAGCATGACACCTCAACAGCAGTTGAGGTCAAGCAATGGTGTCCCAGGAACTGAGCGTGGGCGAGGTCGCCGAGCGCAGTGGCGTGGCCGTTTCCGCGCTGCATTTCTACGAGCGCAAGGGCCTGATCAGCAGCCTGCGTACCTCGGGCAACCAGCGCCGCTACAGCCGCGACGTGCTGCGCCGGCTGGCGGTGATCCGTGTGGCGCAGCGGGTGGGCATGCCATTGGAAGCGGTCGGCCGCGCCTTCGAGAGCCTGCCTGAAGGTCGCGCGCCGACCAAGGCGGACTGGGCCAAGCTGTCCGCGCGCTGGCGTACCGAACTGGAAGAGCGCATCCACATGCTGCAGCTGCTGCGCGACGAACTGACCGGCTGCATCGGCTGTGGCTGCCTGTCGCTGCAGCATTGCCGCCTGGCCAACCCTGGCGACGTGCTTGGCGAACGCGGCGACGGACCGATGCGTTGGGAATGACGCACGGGAAAGGACCCGGCTCCGGATGGCGCCGGGCCATGCCCGGCGGATCACCAGACGGTGATCGTCTCGCCGCTCAGGATGCCTTCCACTGCACGCTGGAAGGCCAGCGCCGCACGCTGTGCGCTCACCGCTTCAAAGCCCGGGAAGTAGGGTCCGTAGGCGTCCATCGCTTCGATCAGCACGTTCGGGCTGACCACGTTGATGCGCAGGCCGCGTGGCAGCAGTTCCAGTGCCGCCGCACGCACGAAACCTTCCAGCGCTGCATTCACCGAAGTAGCGTTGACGCCATCACGGATCGGTTGCGCGCTGATGATGCCGCTGGTCAGAGTGATCGAGCCGCCGGCGTTGAGGTGGTGCTGGGCGGCCAGTGCCAGGCGCACCTGTCCCAGCAGCTTGTCCTGCAGGCCGATGCTGAACTGCGCCGGCGTCATTTCCTTCAGTGGGCCGAAGTGCACCGAGCCGGTGGTGGAAATCACCGCATCCACCGGGCCGGTGCGCGCGAACAGCTCGGCAACGCTGGCATCGTCGGTCAGGTCCACGCGCAGCTCGCCGCTGTGGCGGCCGGCGCTGAGGATCTGATGCTGTTGGCCGAGCTGGCGCGCGACTGCCTGGCCGAGAGTGCCGCTGGCACCGACGAGGAGGATCTTCATGGCCGTTCCTTGTGAAGGGGGAATGGATGCAGTCTGCGCTCTCACATTGAGGTTAGGTAAGCGGCGTATGCTTCGCAGATTCCTAACTCTGGATTAGTAATGGATACCCTTCGCTGCATGCAGGCTTTCGTTGCTGTAGCCGAGTGCGGCAGCTTTGCCGGCGCTGCCGAGCAGCTGCAGGTCTCGGCGGTGATGGTGGGCAAGTACATCCAGCAGCTGGAAGCGCATCTGGGCACCGCGCTGCTGCAAAGGAACACCCGCCGCCAGCGCCTGACCGAAGCCGGCGGTGCCTACCTGGCCGGGTGCCGGCAGGTGCTGGAGCAGGTGCAGCAGGCCGAGGCCGATGTGGCCGGCCTGCAGGTACAGCCGAGTGGCCTGCTTCGGGTTACCGCGCCGACCACTTGGGGCAGCTGCGTGCTGGCGCCGCAGCTGGCGGGACTGCTGCGTGCACAGCCGCAGTTGAACATCGAACTGGACCTGAGCAATCGTCGTGTGGATCTGATCGAGGACGGCTTCGACATGGCGATCCGGGTCGGGCCGCTGCCATCGCAGGAGGTGGTGGCGCGGCCGTTGCCACCGTATGCGATGAGCCTGTGCGCGGCGCCGTCTTATCTGCGCAGGCGTGGCACGCCGCGTACACCCGGGGATCTGCAAGGGCACGACTGCCTGAGCCATCTGGCCTGGCGCGGCGGCCACGGTTGGCAGCTGGCCAATGGCCAGCAGGTGGACTGGGAGGCGCGCCTGAGCTGCAACGATGGCCTCGCGCTGCGTGAGGCTGCCGTGGCCGGCGCGGGGCTGGTGCTGCAGCCGACCGCGCTGCTGGCCGGCGAGATCGCGGCAGGGCGGTTGAAGCCGCTGCTGCGCGACTACCTGCCCGAACCGCGACCGATGCACCTGATCTATCTGCCCGATCGCAGGCCGCGCCCACGATTGCAGTGCTTCGTCGATTTCGTCATGACCACATTGGGGTAATGAGCATCCACGCATGGCGTGGATCTACGGAAGAGCGCCATGCATCGGTGGGTACCGACCGTTGGTCGGCACGCATCGGTATCAATCATTCGCCGCAGACAGCAGAGCACCGTGCATTCCAGCGGCGACAGGTATCAGTAGATCCACGCCATGCGTGGATGACGGTGCACACATCGGGATCAATCATTCGCCGCAGACAGCAGAGCACCGTGCATTCCAGCGGCGACAGGTATCAGTAGATCCACGCCATGCGTGGATGACGGTGTGTGCCGACCGTTGTTCGACACACATCGGGATCAATCATTCGCCGCAGACAGCAGAGCACCGTGCATTCCAGCGGCGACAGGTATCAGTAGATCCACGCCATGCGTGGATGACGGTGGGTGCCGACCGTTGGTCGGCACGCATCGGTATCAGTCATTCGCCGCAGACAGCAGAGCGCGGTGCATTCCAGCGGCGACAGGTATCAGTAGATCCACGCCATGTGTGGATGACGGTGTGTGCCGACCGTTGTTCGGCACACATCGGGATCAATCATTCGCCGCAGACAGCAGAGCACCGTGCATTCCAGCGGCGACAGGTATCAGTAGATCCACGCCATGCGTGGATGACGGTGGGTGCCGACCGTTGGTCGGCACGCATCGGGATCAATCATTCGCCGCAGACAGCGCCTGCCCGCGCACCTGCGCGGCACGCAGTGCGGTATCCACCAGCGCTTCGAAACCACCGGCCTGGAAGCTCTCGATCGCGGCCTGCGTGGTGCCGTTGGGCGAGGTCACGCGGCGGCGCAGTTCGGCCGGGCTCTCGCCGGCCTCATCCAGCATGCGCGAGGCGCCCAGCAGGGTCTGCACCACCAGCGTGCGCGCGGCGTCGGCCGGCAGGCCCTGGGCAATACCCGCCGCTTCCATCGCTTCGGCCAGCAGGAACACATAGGCCGGTCCGCTGCCGGACACCGCAGTGACCGAATCCATCAGCGACTCGCTGTCGATCCACACCGTGCGCCCGGCACTGGCCAGTACCTGTTCGGCCTGCGCGTGCTGCTGCGCATCCACCGATGGTGTGGCGTACAGGCCGGTCACGCCGGCGCCGAGCAGGGCGGGGGTGTTGGGCATCGCGCGCACCACTGGCAGGTTGCCGCCCAGCCAGCGTTCCAGCTGCGCGCTGGTGATGCCGGCGGCGATCGACACCACCAGCGGCCGGCTCGCCTGGGCCAGTGCCTGCAGCGACTGGCAGACATCGCGCAGCACCTGCGGCTTCACCGCCAGCAGCCAGGTGCGGCCCTGCGCGGCGGCATCGGCGGCGTTGTCGTGCACCTGCACGCCGAAGTCTGCAGCCAGCGACGCGCGCAATGCGGCCACCGGTTCGGCCACGTGGATGTGCGAGGCCGGCACGCCCTGGCGGATCAGGCCGGCGATCAGGCTGCGGGCCATGTTGCCGCCGCCGATGAAGGTGATGGAATCAGCTGCCATGGAAGTCTCCTTGAAATGTCAGGCCGGGCGCGGGCGCGCGCCGAACAGGGCGGTGCCGATGCGCACCAGGGTGGCGCCCTCGGCGATGGCTTCGGCGTAGTCGCTGCTCATGCCCATCGACAGCGTGTCGACCTGTGCGTGCCGGGTGGCCAGTGACTGGAAAAGTGTGCGCATGCGCACGAACGCATCCCGACGGCGCTCTGCCTCGGGCCACGGTGCGGGAATTGCCATCAGGCCGCGCAGGCGCAGCAGGGGTTCGGCGGCAATCGCGGCGGCCAGCGTGTCCACATCCTCAGGAGCACAGCCGTGCTTGCTGGATTCGTCGTCGATGTTGACCTGGATCAGCACGTTCAGCGGGCCGCGCGTGGCCGGGCGATGGCGCGCCAGTGCGGTCACCAGCTTGGGCCGGTCCACGCTCTGCACCCAGTCGAAATGGCTGGCCACGGCATCGGCCTTGTTCGACTGCAGGTGGCCGATCAGGTGCCATTCCAGCGCCAGGTGCTGCAGCGCCTGCATCTTGGCCAGCGCTTCCTGCACGTAGTTCTCGCCGAAGGCGTGCTGGCCCTGTGCGGCCAGCGCGGCCACGGCGTCGGCCGGCTGGGTCTTGGACACCGCCAGCAGGCGTGGATCGGGCCTGCCCGCGGCCTCGGCGGCGGCATGCAGGTTGCTCAGGATCTGGGGCAGGGGAGTGGCCACGTAACGCGTTCCGTTGAATCAGGAGGCTATACTGCCGCCCGGGGAAAGATCCTTCCAGTCGAAGCCGTTATTGGGGAGTAGCCGCTCATGGATATCGCCGAGCTGTTGGCGTTTTCCGTAAAGAACAAAGCGTCCGACCTGCATCTGTCCGCAGGCCTGCCGCCGATGATCCGCGTGGACGGCGACGTTCGCCGGATCAACATCCCAGCCCTGGACCACAAGCAGGTCCATGCGCTGGTGTACGACATCATGTCCGACAAGCAGCGCCGCGACTACGAGGAATTCCTCGAAGTGGACTTCTCCTTCGAGATCCCGTCGCTGGCGCGCTTCCGTGTGAATGCGTTCAACCAGAACCGTGGCGCCGGTGCGGTGTTCCGTACCATTCCGTCCGAGGTGCTCACCCTTGAGGACCTGGCCTGCCCGCCGTTGTTCCGCGAAGTGATCCAGCAGCCGCAGGGCCTGATCCTGGTGACGGGCCCGACCGGCTCGGGCAAGTCGACCACGCTGGCGGCGATGATCGACTACATCAACAAGAACGAATACGGCCACATCCTCACCGTCGAGGATCCGATCGAATTCGTGCACACCTCGCAGAAGTGCCTGATCAACCAGCGCGAAGTGCACCGCGATACGCATGGCTTCAATGAAGCGCTGCGCTCGGCGCTGCGTGAGGATCCGGACATCATCCTGGTCGGCGAACTTCGCGACCTGGAAACCATCCGCCTGGCGTTGACCGCCGCCGAAACCGGCCATCTGGTGTTCGGTACCCTGCACACCAGCTCGGCGGCCAAGACCATCGACCGCATCATCGACGTGTTCCCGGCCGGCGAAAAGCCGATGGTGCGCTCGATGCTGTCCGAATCGCTGCGCGCGGTAATCTCGCAGGCGCTGCTGAAGAAGGTCGGTGGCGGTCGTACCGCAGCGTGGGAAATCATGGTCGGCACCCCGGCCATCCGCAACCTGATCCGTGAGGACAAGGTGGCGCAGATGTACTCGGCCATCCAGACCGGCCAGCAGTACGGCATGATGACCCTGGACCAGCACCTGCAGGACCTGGTCAAGCGCAGCCTGATCACCCGCAACCAGGCCCGCGAGTACGCCAAGGACAAGCGCCTGTTCGAGTAAGGCGGGGTAGCAACGGGGCGGCGTGCGCCAGTGCGCCGCCGTTCCCGCGCCGTTTCCTCAACCGACCGTTTCCTGGTACATGCCCCATTGGGAGCCCGCCGTGAACACCACCGCGACCACCATCGATTTCACTTCGTTCCTTAAACTGATGGCGCACCAGCGCGCCTCGGACCTGTTCATCACCGCCGGCATGCCGCCGGCGATGAAGGTCAATGGCAAGATTTCGCCAATCACGCAGACCCCGCTCACGCCGCAGCAGAGCCGCGACCTGGTGCTGAACGTGATGACGCCGGCACAGCGCGAAGAGTTCGAGAAGACCCACGAGTGCAACTTCGCCATCGGCCTGTCCGGTGTCGGCCGCTTCCGCGTGAGCTGCTTCTACCAGCGCAACCAGGTGGGCATGGTGCTGCGTCGCATCGAGACGCGCATTCCGACCGTGGAAGAACTGAGCCTGCCGCCGATCATCAAGACACTGGCGATGACAAAGCGCGGCATCATCCTGTTCGTCGGCGCCACCGGTACCGGTAAATCGACCTCGCTGGCGGCGATGATCGGTTATCGCAACCACAACTCGACCGGCCACATCATCACCATCGAAGATCCGATCGAGTTCGTGCACAAGCACGAGGGTTGCATCATCACCCAGCGTGAAGTCGGCATCGATACCGACAGCTGGGAAGCCGCGCTGAAGAACACCCTGCGCCAGGCGCCGGACGTGATCATGATCGGCGAGGTGCGTACCCGCGAAGGCATGGACCACGCCATCGCGTTCGCCGAAACCGGCCACCTGGTGCTGTGCACCCTGCATGCCAACAACGCCAACCAGGCGATGGACCGCATCGTCAACTTCTTCCCGGAAGACCGCCGCAACCAGCTGCTGATGGATCTGTCGCTGAACCTCAAGGGCGTGGTCGCGCAGCAGCTGGTGCCATCGCCCGATGGCCGCTCGCGCAAGGTGGCGATGGAGATCCTGCTGGGCACGCCGCTGGTGCAGGACTACATCCGCGATGGCGAGATCCACAAACTGAAGGAAGTGATGAAGGACTCGGTCCAGCTGGGCATGAAGACCTTCGACCAGAGCCTGTTCGAGCTGTACCAGGCCGGCGAGATCAGTTACGAGGACGCGCTGCGTTACGCCGACTCGCAGAACGAGGTGCGCCTGCGCATCAAGCTCAGCCAGGGCGGCGACGCGCGCACCCTGTCGCAGGGGCTGGATGGCGTGGAGATCTCCGAGATCCGTTGATTCGTTGACCTGCGCTTTTCGTAGAGGCGAGCTTGTTCGACCCGGGAAGAACAGTCGAGCAAGCTCGACTCTACGGGCGGCACCTCCGCGCATTGATGAATTCCAGTCATGACCGACTGCCATCCAGTCGGTTCAATCCATCGCCACTGCAGGCGTATCGTCAGCGCTCCCCCTCTGGAGCGCGACGATGCAGACACGTGAACTCGGCCGCAGTGGCCTGAAGGTTTCCGCCCTCGGCCTGGGTTGCATGGGCCTGAGCCACGGCTACGGCCAGCCGGTGGAGCAGGGCCAGGGCATTGCCCTGCTGCACGCCGCCGTCGAGCGCGGCGTGACCTTCTTCGACACCGCCGAAGTGTATGGCCCGTACACCAATGAAGACCTGCTCGGCCAGGCGCTGGCGCCGTACCGCGACACGCTGGTGATCGCCACCAAGTTCGGCTTCAAGGACGCGCGCGTCGATACCGGACTGGACAGCCGCCCGGAGAACATCCGTGCAGTGGCCGAAGCCAGCCTCAAGCGCCTGCGCACTGATCATATCGACCTGTTCTACCAGCACCGGGTCGATCCGAACGTACCGATCGAGGATGTGGCCGGCACCGTGCGCGACCTGATCGCCGAGGGCAAGGTCGGCCACTTCGGCCTGTCCGAGGCCAGTGCCGCCACCGTGCGCCGCGCGCATGCGGTGCAGCCGGTCACCGCCGTGCAGAGCGAGTACTCACTGTGGTGGCGCGAACCGGAGCGCGAGCTGCTACCGACCCTGCAGGAGCTGGGCATCGGCTTCGTGCCGTTCAGTCCGCTGGGGCGCGGCTTCCTGACCGGCGCGATCAACGCCGACACCACCTTCGACGCCAACGACTTCCGCAACACCGTGCCGCGTTTCGAGGTGGAGGCGCGCCGCGCCAACCAGGCACTGGTTGATCGCATCAGCACGATTGCTGCCGCACGTGGCGCGACCCCGGCGCAGGTGGCGCTGGCCTGGCTGCTGGCGCAGGCGCCGTGGATCGTGCCGATTCCGGGCACCACCAAGATCCATCGCCTGGAAGAAAACCTGGGTGCGGCCGACCTGCAGCTGGCGCCTGAGGAGCTGCAGCGCATCGCGCAGGCGCTGGACGAAGTATCGATTGTCGGCGAGCGCTACAACGCCCAGCGTGCAGCCCAGGCCAAGGGCTGACCACCGGGTGGTTGCGGACCGTTGGTAGGTGCGGACCGTGGGTGGTGGGTGCGGACCGTTGGTCCGCACTCCTCAACCCTCACCCCATGGGCCCACGCAGCGCATCAAGCACCGTGCGCATCGCCACGGTGACGTGGCGGCGCGACGGGTAGTACGCGTAGTAGCCATCGAAGTGCGGGCACCAGTCGTCCAGCACCGACTGCAGGCGGCCGTCGTCCAGCATCGGTTGCACCTGGTCTTCCGGCAGCCAGGCCAATCCGCTGCCGGCCAGCGCAGCCGCGCGGGTCATGCCCATGGTGTTGAAGGTCCACTGGCCGCTCACGCGCACGCTCAGTTCGTTGCCGTCCTGGCCGAAATCCCACGGCATCAGCCCGCCATGCGTGGGCAGGCGCAGGGTCACGCAGTTGTGGTCTGCCAGCTCGTTCGGATGCCGTGGTACCACATGCTGGCGGAAGTAGCTGGGTGCACCGACCACGCGCATGCGCAGCGGCGGGCTGATCGGTACCGCGATCATGTCGCGCGCCAGCCGCTCCCCCAGGCGGATGCCGATGTCGTAACGCTCGGCCACGATGTCGGCCAGCCCGTAGTCGGCAGCCAGTTCCACCTTCAGGTCCGGATACTGCAGCAGCAGAGGCGCCAGCCGTGGCCACGCGATGTACTCGGCGGCATGGCCGGTGGCATTGATGCGGATGGTGCCGGCCGGGCGTTCGCGATACTCGGCCAGCGCGGCCAGCCCGTCCTCGATCTCGGCCAGGCGTGGGCCAAGTGTTTCAAGCAGGCGGGCGCCGGCTTCGGTGGTGGACACGCTGCGGGTGGTGCGGGTCAGCAGGCGCACGCCCAGGCGCTGTTCCAGGCCGCGCATGGCATGGCTGAGCGCGGACTGGGACACCCCCAGCTGGGCAGCAGCCTTGGTGAAGCTGCCCTCGCGGGCGACGTGGACGAAGGCCTGCAGGTCGTTGAGGTTTTCGCGGGGCATGCTGGGATCATACGGCTCCCTGGAACCTGTAGATCCACGCCATGCGTGGAGGGATGCCAATGCACGCTCGAAAGGCCTGTCGATTTCCCATACTCCGGTTCGTCGTATCGGTACATCCAACGCAAGGAGCTTCCGCATGAGCACTGACACCCAGCCCAAGGGCCCGGCCTCGTACTTCCCCTCCATCGAGAAGACCTATGGGCAGCCGGTCGCCTACTGGTTCGGGCTGCTGGCAGGGAAGAAGGGCCTGAAACACATGGAACTGGTCAGCTTCCTGAAGAGTGAACATGGGCTGGGCCATGGCCATGCCAACGCGCTGGTGGCGCACCATCTGGCCGGCAAAGGCTGAGCAGGCAACTCCGCGCTGAACGGTTGTCGGCGGCCTCGCCGCACGGGATGCAGGGGCGGGCAGACTGAGTGTCCATCCTCAGGCAGGACGCCCGCATGCAGGTCACGCTGGAAGCGATCACCCCCGACAACTACGAGGCGGTGTGCGACCTCGACGTCAGTGAGGCGCAGCAGGGCTTCGTGGCCAGCAATACCTGGTCGCTGGTGCAGGCGGCGTTCCATCCCGGCTACCAGACCCGCGCCATCCGTGCCGATGGCGAGTGGGTCGGATTCTTCATGTGGGTGCCGGAGACGCCGCAGCGGATGTCGATCTGGCGCTTTATGGTCGATCAACGCTGGCAGGGCCGTGGCATCGGTCGACGCGCGCTGGAGCTGGCGCTGGCGCAGATCCGGGGCACACCCGGGCTGGCCGAGATCGAGATCTGCTACAACCCGCGCAATCCGGTGGCCGGCGCCTTCTACGGCAGCTTCGGATTCGTCGAGACCGGGATGGACGACGACGGAGAGGACATGCTGGCCGTGCTGCCAGCAGTTGTCCCGGAATAACCTGAATGGGCGAGGGTGGCTGAACGATTTCATCTGCAACTGTCATGCAGATCGTGTCTAATACCGGTCCCCACCTGCTGTTCCCCACCCGAATGTCCCTTCCCTCCCATGGCCCAGCGCCGTGCGACGACGCTGACGGCCACCTGGTCACCGCTGGTCCGCTGACCCCGCCGCCCGACAGTGCCGGCACCACCGCCGATGAGAAAGCGCTGCGCCACTCGATCGCCGAGGACGTGCAGGGCATGGTGCTGGCCACGATGGTGGCCTCGCTGGGCCTGGCCATCTTCGCCAAGGGCGGGCTGATGATCGGCGGCATGGCCGGCATGGCGTTCCTGCTGCACTACTCGATGGGCTGGAACTTCGGCCTGGTGTTCGTGCTGGTCAACCTGCCGTTCTACTGGGTGGCGCTGCGACGCATGGGCTGGGAATTCACCCTGAAGACCTTCGCTGCGGTCACCGCCTGCGGTGTGCTGACCGATCTGCTGCCGCGCTGGATCGACTTCTCGCACATCAACCCGCTGTATTCGGCGATCGTGGGTGGTGCGTTGTCCGGCCTGGGCATCCTGTTCTTCATCCGCCACCGTGCAAGCCTCGGTGGCATCGGCATCCTGGCGGTGTACCTGCAGCGCACCCGTGGCTGGAGCGCGGGCAAGGTGCAGATGTCCTACGACGCCTGCCTGATGGTGGCCGCGTTCTTCGTGTTGTCGCCGTCGAAGGTGCTGTACTCGGCCATCGGCGCGGTGGTGCTCAGCCTGGTGCTGATGTTCAACCACCGCCCCGGTCGCTACATGGGCGTGTGATCGCGCTCTCCGCGTTCGCCGGGAACGTGTAGATCACCCGCAGCATGCAGTAGAGCCACGCCATGCGTGGCTGGCACGGACGCCGATCAACCGGCGGCGGCCTGCACCCACGGCGGCGACAACTTCAGCAGCCGCGCATGCACCGGGCAATCCTCGGCGTGCGCACCGGGCAGGTAGCCCAGGCTCATCAGGAACTCGCCGGTGATCTCGCCGCCGGTGAAGCGGAACGTCTTCTTGAACAGCTTCACCCAGTCGGCCTTGCTGCGCGGGTGGTGCGCGTCCAGCCACGCCGCGAAGCTGCCATGGCTGGCCCGCAGCTGCTGGATCACCTGCGCGTTGTGGATCGCCGCCAGCACCTTCAGCCGGTTGCGGATGATGCCCGCGTCCGACAGCAGGCGTTCGATGTCCTGCTCGGCATACGCCGCCACGCGGTCCACATCGAAGCCGTCATAGGCGGTGCGGAAGCCCTCGCGCTTCTTCAGGATCGTCTCCCAGCTGAGGCCAGCCTGGTTGATTTCCAGCACCAGCCGCTCGAACAGTTCGCGCTCGTCACGCTGCGGGAAGCCGTACTCGTTGGCGTGGTAGTAGTCGTGCACCGGATGGCCCGGGGCGATGAGGCAGTAGCCGCTCATGGGGAAGACTCGTTGGATTCGGGTTCGGGATCGATGGCCAGCGCAGGGCGTCCGCCGATGGACAGCATCGGCCAGCGCGGCGGTTCGAGAGTGAGTTCGCCATCACGCAGGGCCTGGTTGATCGCGTTGGCCTGGCCGCTGACGGTGCCGAACAGTGAACCGGCCCGGCGCCAGTGGGAATCCCTGCCACGTGCGTACAGCACGCAGTCCGGGCCACGGTGGGTGTACAGCTCGCACAGCAGCACTTCGCCGGTACCATCGCCGTCCAGGTCGCGATGCACGATCAGGCAGTCACGCTCGCTTCCGGCACAGGATTCACCGTTGATCGCGCGCGTGGCCAGTGCCTGCCACCAATCGTCCGGCGGCGAAGTGGATCCCTTGGCCAGCTTCAGCGCGCGCTGCAGGGCGGCGACGTCCTGCGGCCCCTTGTCGAGGCGGTGCCCGTCGTCCCAGCGCGAGGTACGCGCCAGCGCTGCAGCGATCACCTGCGGCGCGTTGGCATCGGCGGCGATGGCCGGATCATGCTGTAGTTCGCGCAGCGCCTGCACGCCACGCCGCCCAAGATCGAAGCGCAGCACGTTGACGTCGCTGCTGGTGATCGCCGGCGGGTCCGCACGCAGGCGCGCCAGCTGGCTGGACAGGGTCAGGCGCACCGGGTCGAGCAGCGGCGAGTTGCCCAGCAATGCCAGTGCCAGCACCCCCCAGCACATCCAGCGGTTGACCGGCTCCAGCGTCTGCAGCCAGCGCCCCTGTCGGCGCAGCACCGCCAGTGCGTATCCCACCGCATAGCCGGCCATGGCCACTGCGGTCAGCACCGCCCAGAAGCGATCCACGGTCCAGCCGTACTGCACTACGCGCAGGCCCAGTGCATACAGCGCCAACGCCGCGTAGACCGGCAGCGCCAGCAGGCTGGCTTCAACCAGCCTGCGCAGCAGGATCGGATAAGGCGCGGTGTCGTCGCCCTGCTGGTAGACCGCATTGGTGAACGACACCAGCAGCAGCGACAGCACCAGCAGCAGACTGGCGGCCGAACGGGTCTTCCACAGCGGCTCGAGCCCGGTGAGCGGCAGGCTCAGCACGAACAGCACCGCGATGAACGACAGCAGCGGCAGCAGTCCGCGGCAGATCGCGAACAGCACCTGACGGGTGATCTGGATCGCGCGGCGCTGGGTGCGCCCGATCAGCACGCCAAACCCCGCCAGGCTGCCGGTGGCCAGGGCGATGAACGCGTCCTGCCGGAACAGGTCGCGGAAGAACGTCACCTCCAGCAGCTGGAACAGCGCCGCCCACAGCCACAGCAGCAGCCAGGTCAGCCCGGTGAACAGTGCGGCGAGGGCCAGGGTCAAACCGTTCTGCCAGGCGCGCTCGAACAACTCCGGGTAGCTGGCACGCCAATGCCCGTGCTGCAGCTGGAACTGCCACCAGGGCAGGGCCACGAACACCGCCACGGCCATGCCCAGGGTCAGCGGGAACTGCAGCGCGCCCGAGTCCAGTGCGGTCTCGCCGTTGAGGTTCCAGCCGATCCAGGCGGCCAGCGCCAGCACCACCGCTGAGCCGAGCGCGGCCTGCAGCCACAGGCGGCGCTGGCCCAGCTCGACCAGGCTCAGCGCCACCGCGCTGGGAATGGCCAGCACCCAGGCGTACCAGCAGTAGCGCCAGCCGATATCGCGGAACGGCCACGCATCGGACAGCTCCTGCGCGGCGTACAGCATCAGGCCCTGCAGCAGGGCGATCAGGACGATGGCGCTGCGTGCCGGCAGGGTCAGGGGCGAAGAGGGCTGCATCGATGACCTTCCATGGCAAAGCGCCATCCTAGCCCATCGCTGCACGCGCCCATCGCGCGACCATATCGGCCCCAGCAGGTAGAATGGGGCCATGCCTGTAACGCCGACCTCCCTTGCCGATCACCTGCTCGTCGCGCTGCCGTCGCTGCTCGACGCGACCTTTGCCCGCAGCGTCGCGCTGATCTGCCAGCACGACGAGAACGGTGCGATGGGCGTGCTGGTCAACCAGCCTTCCGAGTACACGTTGGGCGAAGTGCTCGCGCAGATGGACATCACCACCGGTGATGGCAACCTGCAGGCACGCATGGTGCTCAACGGCGGCCCGGTGCATCCCGAACGCGGCTTCGTCATCCATGACGATGCACGGGCGTGGGATTCCAGCCTGTCCGTGGGCGACGGCCTGTACCTGACCACCTCGCGCGACATCCTCGAAGCGATGGCGCGCGGCGAAGGTCCGGCCAATGCCGTGGTCACCCTCGGCTGTGCCGGTTGGGGCGCAGGGCAGCTGGAAAGCGAACTGTCCGAGAACAGCTGGCTGACCGTGCCGGCCGACGCCGAACTGGTATTCCAGTTGCCGCTGGAGCAGCGCTGGCAGGGCGCGGCCGCGCGCATCGGCGTGGACCTGTTCCGCCTGACCGATTACAGCGGCCATGTCTGAACCCATCACGCCCGCGCCGGATTCTGCTGCCCCGGCGATCCGCCGTGATGGCACCGTTCTGGGTTTCGATGTCGGCTCGCGCCGGATCGGCGTAGCCATCGGCAGTGCCTTCGCCGCACATGCGCGCGCGGTGGCGGTGGTTGATGTGCACGGCAACGGCCCGGACTGGACCGCCATCGAGCGCCTGATCAAGGAATGGAAGCCCGACGGTCTGGTGGTCGGCGACCCGCTGACCCTGGACGGCCAGGACCAGCCCAACCGCAAGCGCGCGCAGGGCTTTGCCCGCCAGCTGCGGGAACGTTTCAAGCTGCCGGTGGTGATGATCGACGAGCGTTCCAGCTCGGTCGAGGCCGCCCGCCGCTTCGCCGTCGAGCGCGCCGAAGGGCGCAAGCGCCGCCGTGATGCGGCCGCCCTCGATGCCGTGGCCGCGGCGGTGATCATCGACCGCTGGCTGTCGTCGCCGGACGACGCCACCCCCATTCCCTGACTGCCCGACACCGCCATGACCGCCCAGCAACTCGATGCCTCCGGACGCCTGCGCCACCTGCTGACCCTCGAGGGCCTGCCGCGCGAAACCCTGCTGCAGCTGCTCGACCGCGCTGGCCAGATCCGCGACGCGGCCGTCGGTCGTGTTGGCAACAAGCGCCACGTGCTGGCCGGTTCGGCGGTGTGCACGCTGTTCTTCGAGCCGTCCACGCGCACCCGCAGCTCGTTCCAGCTGGCTGCACAGCGACTGGGCGCCGACGTACTGAACTTTGATGCCTCGACCTCGTCCACGCGCAAGGGCGAAACCGCCTGCGACACGCTGCGCAACCTGGAAGCGATGGGCGTGCGCGGCTTCGTGGTGCGTCACCCCGATGATGGCGCCGTGGCCGCACTGGCCGAAGCGGCGGGCGAGGGAACTGCACTGATCAACGCCGGTGACGGTCGCAGCGCGCACCCGACCCAGGGCCTGCTGGACATGCTGACCCTGCGTCAGGCCAAGGGCCCGGATTTCTCGAAGATGAAAGTGGTGATCGTCGGCGACGTGAAGCACTCGCGCGTGGCCCGCACCGACCTGCATGCGCTGCGTACGCTGGGCGTCGGCGAGATCCGCGTGTGCGGCCCGCAGTCGCTGCTGCCGGACGATGAGACCCTGAAGGGCTGCGTGGTCGGTGATGATTTCGACGCGATGCTGGAAGGCGTCGACGCGCTGATGATGCTGCGCCTGCAGCGCGAGCGCATGGAAGAAGGCCTGGTGCCGTCGCTGGAGCAGTATCACGCACAGTACGGCCTGACCAACGAACGCCTGGCCCGCGCCGGCAAGGATGCGGCGGTGCTGCACCCGGGCCCGATCAACCGCGGCGTGGAAGTGACCGACGAGGTGGCCGACGGCCCGCAGTCGTGGGTGCTGCGCCAGGTCGCCAACGGCGTCGCCGTGCGCATGGCCGTGCTGGAAACCCTGCTGGGCTGATCTGCCCTGGTGGACTGACCTGCCCTGGTGGGTGCCGACCGTTGGTCGGCACGATTGATCTGTCCTCATCCGATCCGGTGGGTGCCGACCGTTGGTCGGCACTGAACCATCAGTGCAGTGAAGTGCCGGCCTAGCCATTGAATGGTTCCGGGCCTACCTGTTCTGACGTGGTTGCCCGATAGAAGAGGGGTGCCGGCAGGCGCACGCTTGGGCCCATGAACCGCGCACGCCTACGCCTTGGCCGCCATTCCCGGATCGGGCAATCCTACATCCTGACCACCGTCACCCAGGAACGTCGACGCTACTTCGATGATGCCATTGCGGCACAGGAGGCGATGGGTGTGTTCCGTCGCATTGATGCTGAGGGCCTGACGCACTCACTTGCCTGTGTGGTCATGCCGGACCACATCCATTGGCTTGTGGAGATCCGAGCGTTCTCGCTGGACCACATCATGCAACGCTTCAAATCGAGCAGTGCATTGCGGATCAACCGCATGCTGGGTAGGACAGGACGATTCTGGCAATCGAGCTATCACGATCACGCCATTCGTTCTGAAGAATCACTGTTTCGCCATGCGATGTACATCGTCGCCAACCCGGTCAGGGCGAACTTGGCGAGCTGCGTGGGGGAGTATCCGTATGCCTGGTGCCGATGGGAGATCGATGGGAGGTACCAAGCAATGGATTACCCCGAAGCGGAGAGATAGTGCCGACCAACGGTCGGCACCCACCAATACCCAAGCCGAGCAAAGGTCGGCACCCACCAATACCCAAGCCGAGCAAAGGTCGGCACCCACCAATACCCAAGCCGACCAACAGTCGGCACCCACCAACAGATGTTTCCCAGCAGAAGCTGTGGCTCAGCGCTTCTGCGCGAACAGCCATTCCCACATCGCCGGGTCGGCGTAGGTGGCGTCCCAGGCATTGTGGTTGCCTTCCGGGTATTCGGTGTAGCGCACGTCGCGTGCAGCGGCGCTCTGGAATGCGGCGTGCAGCCTGCGGTCGTCGTCCGGTGGCACCACATCATCCAGCGCGCCGTGGAAGATCCAGATCGGTGTGTGCTGCAGTCGCTTGGCGATCACCGTATACGGGTCGGCCTCCTGCGCGACCTGCTCGACGAACAGGGTCGGCCGCTTCGCGCGTGGTGCCAGCACGGCCCCACACACTGGCACGATCGCGGCGAAGCGGCGCGGGTCGTCCAGGGCGATGTTCCAGCTGCCGTAGCCGCCCATCGACATGCCGGTCAGGTACTGCCGTGCCGGGTCGGCGCCGAATTCGGCGATTGTAGCGTCCAGTGCGGCCACCGCCATGCGGTTGTTGCGGCCGCTCCACTCCGAATGGCGCGGTGCCTGCGGGAAGACCACCAGCGCCGGGAAGTCAGGGTGCTTACGCAGGTAGGGCCCCAGTCCGGAATAGGTCTGCTTGACGCCATCGGCGCCGCGCTCGCCCGAGCCGTGCAGGAACAGGACGACCGGGACATTGGAGGCTGCAGGCGTCTGCTCGCCAGGGCTGCGAGCCCGTAGCCCTGCGGGAATGAACACCTGGTAGTAGGCCGTCTGCCCATCTACCTTCACCGCGCGCGCTTCGAAGCGACCGCGCGCGCTGTCCGGCAGCGATGTGGCGCAGCCGGTCATCATCAGAATGGCCAGCCATGGCAGCCAGCGCGACATCGAACGGACCATGGGATTTCCCGAGGGAGCAGGTGTAACTGCATCCTAGTCCGCCACACGTCAATGCGGCATCGTGCGCCGCGTCACTGCGGGCGCGGGAAGCTGGCGATGATGTCCAGCTGTTCCTGCGCCTCGGCGTTGCCTTCGGCCGCAGCTGCCTGTACCTGCGTCATGTCCGGATGCAGAACCACCAGCATCGGGTTCTCGCAGACCGGGCAGTCGTACTCGGTGGCATCCTCGTCCAGCTCCATCACCATGGCACGCGAGCAGCCCTTCCATTCGCAGGCCGGGCAGGTGTGCTGCTGGTCGCGCCAGCCGGGCTGGAAGTAGTTTTCGATCGTTGTTGCCATGGGATGTTCCAGGAGGGGAGGCGGGTCGGAGCCCTGCGTCGCAGGAATCCGGCCCTGCAGGAATCAGTGCAGCAGGACCATGGTGGCCAGGCCGAGGAAGGTGAAGAAGCCCATCGAGTCGGTCACTGCAGTCAGGAAGATGCCGCTGGCCAGTGCAGGATCGAAGCCGAAGCGCTTCAGCGTCAACGGCACCAGCACGCCGGCGAGGGCCGCGAACAGCAGGTTGCAGGTCAGCGCGATGGCGATGACTGCCGACAGCCCGGGCGAGTGGAACCACGCCAGCACGATCAGGCCCAGCACGGAGCCGAGCACCACGCCGTTGAGCAGGGCGACCCGCACTTCCTTCCAAAGCAGTGTGCGCGCATTGGAGCTGCCGACCTGGCCCAGTGCCAGGCCGCGCACCATCAGCGCCAGCACCTGGGTGCCTGCATTGCCGCCGAGGCCGGCGACGATCGGCATCAGTACGGCCAACGCGACCAGCTTGTCGATCGTGCCTTCGAAGTGACCTACCACGCTGGAGGCCAGGAAGGCCGTGCACAGGTTCACCGACAGCCACATCAGGCGGCGGCGCATGGCACGCCAGACCGGGCTGAACAGATCCTCGTCCTCGTCCAGGCCGGCGGCGCCCAGCGCCTGATGCTCGGCCTGGCCGCGGATGATGTCGACCACGTCATCGATGGTGATGCGGCCGATCAGGATGTTGTTGTCATCCACCACCGGGGCGGAGATCCAGTCATGGTCGGAGAACTGGCGGGCCACTTCCTGGTCGCTTTCGCCGACATCGATGGCCGGCTGCTCGTCGTCGATCAGCCGGTTGATCGGGGTGGTGTCCTCGTGGGTCACCAGCGAGGCGAGCGACACGCGGCCCAGGTACTGGTGCCGGCGGCTGACCACGAACAGGTGATCGGTGTGGTCGGGCAGTTCGCCGCGCAGGCGCAGATAGCGCAGCACCACGTCGACGTTGACGTCGGCGCGCACGGTCACCACGTCCGGGTTCATCAGGCGGCCGGCACTGTCCTCGGGGTAGGACAGCACCTGTTCCAGGCGCTCGCGGTTCTCGCGGTCCATCGACTTGAGGACTTCGTCGATGACCGTATCCGGCAGGTCTTCGACCAGGTCGGCCAGGTCGTCGATGTCCAGGTCTTCGACCGCGGCGATGATCTCGTCCGGGTCCATGTCCGCGAGCAGGCTTTCGCGCACGTCGTCACCGACGTGGACCAGCACCTCGCCATCGTCTTCCGGATCGACCAGGCCCCAGACGATTTCGCGTTTGCCGGGCGGAAGCGATTCGAGCAGGTTGCCGATCTCGGCCGGTGCCAGGGTATTGACCAGGCGGCGTACCGGGCCCAGCCGGCCACTGTCCAGTGCATCGGACAGCATCCGCAACTGGCGCGCAGTCTTGTCGTGGCGTACAGCCTCAGCCATCGCAGCTCCCGCGGGGATAAGAAATGCCGCGATCCTGGGAAGGATGCGGCAACAGGGGTGTTCAGCGCGTCATTATCGCAAGCGGATGTTTCAACGCATACCCCGCCGGGCATGGCCCGGCGCTGCCGGGGACGCGTTGTGGTGGTAGCGCCGGGCCGTGCCCGGCGAGCGCGTAGCGCGGCGGTCAGGGTGTCTCGGCCACCAGCGCCAGCCAGCGCTCGATGGCGCGGCGGTCGCGGGCGGCCAGCAGTTTCGGCGCGCGGGCGCGCAGCACCGACAGGTCGGCCTCGCGGATCGCACGACGCACCTCCAGCAGGGTGCCGGGGTGCAGGCTGAACTCGGTCAGGCCCAGTGCCAGCAGCAGCGGGGTCATCCGTGCGTCGCCGGCGATCTCGCCACACACCGCCACCGGGATGCGGTGGCGCGCGCCAGTCTCGATCACCATCTGCAGCAGCCGCAGTACCGCCGGGTGCAGCGGCGAGTACAGCTCGCCCAGCGCTTCGTTGTTGCGATCGGCAGCCAGCAGGTACTGCACCAGGTCGTTGGTACCGATCGACAGGAAGTCGACCAGATCGATGAAGCTCTCCAGAGCCAGCGCAGCGGCGGGTACCTCGATCATCGCGCCCAGCGGCACATGGTCGGACACCATGTGGCCTTCGCCGCGCAGCTGCTCGGTCAGCTTGAGCATGCGCCGGCGCACCGCCAGCAACTCTTCGCGGGTGCTGACCATGGGCACCAGCACGCGCAGCTTTCCATAGGCCGAGGCGCGCAGGATCGCGCGCAACTGGGTGTCGGCCACCTTCGGCCGCGCCAGCGACAGGCGCACGCCACGCAGGCCCAGTGCCGGGTTCTCTTCATTGCTCAGGGTCAGGCCGGTGCGATCGGCCTTGTCCGCGCCCAGGTCGAGGGTACGGATGGTCACCGGTCGTCCGCTCATGCCCAGCGCGGCATCGCGGTAGGTCTGGAACTGTTCTTCTTCGTCCGGCAGCTCGTTGCGCTGCAGGAACAGGAATTCGGTGCGGTACAGGCCGAGCCCGTGCGCGCCCAGCGCATGCGCCTGGGTCACGTCCTCCAGCGATTCGGCATTGGCCAGCAGGGCGATGTCGACCTGGTCGCGGGTGCGGCTGGGCTTGCTGCGCAGGCGGCCGAGCTCGCGCTGTTCGCGCGCGTGTTCCTTCAGGCGTGCACGGTAGTCACGCAGGTTGTCGGCCTGCGGGTTGGCAGTGATGCTGCCGTCGGCGCCGTCGATGATCAGCACGTCGCCATCGGCGATGCGGCTGAGCAGCTGCGGCACGTTGACGATCAAGGGCAGGTGCAGGCTGCGCGCCAGGATCGCACTGTGCGACAGCGCGCTGCCGGCGGCGGTGACGATGCCGACCACACCCTGCGCCTGCAGCTGCGCCAGTTCGGAAGGCGCGATGTTGTCGCAGACCAGGATTTCGCCCGCCAGGCCTTTCACGGCTGGCGGCCGCTCGGGCTGCAGGAAAGCGTGGATGCGGCCGATCACATGGTCCAGGTCGTCCATGCGGCTCTTCAGATAGGCATCGTCCATGCCATCGAAGACCTTGGCCAGGCGATCACGCTGCAGGCGCAGCGCATAGCCGGCGCTGTAGGGGCCACTGCGGATCAGCTCGTCCAGCCCGAACAGCAGCTCGGGATCGTCCAGCAGCAGCGCATGCAGGTCGAGGAACTCGCCCACTTCCTGGTTCAGTGCACCATGCAGGCGTTGTCGCAGCTCGTGCATTTCCATGCGTGCGGCATCCACCGCACGATGCAGGCGGGCCAGTTCGGCCTCGACCTGGTGGGCGGCGACGCGTTGTTCGGCGACTTCAAGCGCATGTGGCAGGCGTACGCGGGCCCGGCCCATCGCGGTGCCACGGGCCGCACCATGGCCAGCCAGCAGCTGTACCGGCCGTTGGCCGGAACTGACCTGGCCGGCGCGTGCGCGTGGCACGCTCAGTTGTCCTCGTCGAAGCGGCGCTCGAACAGGCCGACCACTGCGTCCATGGCCGCGGCTTCATCCTCGCCGCTGATGCGCACCGTGACCGGGGTGCCCTGGCCGGCGGCCAGCAGCATCACGCCCATGATGCTCTTGGCGTTGATCTCACGGCCCTTGGCGGCCATGGTCACGTTGCAGCGGAACGGCGCCAGGGTCTGCACCAGCTTGGCGGTGGCCCGGGCATGCAGGCCCAGGCGGTTGCTGACGGTGAGTTCTCGTTCAAGCATCGTCGACTATCGCTCCATTACGGGTACCCGCCGCGGCTGTGGCGGGCAGTTGATCCAGTCCCTGTTCCGGATAATTCATCACCCGCAGCAACATCGGCAGGCTCAGCGCCGACACCCGGCGAACCGGGGTCCCCAGCCGGGCCAGCTGCCCGGCAAGGTTGGCGGGGCTGGCACCGTACAGGTCGGTCAGGATCAGCACGCCTTCCCCTCCATCGACCCGCCGCAGGGCGGCCGAGGCGAGCGGAAGCAGGGCGTCCAGGTCTGCGTCGAACGGTACTTCGAAAGCTTCTGTTTTCAGCGGCAACTGCCGCAGGAGCCGGGTCGCCACGTCAAGCAGGGCGGTCCCGACCCCGGGATGTGTTACGAGGAGAATGCCACAGGTCATTACTGCACGTTAACAGGTCAAGGTGAATTGGCGATAGCAGCAGAAGAGGGGCACTGTGTCCCGTATTCATGTATTCCGCCCAGTAGATCCACGCCATGCGTGGATGGGCCCCGCGTGGAGGATCCAAACGCCCCCGGGGCAGCTTCGGCAGGCGTTCAACTTCGGACGAATGTGGTCGTGGACAGCGGCCGGCTGCGGATGTTTGTACCGCCCTGCGGGCGGTCTCCACGCATGGCGTGGATCTACGCCAGTTGTTCCGTCTTCGCTCTAGGGTCAATCCTGTTCGCGGTGGTAGGTTGCCACGTCTTCCCAGCCCATCTCGCGGGCGTGCCGCGCCATGCGTTCGGCCAGGAACACCGAACGGTGCTTGCCGCCGGTGCAGCCGAAGGCCACGGTTACGTAGCTGCGGGTGCCATCACCCAGCTTCGGCAGCCACGTGTCGAGAAAATCCATCAGCTGGGCCAGGTAGCGCTGCACGTCCGGTTGCGCTTCCAGGTAATCACGTACGCCCGGTTCGCGGCCGCTCAGCGCGCGCAGGTCCGGGTCCCAGTGCGGATTCGGCAGCACGCGTGCATCGAACACGAAGTCCGCTTCAGCCGGCACGCCACGCTTGTAGGCGAACGATTCGAACAGCAGCGACAGGCGTGTGGCGTGGTCCAGCGCGAACTCGGTGATGATCCGCCGCCGCAACTGGTGCACGTTGAGCGCGCTGGTGTCGATCACCGCATCGGCTTCACGGCGCAACGGTGCGGTCAGCTCGCGCTCGCGTGCGATCGCTTCGGGCAACGAAAGGCCCAGTTGGCTCAGCGGGTGACGGCGGCGCGTGTCGGCATAGCGCTTGAGCACCGTTTCGTCGCTGGCTTCGAAGAACAGCACCTTCACTTCCACGCCGGCGTCGGTGGCCAGCTGCCGCCAGTTGCCCAGCTGGCTCAGGTCGGACTGGCCGCGCACATCGATACCGACTGCCAGGCGCCGCCGGCCGGCACCGTCATGGTTGACCAGCACGCTGCGCACGAAGTCCGGCAGCAGCTGGATCGGCAGGTTGTCCGAGCAGTAGTAGTCCTGGTCCTCGAAGGTCTTCAGGGCGACGGATTTACCCGAGCCGGACAGGCCGCTGACGATGATCAGGGTCGGGGCGGAGGGGGTTGCGGTGCTCATGGACAGGCTCTTCGAGGGACAGGGAAATCAGGGCGTTCGCCGTTCCAGCAGGTTGCTGTGGCGGGCGATGAACATGGCTGCTGGATCGATGCCTTTGGTGCGCAGGATGTGCAGGCGGGTGGCCGCCTCGGTCAGCACGGCCAGGTTGCGGCCGGGCATCACCGGCAGGGTGATCAGCGGAACATCCAAATCCAGCACATGGCGGGTTCCGGAATCGCCGGTCAGGCGTTCGTAGCCATGCGGGGTCGGTTCGGTCATCGGCTTGGTCAGGTGGACGATCAGCCGAAGGTACTTGTTCTTCTTTACAGCCGTGTCGCCGAACATCTCGCGCACGTTCAGCACACCCAGGCCGCGCACTTCCAGCAGGTCCTGCAGCAGTTCGGGGCAGGTGCCGTCCAGCACGTCCGGGGCGATCTGGGTGAACTCCGGTGCATCGTCGGCAACAAGGCGGTGGCCGCGGCTGAGCAGTTCCAGCGCCAGTTCGCTCTTGCCCGAACCGGCCTCACCGGTGATCAGCACGCCGATCGAGTAGATCTCCATGAACACGCCATGCAGGATCACCCGTGGTGCCAGCGTGCGTGCCAGATGGTAGGACAGGTGGTTGAGCAGTTCGTGGCCGCGCTTGGGCGACAGCCACAGCGGCGTACCGGATTCGTCCGCCGCAGCGCGCAGGTCTTCCGGGCAGGGCTGGTTGCGGGTCAGCACCAGCGCCAGCGGATGCGACTGCATGATCTTCTCGATGGTCTCCCAGCGCTGGCGCGGTTCCAGCGCATCCAGCCAGGACAGTTCCTCGGTGCCGAGGATCTGTACCTTGTTGGGATAGATCGCGTTGAGGTAGCCGGCCAGCGAGGGCCGCCGGGAGACCGTGTTGCCGGCCTCCAGTTCACGCTTCTCGCCGGACTTGCCCGCGGCCCAGCGCAGCCCCAGCCGCTCGCGCTGCTGTTCGAACAGTTCACGGGCGGTGATGCTGGTATTCATGCGGCGCTCGCAGGTGGGGTCATGTCCAGCGCCTCGCGCAGTGCCCGTGCATCCCCCGCTTCGCGCAGCGCCTGGCGGATATCCGGCGCGGAAAACAGCTCGGCAAGTTCAGACAGCAGCATCAGGTGCTGGTGGGTGTAGTGGGCGGGGACGGCCATGGCGAACACCAGGTCCACCGGCTCGTCGCCACCGAAGTCGACCGGGGTGGCCAGCCGCAGCAGGGCGCCACGGGGGCGGTCCAGGGTCGGTGCGCGGCCGTGGGGAATGGCGATGCCGTGTCCGATCGCGGTGCTGCCCAGCGCTTCACGCTGGCACAGGTTCAGGTAGATCTGTTCGGCGTTGGCCTGGCGGCAGGCCAGCAACCCGGCGGCGGCCTGCAGGACGCTGTCGCGGTCGGTGGCCGTGCAGAGCTGGGTCTGCACGGCCGCCAGGAGGTCAGTCAGGGGCATGTCTGCGGGGAACGGTGGCGATCAGCCACCATTGTCGCCCACCGGCAGCGGCGCGTGCTGCTGTTTTTTCTCCTTGTGCTTGATCACCAGGCGGTCAAGCTTGTCCGCAAGCAGGTCGATCGCGGCATACATGGTCTGGGCATTGGCCTCAGCGTGCAGGGTCTGGCCGGGAATGTTGAGGCTGGCGTCGACGTGGTGTTCGGTCTTCTGCAGCTTGAGGGTCACCCGCGCTTCGCAGTGCTGGTCGAAGTGTTTGCCGATCCGGGCCAGCTTCTCCTCTACATAGGACTGCAGGGCCGGGGTGACTTCGACATCTTTGCCAAACGTTTCGATGCGCATCGGGTTTCTCCTGTGTTCGGATGTGCCAATGAACCTCTCCGCCGGGCGCGGCGGCGCGTCAAGCGATTCTGACCCTTTCGTGCGAGGCGGAGATGTTCATGGCTTCACGATACTTCGCCACGGTGCGCCGCGCTACTGGAATTCCCGACGATTTGAGCAGGTCAGCCAGCTTGGCGTCAGAAAGCGGCTTGCGCGGGTTCTCGTCGTCGATCAGGCGCCGGATCATCGCCTGGATGGCCGTGCTGGACGCCTCGCCACCGCCTTCGGTGTCGATGCCGGAGGCGAAGAAAGCGCGCAGCGGCAGGGTGCCGCGCGGTGTACGCACGTGCTTGCGGGCGATCGCGCGCGACACCGTCGATTCGTGCAGGCCGAGCTCGGCGGCGATCTCGCGCAGGGTCAGCGGGCGCAGCGCCTGTTCGCCGAATTCAAGGAAACCGGCCTGCTGCAGGATCAGGCTGCGTACTACCCGCAGCAGGGTGTCGCCGCGCTGCTGCAGGCCCTTCAGCAGCCAGCGTGCTTCCTGCAGCTGCGCACGCAGGTAGCCGGCATCGGCCTCGCCACAGCGTCGGATCAGCTGTTCGTAGCCGCGGTGGATCACCACCTTCGGCCCGGCATGCGCGGCCAGCGCAGCGCGCCACACGCCGTTCTGCCGCCATACCACCACGTCCGGCACCACATAGGTGTCCTGCGACAGCGGTGCGATCTGCGTGCCCGGACGCGGGTCCAGCGAGCGCAGCAGCATCACTGCGGTCTCGACCTCGGCCAGCGGCTGCTTCAACTCGTGGGCCAGCCCGGCGACGCCGCTGCGCGGCAACCGCTCCAGCGGGCCTGCGGCAATCTGTCGCGCCAATGCCAGGCCCGGCGTTGCGTCGGCCAGCACGTCCAATTGCAGTTGCAGGCATTCGCCCAGGGTGCGTGCAGCCGTACCCACCGGGTCGAAGCGCTGGATGCGATGCAACACCGCGAGAATCTCGTCCTCGTCGGCGTGGATTGCCGGCAACAGGGTTTCGGCGATGCCGGCCAGCGGCTCGCGCAGGTAGCCGTCATCGTCCAGTGCATCGATCAGCGCAGCGCCGATGCTGCGATCACGGGCGGACAGATGCGACAGGTGCAGCTGCCACAGCAGATGGTCGGCCAGCGTTTCGGTTTCGGCGACGCGCTCGGCCGCGCTACCGTTGTCGTCGTCATCGTCGAAGCTGCCGCCGCTGCCGGTGGCGCTCCAGTCCAGTTCGGCCGGCGCCCAGTCGTCGCCGTTGTCGGCACGCTCCGCAGGGGCGTCGCCGTCGTTGCCATCAGCATCGCCACCTTCGTTGGCGGCACTGCTGCTGTCACTGCTGTCGGCCCAGTCCAGCAGTGGATTGCTTTCCACTGCCTGCGCAATCTCCAGTTCCAGCTCGGTGCTGGACATCTGCAGCAGCTTGATCGCCTGTTGCAGCTGGGGCGTAAGCACCAGCTGCTGTCCCAACGATGTCTGCAGCCGAGTCTTCATGCCTGTGCCGAAAGGAAGGAGAGGGACCCGGCGCTTGCCGTCACAACTTGAAGGAATCCCCAAGGTAGACGCGACGCACGTCGGCGTTGTCCAGGATCGCTTCCGGCGAGCCCTGGGCCAGTACGCTGCCCTCGGCGAGAATATACGCGCGGTCGCAGATTCCCAAGGTCTCGCGCACGTTGTGGTCGGTGATCAGCACGCCGATGCCGCGCTGCTTGAGATGGGTGACGATGCGCTGGATCTCGCCGACCGAAATCGGATCGACGCCGGCGAACGGTTCGTCGAGCAGGATCAGGCGCGGTTGTGCGGCCAGTGCACGGGCGATCTCGCAACGGCGCCGCTCGCCGCCGGACAGGCTGGCACCGAGCTGGTCGGCGACATGGCCCAGCTGCAGTTCGTCGAGCAGGCTGTTCAATTCGCGCTCGCGGCCCTTCGAATCGAGGTCCTCGCGCAGTTCCAGCACCAGGCGGATGTTGTCGGCCACGCTCAGCTTGCGGAACACCGACGGTTCCTGCGGCAGGTAGCCCACGCCCTGCTTGGCGCGGGTGTACATCGGGTCGCCGGTGATGTCCTTGCCGTCGAGCACGATGCTGCCGGCATCGGCGGCGACCAGGCCGACGATCATGTAGAAGCAGGTGGTCTTGCCGGCGCCGTTGGGGCCGAGCAGGCCGACCACTTCACCGGCATCCAGGGTCAACCCGAAGTCCTTGACGACTTCGCGCTGCTTGTACTTCTTGCGCAGGCCCTTGGCGACAAGCATTACTTCTTGCTCCCGGCCGATGCTGCCGGCGTGGTGGCCTTGGGCTGTGCCGCAGGCGCCGCCGGGGTCTTGTTCTTCGGCGGAATGACGGTACGCACGCGGCTGCCGTCGCCGCCGGAGTTCATTTCACCGCTGCGGGTGTTGTAGACCATGCGCTGGCCGGCATTGGTGCCGCGCGCGCTGGTGACCTTGTAGTTGCCGGTCAGGGTGATGATCTCGGTCTTGATGTCGTAGTCGATGCGGTCGGCCAGCGCGTCCATCCAGGTGCCGTCATCGAGCTGCTGCTTCATCTTGGCCTGTTTGCCGGTGAACACCACGCGCACCGCTTCGCCATCCTTGAGGTAGATCTCGGCCTCGGACGAACGCAGGTCCAGTGTGCCCTGGGTGATGACCACGCCCTGCGACAGCACGGTCTTGCCGTCGCCGGTGAGCATGCCCGACTGGGCGCCGGAATCGATATGCATGTCTTCGTTGCGGTCGGTGGACTTGGCGAAGGCGGCGCTGGGAGCAAGAAGACCAAGCGCGAGTACGGCGGCAAAGGGAATCTTCATCGGGGTCCGTTCTACCGGTGGGGGCCTCCCGGCTGGACCGGGGGCGTGCGGGTGGGGCTGCCAGCCTTGCGCCTGTCCGGAGACGTCGCAGGCTGGCGGCGGAATCAGCGCTTGGGCGTGTAGCGGCCCTTGGACTGGCTGAGGAAATGATACGTGTTGTTCTTCGAATCCACTTCGAAACCGACGCCGGACTGTTCCATGCCCGGGCGGGTCATGGTCACCAGCGCATCGGTGCGGGCGCGGTTTTCCTTGGGGAACACGTCCAGATGATCGGTGCGGAAGGTGGTCGGCACCGTGCCCGGGCCGGCCGGGCTGTCGCCGGCGACATTGCCGCGCAGCTTCATCTCATCGCCCTTGGCGCTGAGCCAGCCGGTCTCGGCCCGCAGGGTCCAGTGCTTGCCATCCTTGTCCGGCATCTCGAACAGCGGGGTGGCGATGTTGATGGTCTGGTCGCCGCGCTGGCGCTCCAGCAGCGGTGCGCGCAGGGTGGTCGATTCCTTGCCGTGTTCATCCAGGGCGACGATCTGGAAGTCATGCAGGATGTAATCCACGCCAACCTCCTGATCGTCCTTGGCGGGCCCCTTGTCACGGTTGCGCAGCGCCGCCCAGCTGCTGAGCAGGGCGGCCAGCAGCAGGCCGATACCGAGGATCGTGCGCCAGTTGAGCGAAGGAGCATTCATGCGCCAAACCTCGCCAGGACAGCATCCACGCGGCCCTGGGCGGCCAGCAGGATGTCGCACAGCTCGCGCGCGGCCCCCCGCCCACCGTCGGTACGGGTCTGCCAGTGCACGCGCTCGGCGATCCACGGATGGGCGTTGGCCGGGGCCACGGCCAAGCCGACCGCGCCCAGCGGCGCCAGGTCGGGCAGGTCATCGCCCATGAACGCCACCTGTTCCAGGCCGATCCCATGCTGCGCGCACAGCGCCTGCACGCTGGCCAGTTTGTCGCCCACGGCGATCTGGGTATCGATGCCGAGGTCGGCGCCGCGCTTGAGCGCGGACTGGCTGTTGCGCGCGGTGATCAGCACCGGATGGATGCCGTGCTGCTGCAGCAGTTTCAGGCCCAGACCGTCCTGCACGAAGTACGCCTTGCTCTCGTTGCCGTCCTTGTCGTAGTACAGCCGACCGTCGGTGAGGGTGCCGTCCACGTCGAAGCAGGCCAGGCGGATACGGGCCGCGGCGGCATGCAGGTGGGCGGGGAAGGCGGACAGGGGGGACCAGGGCATCAGGGCGGCAGGCTCGTTGGGGGCGGGTGCGGCGTTACAGACTGAATGGGGTCTACGGACTGTCGGTTAAACCACCCGGGCCCGCAACAGGTCATGAATGTTCAGGGCGCCGACTGCCCGGCCCTGGCCATCGACCACGATCAGGCCGGTGATCTTGTGGGTCTCCATCAGGCGGGCGGCCTCGACCGCCAGCTGGTCGGCACCGATGGTGCGCGGGTTGCGGGTCATCACATCGGCGATCTTCGCGGTGCGCACGTCCAGCGCGCTGTCCAGGGCACGGCGCAGGTCGCCATCGGTGAGCAGGCCGATCAGGACGCCGTCTGCGTCGACCACGGCGGTCATGCCAAGCCGTTTGCGGCTCATTTCCATCAGCGCTTCGCTGAGGCTGGCGTCGGCGCCCACGCTTGGCAGGTCATCGCCGGTGTGCATGACGTCGGTGATGTGCAGCAGCAGACGGCGGCCGAGGCTGCCGGCCGGGTGCGAACGGGCGAAGTCGTCGGCGGTGAATCCACGTGCATCGAGCAGGGCCACGGCCAGCGCATCGCCCATCGCCAGCGAGGCGGTGGTGCTGGAGGTCGGTGCCAGCGCCAGCGGGCAGGCCTCCGCTGGCACGCTCACGTCCAGATGGATGTCGGCGGCGGTACCCAGGCTCGACTGCGGCCGGCCGGTCATGGAAATCAGCACGTTGCCCTGGCGCTTGAGCACCGGCAGCAGCATCAGCACTTCGTCCGATTCGCCTGAGTAGGACAGGGCCAGCACCACGTCGTCTTCGGTGATCATGCCAAGATCGCCGTGGCCGGCTTCGCCGGGGTGCACGTAGAAGGCCGGGGTGCCGGTCGAGGCCAGCGTGGCAGCGATCTTGCGCGCAATGTGCCCGGACTTGCCCATGCCGGTGGCCACCACCCGGCCGCGGCTGGCCAGGATCGCCTGGCAGGCCTGCTGGAAGGCCTCGCCGAGGCGGTCGGCCACGGCGTCCAGCGCCTGCCGCTCGATCTCGAAGACGCGGCGGCCGCTGGCGACCAGGCCTGCAGGGTCGACGGAACGGGGGGGCAACAGGGATTCGGCCATGCGGACGCCACGCAGCGGAAGTAGAATGGACGCACATTTTATTAGGAAAGCCCGTTGGACGCTGACACCATCCGCAATCTGATCGAAACCGGCCTGCCTGGCGCCCGCGCCGACGTGCAGGGCGATGATGGCGTGCATTTCGAAGCGACCGTGGTCTGCGAGGCCTTCGCTGGCAAGATGCCGCTGGCCCGCCACCGGATGGTCTATGCGACCCTGGGCGACCTGATGGGCGGCGCGATCCACGCGCTGGCGCTGAAAACCGTGACCCCGGCCGAAGCCGGCTGAACCGCAGAAGATCCCGAATACATGGCCAAGATCGTTGTGACCGGCGGCGCTGCGCTGCACGGTGAAGTGAGCATCTCCGGCGCGAAGAACGCCGTCCTCCCCATTCTTTGCGCGACCCTGCTGGCCGATGCGCCGGTGGAGATCACCAATGTGCCGCACCTGCACGACGTGGTCACCACGGTGAAGCTGCTGGGCGAGCTGGGCGCCAAGGTCACCATCGACCAGGGCACGCTGTCGCGCGGCAGCGCGATCGTGGTCGACCCGCGTTCGGTCAACCAGCACGTGGCACCGTATGAGCTGGTCAAGACCATGCGCGCCTCGATCCTGGTGCTGGGCCCGCTGCTGGCCCGCTTCGGTGCGGCCGAAGTGTCGCTGCCCGGCGGCTGCGCGATCGGCTCGCGTCCGGTCGACCAGCACATCAAGGGCCTGCAGGCCCTGGGTGCCGAGATCGTGGTCGAGAACGGCTTCATCAAGGCCACTGCCAAGCGCCTGAAGGGTGGCCACTTCACCTTCGACATGGTCAGCGTCACCGGTACCGAGAACGTGCTGATGGCGGCCGTGCTGGCCGAAGGTACCACCATCCTCGACAACGCGGCGATGGAACCGGAAGTGACCGACCTGGCGCACTGCCTGATCGCACTGGGCGCGAAGATCGAAGGCCTGGGCACCGCCCGCCTGGTCATCGAAGGCGTCGAGCGCCTGTCCGGTGGCCGCCACGAAGTGCTGCCCGACCGCATCGAGACCGGTACCTTCCTGGTGGCCGCGGCGATGACCGGCGGCAAGGTCACGGTCAACCGTGCGCGCCCGAACACCATGGACGCCGTGCTGTCCAAGCTGGTCGAAGCGGGTGCGACGATCGAGACCACCGAAGACACCATTACCCTGGACATGCAGGGCAAGCGGCCGAAGGCGGTCAACCTGACCACCGCGCCGTATCCGGCATTCCCGACCGACATGCAGGCGCAGTTCATGGCGCTCAACTGCGTGGCCGATGGCGTCGGCGTGATCAACGAAACGATCTTCGAGAACCGTTTCATGCACGTCAACGAACTGCTGCGCCTGGGCGCGGACATCCAGGTCGAAGGGCATACCGCCATCGTGCGTGGCAACGAGCACCTGAGCGGAGCACCGGTGATGGCCACCGACCTGCGCGCGTCGGCCTCGCTGATCCTGGCCGGGCTGATGGCCAGCGGCGAAACCACCATCGACCGCATCTACCACCTTGATCGTGGCTACGAGAACATCGAAGAGAAGTTGTCTTCGCTCGGCGCCACCATCCGGCGCGTGCCATGATCCTGCGCGGCAAATTCAGCCCGCGTCGCAAGGCGCTGCTGGCGCTGGTGCTGATCGTGCTGGCGTGGCTGGGCTATGCCTGGTACGCCAACCTTGCCATCACCCAGGGCATCGAGCAGAAGGACATGGACTGGAACGGCGACGGCACGGTCTCGCGTGACGAGATCATCCAGTCGTTCTATGCGGTGTCGGTGAACGACAGCCAGGACGGCAACCGTCATTGCCGCACCTTCATCTGGCGCAGCAGCGGCGAGCAGATCCGCGTGGACTGCCGCACCGAGTTCAAGGCGGCCGAAGAGAAACCGGCCGAAGCGAAGAAATAAGAAAACGCCCGCGCAAGCGGGCGTTTTTTTGGGATACACCCATCCACGCATGGCGTGGATCTACTGGAACGTGAAGTAGATCCACGCCATGCGTGGATGACGTGGATCTCCGATCAGTTCATCGCCCTGATGGTCAGGTCCAGCGCATCGCGGCCGCCCTCACGCTGCAGCATGCGCGCCGGTACCGGGAACTCCGGCACGATCCAGGCGATCAGCTCCTTGTTGCCGTCGGCGCGCGAAACCTTGGTGGCTTCATAGCTCTTGCCGCCCACGGTGATCGACTCCTTGCCGATCACGCGGTAGGTCATGTTCTTGATGCGGCCTTCGTCGACCATGCGATAGGTCAGCGGCTTGCCGGCGGCGAGGTCACGGGCGATTGCCAGGTTGATCAGCAGCGCGTCCATGTCGCCCGCCTTCAACGCGATCGGCCCTGCGCGGTCCGGCTTGATGTCGCCGGTCCAGGTGGCCTGGTTGCTGGTCCAGTTGTAGTTGGCCTGCACGTTGCGCTTCTTCACCAGCAGCGCCGAACGGTCCTGGCTGCTGAGCGGGCGCAGCTGGCCGCGCACTTCCTCGAACACCGTACTCTGGCTGAGGTCGGCCAGCTGGTTCTTCACCTGCAGGCTGTAGCGCCATTTGTTGGCCCCTTCGCTGGCCAGGGTCATGGTGCCGTTGGCCTGCATGCCCATGTAGCTGGCCAGGTAATCGGCCTTGAACGGTTCCAGCGCCATGGCTGGCAGGCTGACCACAGTCAGCGCGGCCGCTGCGATCCAGGTGAGGGGGCGGGTCAGGGTGTTCATGCTCAGACTCCTTGGTATTCGATCAGGCGCAGATCGACGCGATCTTCGCCGTCTTCGCGTTGCAGGATGCGCACCGGGGTGGGGACACCGTTGGCGATCCAGAGAATGGTTTCGTTTCTGCCACCGTTGGTCCGGTAGACCCGCAGTGCGTTGTAGGACAGGTCGCCGACCTCGACGTTCTCGGTCTGCGGCGCGGCCTGGTAGTCGTGTTCGCGGACCTTGCCCATGTCCACGTAGCGATAGTGCATTGCGGCGCCGGGGCGGGCATCGCGCATGATCGCCAGGTTGATCAGCAGCGCACTCAGGTCGCCCGCCTGCAGCGGAATCGGCTGCGCACGTTCCTTCTTGACGTCACCGGTCCATTGCGCGGTGCCGGCCTGCCAGTTGTAGGTGCCGACGGCCTTCTTGCCGAGGAACAGGCCCTTGCGCACCGTGCTCTGGCTGAGCGGCGCATAGATGCCACTGCGCTCCTCGAACACCGTGCTCTGCTCGATGTTCAGGCCGAGCACGCTGGCGAAGCCGCGGCGGCCGACCACCTGCATGTCGACCCGCCACTGGCTGCCGCCGGTATGGGTGACCTGCATGCTGGCATCGCCGGCCTCCTTGCCCTTGTAGAAGGCCTGGTAGGTGGCGCTGAACGGCTGCAGCGGCGGCGGCTCCCAGGCCAGCGCCGCCGGCATGGGTACGGCCGGTTCAGCCGGCGGCTGTACGACGGGCACCGGTGCAGGCGAAGCGGCAGGTGCCTGCGCCTGGCCCCTGCCCACGGCGGGAAGCACGGCAAGCGACAGCAGCAATGAAGTGGACAGCAGCGTCGTGGTCTTCATGGAGGACAGGGACCGCAGGGGGGAGCAGGATGCCAGCCCCGCAGTCAGCAGGGCGTGTGCACGGGGACTACCGGTTCAGGTTCCCGGCGGAATCTAGGGCCAACGGGCTAAACAGGGGGTGACCGTCGAGCCAGGGCTGTCCTTCCCGTTCAGCCAGGCGGCCGCCACACAGCAACTGCAGCGTGGCGATCAACAGTGAGTGCTCCACCGCCAGCACGCGCGCGGCCAGGCGGTGCGGGTCATCGCCAGGCAGCACCGGCACCCGCACCTGGGCCAGCACTGCGCCCGCGTCCAGCTCGGGCACGACCAGATGCACGCTGGCACCGTGCTCGGCGTCGCCGGCCTCCAACGCCCGCGCATGCGTGTCCAGGCCCTTGTGCAGCGGCAGCAGCGACGGATGGATGTTGACCAGGCGGCCATTGAAGCGCTGCACGAAGGCCGCGCCGAGGATGCGCATGTAGCCGGCGCAGACGATCCAGTCCGGCTGTACTGCGGCCAGCGCATCGCCGAGCGCCTGCTCGTAGGTGGCGCGGTCACTGAAGGACTTCGGTGCATGCGCCCAGCGCAGGTTCGGTGCGACGCGCTGCAGGGCCTCCGCGGCGGGACGGTCGGAAAACACGCCGACCACCTCGGCTGGCAGGCGGCCGTCGACAATGGCATCGAGGATGGCCTGCAGGTTGCTGCCGCGGCCGGAGGCGAGCACGGCGATGCGGATCGGGGCGGTCATGACAGAGCACTCCGGCGGATCAGCGGCCAGGTCAGCAGGCTGCCAAGGGTGGCCATCAGCATGTCGGCGTGCGCGTCCCACATGTCGCCCTGCTGCCCGTTGTAGGCCTCGGCGGCATCCGGAGACAGCGCAAGCGCGATGGCCCACTCGAACCACTCGTAGACCAGGCTGGCGCACATCACCGTCATCACCGCCAGGGTGAAGGCCTGGCCCAGGCGCAGGGCCGGCCAGGCATGGCGAGCCAGCTGCAGCAGCGCGGGGGTGAAGCAGACGCCGAACAGGAAGTGGATGAGACGGTCGAAATGGTTGCGCTGCCAGCCGAATGCCGCATTCGGCGACCAGCCGGTCAGCGTCTGTGCCCAAGCGTCGTAGGGCACATTGGAATACAGCCAACGCGCGGCCACGCAGTGCAGGGCGATGAAGCCGCAGATGGCAATGAAGGCGCCATTGCCCAGCCAGCCGCCACGACGGTCGACCCACAGCAGTGCGGCCAGACCGATCACGGTCAGGGTGCTGTGCAGGGCCTGCTCGGTGGGCCACAGCGGGTGGATCCAGCTGATCGCGAACACCGCCAGCACGGCGGCAAAGGCCAGCTTCTTGGGGGCCGAGAAACGGGCGGCGGTGGGCGAAGCGGTCGTCGGGAGGGCAGGCGCGGACATGGGAAATCAATCAGGAAAGGACGGGGCGTCTGCCGGCAGGTTCAGACACTGAGGTGGTCGCCGCGGTCGAACAGCGCGGCCATTCCAGGCTTGGACAGGAACACCCAGGCATAGGCGGCCAAGGCCATGCCCAGCGGGCCGGCCAGCACACCCAGCCAGGCGGCGCGCTGGCACCAGCCCAATCCGGTGCGATGCGACAGCTGGCGCGCGGTGTACAACTGCACGATCCCCAGTACGGCTGCCAGCACGGCGATTGACGCATAGACCGTAGTCAGCATCCAGGCATCGTCCAGCCCGCGGGACTGGGCCACCCAGCCGCTGAGACCGAGGAAGGCCACTGTGGCGACCCAGTGGAAGCCGGCCAACGCGTAGAACAGCACGGTCAGCGTCTGCAGGTGGCTGGCCAACTGCAACTGCGCCAAGGCCTGATGCGGCAGCGGTGGCGGATTGCCGGGGGCGGTCATGCGGTCGCGGCAGGAAGGTCGAAGGCGGCCTTGACCTGCGGGCGCACCAGGGTGATCAGGCTGAACACCCCCAGCGCGGTGCCGATCGGCGCGAACAGGCAGGCCAGGCCGGCCACGATCAGGCACAGCAGGTAGCGGCGGCGCTGGGTCAGGCAGCGGCCGGCGTATGCCACGAACGCGCCCAGGGTCACGCCACCGAACACGATGACGCAGCCGACGATGGTGAACATCCAGCCGAACAGGCGCTCCTCGGCCGGCGACGACGGCTGGCCGCCGGAATTCAGCGGCAGGTTGCCGGTGAGCGCGGTGATGCCCAGCACGATATGGATGATGAAGATCAGCGAGAACAGCGCGATCAGGGCGCCGACCACGTAGTGCGCGATGGCCAGCATGCGCAGGTGGTCGGCATCCTGCGCACTGAACACCGGTACCGTCGCCAGCGGCGGCGGCACGGGGGCGGGTGACAAGGGGGGCGTTGCGTCCATGCGGGCTCCTGGGTTGCCGGGATCAGCCGATGTGGACGCGCTCGGCGCCTTCGGCGGTGACCACCTGGCCGATGGTCCAGTGCTCCAGGCCCTGCGCCTTGACCGCATCGGACACTGCAGCCACCTGGTCCGCTGCGACGATCAGCACGAAGCCGATGCCGCAGTTGAAGGTGCGCCACATCTCGCTGTCGGCCACCGCGCCTTCCTTCTGCAGCCACTGGAACACCGGCGGCAGGGTCCAGGACGAGGCCTGGATGTCGAGGCCGAGGCCTTCGGGCACCACGCGGATGATGTTCTCGGTCAGGCCGCCACCGGTGATGTGGGCCATGCCGTGGATGGCCTCGCCGTGCGACTTCAGCAGCGACAGGATCGGCTTGACGTACAGGCGGGTCGGCGCCATCAGCGCATCGACCAGCTTCACGCCGCCTTCCAGCTCCAGCTCGGCCGGGCGGCCGGCACGGTCGTAGATGCGGCGCACCAGCGAGTAGCCGTTGGAGTGCGGGCCGGACGAGGCGATGCCGATCAGCACGTCACCGGCCGTCACCTTGGCGCCGTCCTTCAGCTCGCTCTTCTCGACTGCAGCGACGGTGAAACCGGCCAGGTCGTACTCGCCCGGGGCATACATGTCGGGCATTTCAGCGGTTTCGCCGCCGATCAGGGCGCAGCCGGCCTCGGTGCAGCCGTTGGCGATGCCACCCACGACCGCCGCAGCGGTGTCGATGTCCAGCTTGCCGGTGGCGAAGTAGTCCAGGAAGAACAGCGGCTCGGCGCCCTGCACCAGCACGTCGTTCACGCACATGGCGACCAGGTCGATGCCGATCGTATCGTGGCGGTTCAGCTGGTGGGCCAGCTTCAGCTTGGTGCCCACACCGTCGGTGCCCGACACCAGCACCGGCTCGCGGTACTTGTTGGACAGGTCGAACAGGGCGCCGAAGCCACCCAGGCCGCCCATCACTTCCGGGCGGAAGCTGCGCTTGACCAGGGGCTTGATCCGCTCGACCAGCTCGTTGCCGGCGTCGATGTCGACACCCGCATCACGGTAGGTGAGGGGGGAAGGGGCGGAAGACGGGCTGTTGGTCACGGGCGTCGGCGCTGGCAGGGGTTGAACGGGCGATTTTAACAGGCCGCATTGGCGCAAAGGCCGTATTCGGGCAACAATTCCCCCGGATACGTCGAGCCAATGGATGTCCTGATGCGCCGCAGCCTGATTTTGACCCTGCTCCTTGCGCTGAGCCTGCCGGTGGCCACGATGGCCCAGAGCGGCCTTCGCACCGAGGGTGATGTCGCCACCGCCAGTGGTGCGTACGAGGCCGAAGTGCCCGTCAACAGCCAAGCCGAAGCCGATCGCAACGGCGCCCTGGCCCGCGCCTTGAGCGTTGTACTGGGCAAATTGTCCGGCGATCGCAGCGTGATGTCGCGCCCGGGCGTGGCGCAGGCGTTGCGCAATGCCAAGGATTACGTGGCCAGTTACGACTACAAGCAGGACCAGAGCGTGGGCGCTGGCGGTGCCCCGAGCTTCCGGACCCTGCTGGTGGCCCGCTTCCGCGAGGATGACGTTGATTCGCTGGTGTCGGCGCTGGGCTTGCCGCTGTGGCCGCAGCCGCGGCCGAAGCCGGTACTGTGGCTGGCCGTCGACGATGGCAGCGGCCCGCGACTGGTCAGCGTGCAGCAGGCCAACGCCGCGCGCCCCTTGCTGAACCGCGCCATCGAGCGCGGTTACAAGCTGGGCCTGCCCACGGGCGGCGCCGCCGAACAGGCCCTGGCCGGTGCCATCTGGCGCCAGGACAGCGCCGCGGTGGCCCGCGCTTCCTCGCGCTACTCGCCGCCGATGCAGCTGATCGGCAAGCTGTACCGCGCCAACGGTGGCTGGCAGGCAGACTGGGTGTTCGTCGACAACGGCCGTGAGCTGAACAAGTGGACCAGCAAGGACGCCAACGCCATGCGCGCGATGGCAGCCGGTGCCGATGGTGCCGCCGATGCGCTGGTCAAGCGCTATGCCAAGGCCGGTGCGGCCGTCGGCCAGGCCGGAACCTACCGGGTGCTGGTCACCGGCATCAACAGCGCCGATGACTACCTGCGCCTGGCCGCCGGACTGCGCGAGGTGCCGGTGGTGCGCAACGTCACCCCGCTGCACGCCTCGGCCGGCCAGCTGGAGCTGAGCCTGGAGATGACCACCGGCCTGGCCGGCTTCAACCGCATGCTGGGCGACAACGGCGTGCTGGTGCCGAGCGCACCGCTGCCGGCCCTGCCGACGCCGATCGACGACACCACCGGCGCCCCTGTGGCCGCAACGGTCAGCAACGAGTACCGACTGCGATGATCCTGTCCCCGGAAGCTGAGATCGCGCAGTTCCTGCGCCGGCTGAAGTACATTCTGTTCGCCGGCCTGATCGGCTGGATCGTCTGGCTGCTGGCACCGATCCTGACCCCGTTCGTGCTGGCGCTGGCATTGGCCTGGCTGGGCGACCCGCTGGTGGACCGCATCGAGGCCACCGGCCGCTCGCGCATGACCGGCGTGGTGCTGGTGTTCGCGGCGATGGTGCTGGTGATCGTGGCGCTGCTGCTGGTGCTGGTGCCGATGATCGAGCGCCAGATCACCACCCTGATCGCGGTCGCGCCGCAGGCACAGGCGTGGTTGATGGAAAAGGGCATCCCCTGGTTCGAGCAGAAGACCGGCCTGGAAGTGATGCAGTGGATGGATCCGGACCGCCTGATTGAATGGGTGCGCAGCCACTGGCAGCAGGCCGGCGGCTTTGCCACCACGTTCATGGGCTACGTCTCGCGCTCGGGCTTCGCGATGGTGACCTGGGTGGTCAACATCCTGCTGCTGCCGATCCTGGCGTTCTACTTCCTGCGTGACTGGGACAAGCTGGTCGAGCGTGTCGCGTCGGTGATCCCGCGCAACCAGATCGGCACCATCTCCGCGTTGGCGCGTGAGTCCAACGAAGTGCTGGGTGCGTTCATCCGTGGGCAGTTCCTGGTGATGCTGGCACTGGGCGTGATCTATGCCGGCGGCCTGTCGCTGGTCGGCCTCAAGCTGGGCCTGCTGATCGGCCTGATTGCCGGCCTGATCAGCTTCATTCCCTACCTGGGCGCAACCACCGGCATCCTGATGGCGATCGTGGCCGCACTGGTGCAGGCGCAGGGCTTCGACCTGAAGCTGCTGATACTGGTCGGTGTGGTGTTCACCGTGGGCCAGCTGCTGGAGAGCTACGTACTGACGCCGCGCATCGTCGGCGACAAGATCGGCCTGCATCCGGTGGCGGTGATCTTCGCGGTGATGGCCGGTGGCCAGCTGTTCGGCTTCCTCGGCATGCTGCTGGCGCTGCCGGTGGCGGCGGTGACCAATGTGCTGCTGCGCTACGCGCACCAGCGCTACCGTCAGAGCGAGCTGTACGTGGGTGAGAAGCCGGCGATCGTGCTTGATGGCGTGGTCGACCAGCCCCATATCATCCTCCCGACCGACAAGGGCCCCGACCTGAAGTGATGGGCGTGCCGCAACTGCCGCTGGCCCTGCATTACCCGCGGGACCAGCGCCTGGAGACCTTCATCGGCGCGCCGGATGGTGCGCTGGCGCAGCTGCGTGCGATCGCGGTCGGCGCCAGCCATGACTGGATCTACCTGGAAGGCGCGGCGGGCACCGGTAAAACCCATCAGGCGCTGGCGATGTGCTCCAGTGCCGAGCAGGCCGGGCGGCTGCCGACCTACGTGCCGCTGGCCAGTGCCGCCGGCCGCGTGCGTGCGGCACTGGATGGGCTGGAGGTGCGCGAACTGGTGGCGCTGGACGGCCTGGATGAGATCGCAGGCAATCGCGAAGACGAGATCGCGCTGTTCGATTTCCACAACCGTGCGCGCGCTGCGCGCGTGACCGTGCTGTACACGGCGCAGAAGGCGCCGGGCGAACTGGGCCTGGTGCTGCCGGACCTGCGTTCGCGGCTGGGCCAGTGCGTGCGTGTGCTGCTGCAGCCGCTGGACGAGGAGGGGCGTGCAGCGGTGCTGCGCGAACGCGCGCTGCGCCGTGGCCTGGCGATCGACGAGGCGTCCATCGAGTGGCTGCTGTCGCACACCGGGCGCGAGCTGGGTGGATTGATCACGCTGCTGGACTGGCTGGATCGCGAGTCGCTGGCGGCGAAGCGGCGGATCACCGTGCCGTTCCTGCGCCAGGTGCTGGAAGAAGGCCGGCCTCGTTACTGAGGGATGTTGTTCGGCAGGGCTGCGCCCTGCACCCGCCGAAGCCGAAGCAACGTCAACGTCAACGTCAAAAGCTGGCTTCCTGAGGGGAGGCGGGGCGCTGTGGGCTTGCGGGGCCGCCGTAAACCCATCCATGGGGGCTTGGTCGCCGCATCCATGCGGCTCACACCCCGCAAGCCCACAGCGCCCCGCCTTCGACAGTTGGCCGGTGGCCCTGGGATTCGACCTTGAATCTGATGTGCTCCGCTCTTGGTAGGTGTCGACCTTGGTCGACACACACGAGCGAGCGCAGCGAAGCGACCCGCTTTTGCTTTTCTTTCTTTCTTCCGTGGCTGGACGCCCACGGAAACTGTCGGAGGCCGGGCGGGTGGGCCATGCAGGGGCGTTGGCGCCATGGATGGCGCCATCGAGCTTACAGGGACGTACTTGCAGCGTCCCCTGCATGGCCTACCCGCCCGGCCAAGCACGCGATCCGCTCTACGCGACCAGCCACGAGGGGCTCAGCCGTTCGCCGCCAACTCAACGTCCAGCGCGTGCAGGCGATCCACGGTACCCACATCGGTCCAGCGCCCGCGATGGTGCTGGCCGGTCATCAACCTCTGCGCCATGAAATGCTTCTGCAGCGGCACCACCGAGAACTTCGGCGGCAGCCGCTCGCTGCCCGGTGCATCGCCGATCACCGCGCGCCAGTCGGCTACGATCGAAGGACGGTACACCCCGATGCCGGCATAGGTCAGGCACGGCCCTTCGCGGTCGTGGTGCAGCACCCCCTGCGCATCCAAGCGGTAGTCACCGTCCGGGTGTTGCGCCGGATTGTCGACCAGCACCAGGTGCGCCTGGCCCTGCGGTTCGCGGGGCAGCGTGGCGAAATCGAAGTCAGTCCAGATGTCGCCGTTCACCACCAGGAACGGGGCGTCGCCCAGTACCGGCAGCGCATTGAGGATGCCGCCGCCGGTTTCCAGCGGGGTCTGCCCTTCGTACATGAAATGCAGGCGCAGGCCCCACTGGCTGCCATCGCCCAATGTCGTCGGAAACTGCTCGGCGAGCCATGCGGTGTTGATCACCACCTCGCGCACGCCGAGTGCGGCCAAGCGTTCCAGGTGCCAGACGATCAGCGGTTTGCCGGCCACGTCCAGCAGCGGCTTGGGCGTGTGCAGGGTCAACGGGCGCATGCGCTCGCCGAGGCCAGCAGCAAAGATCAGTGCCTTCATCGAGCCACGCGCATCGGTGCGGCCAGGTCGGCCAGCGCTGGCTTGATGCGGTGCTCCAGCAGCTGCTGCAGTGGTGCCAGTTCGCGGTAGCGCGGCAGCACTTCATCCAGATAGGTGATGAAGCGCGGCGCGTCGTCGAGGTAATGGCCCTTGTTGTCGCGATAGCGCAGGCGGCAGAACAGACCAAGGATCTTCACGTGGCGCTGGATGCCCATCCAGTCGGCATCGCGCAGGAAGGTGGCGCGGTCGGGCACCGGCAGGCCGGCGTCGCGGGCACGCTCGTGGTACTGCGCCAGCCACTCGTCCACACGCTGCAGCGGCCAGCTCAGGAACGCGTCCTTGAACAGGCTCACTGCGTCGTAGGCGATCGGGCCACGCACCAGATCCTGGAAATCCAGCACTGCAGGGCCTTCGTCGACCGGCATCAGGTTGCGCGGCATGTAATCGCGGTGGGTCATCAACTGCGCCTGGCCCAGCGCGTTGTCCATCAACCGGCGATGTACCAGCTGCAGCCCTTCGAGCTCACCACAGTCCAGTTCCAGGTGCAGGTGGCGCTGCAGGAACCATTCGTCGAACAGGCCGGCATCACGCTGCAGCAGCGCTTCGCCGAACTGGCCGAAGTCGGCGGGTACCGGAATCGCCTGCAGGCGCAGCAGCTGTTCGATCGCGCGGCCGAACCATTCATCGGCATTGCGCTCGTCGAGGATTTTCGCCAGCGTCGGGCCGCCGAGGTCTTCCAGCAGCAGGAAACCGGCATCCAGATCCTGCGCCAGCAGCGCGGGCACGCGCAGGCCATGGTCGTGCAGCAGGCCGCGCATGCGCAGCCAGGGGCGTGGATCTTCCAGCCCGGGAGGCGCGTCCATCACGATGTGGGTGCCGCGCGTACTGATGGTGCGCCAGTAACTGCGCATGCCGGCGTCGACCGAGGCGCGCTCGACCACGGCATTGCCATCGTCGAGCCGGGTGCGGGCCCACTGCAGGCGCTGCGCGCTGCGCTGGGGATCGGAGGCGGGTTCGGTCATGCAGGCATATCCGGGCGCGCCGGGCGCGCCAACGTCGGGAACAGGAAGGGAAGGGCGTTCAGGCTCAGCGACGACCGCTGAACAGGCGCAGGATGGCCAGCACAACCACCGCGCCGAGCACCGCGCCGAGGAAACCGGCCGGCTCGCCGGGGGCATACCAGCCCATGTACTGGCCAAACCAACCGGCCAGCAGCGCACCGAGGATGCCCAGCACGACGGTCAGCAGGCAGCCCATGCGGTTGTTGCCGGGCATGAAGAAGCGCCCGAGCAGGCCGACGAAGAAGCCGACCAGGATGATGTAAAGCCAGCTGCTGCTGCCGAACAGACCATTCATGCGCGCGATTTCCACCAAGGGTGGACGCAGCCTAGCAAGGCCAGGCTGCGTCCGTCACGGTGTGCCGTAATCAGCAGCAGCCGTGGTCGCCGTGGCGGGTGCCACTGTCAGCAGCCACCGGCGAACCACTGGTCTCGCCACGCAGGCTGGCCGCGTAGTGCTCGCTGATCACCTTGGACACGCAGGACGTGACCTTCTTGCCCATCGGGATGTGCAGGAACTCGTTCGGGCCATGCGCGTTGGAATGCGGACCGAGCACGCCGGTGATCATGAACTGTGCACCCGGGAACTTCTCGCCGAGCATGCCCATGAACGGGATCGAGCCGCCTTCGCCCATGTACATCGCCGGCTTGCCGAAGAAGGTCTGGCTGGCATCGTCGATCGCCTTGGTCAGCCACGGCGCCATCGCCGGTGCATTCCAGCCGGTGGAGGCCTTTTCCAGGTCCAGGGTGACCTGCGCGCCGTTCGGCGGGTCGCGCAGCAGGGCGTCCTTCAGCAGTTCGCCGCAGGTCTTGCCATCGGCGGTCGGCGGCAGGCGCAGCGACAGCTTCACCGAGGTCTGCGGGCGCAGCACGTTGCCGGCCGATTCCAGCGCCGGCATGCCACCGACGCCGGTGACCGACAGCGCCGGGCGCCAGGTGCGGTTGAGCACCAGCTCGGTCAGGTCCTCGTTCATCGGGCGCAGGCCGTCGACCATCGGGAACTTCTCGAAGATCTCGGTATCGACCACTTCGGCGGCACGCTTGGCCTGCGCCTGGCGCTCGGCCGGGATTTCCACGTTCATGCCGTCGATCAGGATGCGGCCGGTATCCTGGTCCTCGATGCGCGACAGCAACTGGCGCAGCAGGCGGAAGCTGGACGGCACCACGCCGGAGGCATCACCGGAGTGCACGCCTTCGTTGAGCACCTTCACGGTGAAGTTGCCGCCGGTCAGGCCGCGCAGCGAGGTGGTGCACCACAGCTGGTCGTAGTTGGCGCAGCCCGAATCCAGGCAGACCACCAGCGACGGCTTGCCGATGCGGTCGGCCAGGTGGTCGACGTAGGCCGGCAGGTCGTAGCTGCCGGACTCTTCACAGGCTTCGATCAGCACCACGCAGCGGGCGTGTGGCAGGCCCTGGGCCTGCAGCGCCAGCACCGCGGCCAGCGAGCCGAAGATGGCGTAGCCGTCGTCGGCGCCGCCGCGGCCATACAGCTTGTCGCCGCGCAGGACCGGGGTCCACGGGCCCAGGTCGTCGTCCCAGCCTGTCATTTCCGGCTGCTTGTCCAGATGGCCGTAGAGCAGGATGGTGTCGTCGCCGGTTTCGGCGCCGGTGGCCGGAATTTCCAGCAGAATCAGCGGGGTACGGCCTTCCAGACGGACCACCTCGACCTTCAGGCCGGGCAGCTGCTGGGCCTTGGCCCAGTTCTCCATCAAGGTGACCGCCTGTTCCATGTAGCCGTTCTGCACCCAATTGGCGTCGAACATCGGCGACTTGTTGGGAATGCGGATGTAGTCGACCAACTGCGGGACGATTTCGCTGTCCCACTTGTCATTGACGAATTGGCCGAGCTTGGCGCTGTCCATCTGAAACTCCGGTTGCATGGTCTGATCCAGCCATTCTACGCCTGTGCCTCGGGTAGGGTTTTTCCTACATCACGTCGGGTATTTGGCTGGCTTTTAGAAATCCAGGAAACCGATAGGCTGTGTGCATGTGGTGACGGACACTGTACCTACCGACGGGATTGCCGGTCGGGACGGCCAGAATCACAAGGAGATACACGTTGTGCCTTGGTTTGTCGTGTTGAGGGCACTGGTGCTGGTCATGGGGATCGCTGGGGCGCATGCCGCCGAACCGATCGACATCAACCGCGCTGATGCCCAGGCGCTGCAGCAGGGATTGACGATGGTCGGAGCCGCCAAGGCCGAGGCAATCGTCGAGCACCGGCGCAGACACGGCCCGTTTCATCGCGTCGAGGACCTGACGCAGGTGAAGGGGATAGGGAAAGCAATCGTCGAACGGAATCGACAGCGGATCACCGTAGGCAACAGGTCGTTGCCGGCGGATCCGGTACCCGGATCGGTACCGGTGCGAACCGTACCCAGGCGCTGACAGCAGGAATCGTCGGAACCGGCAGGAGGCTGGTTCATCGGACACGGTCAGGAAGGCCGTGACCACCGACCGCCGCAGGACGCGGCACCAATCACCAGGATGGTGGCATCACAGACCTGTGGAAGGGGCTGAGATACAAACAGGACAGACGCGGCCGCGTGCAGGATGCAACGCTACCCCCACAGCGCAGGATGCGAGGGGGCGGCAGCAGGCCGACAAGGACGTAACGATTGCCCGGTACGACACATGGCTGTGTCGCCGGGCAGTTTCATTTCCGGCGCCTGGTTTTGCCGCGGCCACCACGGGCCGATGGTGTACGGTGGCCGCTCCGCATGGAAAGGACACCCGCTGGATGCTTCTGCACCGCCCCACGACCCTGATGCTCGCCCTTGCACTGGCCCTGCCGCTGCTGGCCCATGCCGCTGCGCCGACGCCGACGCCGACGCCGCCGCCGGCTGCCAAGCCTGCAGCTGCCGCAGCCAGCACCGCCGAAGTGCGTGGACCGACCGACCTCAAACCGGGCGAATACCTGTGGCATCCGGAAATCTCGCCGACCGGCCCGATCGTGCTGGTGGTCAGCCTCGATGAGCAGCGCGCCTACGTGTACCGCAACGGTATCGCCATCGGCCTGACCACCATCAGCTCGGGCAAGGCCGGGCACGAGACGCCGACTGGTGTGTTCACCATCCTGCAGAAGGACAAGGACCACAAGTCCAACCTCTACAACAGCGCGCCGATGCCGTACATGCAGCGGCTGACCTGGGACGGCATCGCCCTGCATGGCGGGAGCCTGCCCGGGCATCCGGCCTCGCACGGCTGCGTGCGCCTGCCGCAGGCCTTCGCGCAGAAGCTGTTCAGCGAAACCCAGCGCGGCGATACCGTGGTCGTGGCCGATGCCAAGAGCTCACCGATGACCCTGGCCTATCCGTCGGTGCTGGCGCCGGTGAACGCGCGCGGCCAGGCCCTGCCGGAGACCGAGGGCGGGGCGCCGGCGCAGGCCTGGTGGGACGATGCCGCGGCCCCGGCAGGACAGGTCGGCATCCTGGTCAGCCTGCACGACCAGCGCCTGTACGTGCTGCGCGATGGCGTGATGATCGGCGAGTCGCCGCTGAAGGCCGATGCCCTGCCTGCGTTCCAGGGCACTACGCTGTTCGTGATGGGGCAGGGTTACAGCGATACCCCCAGCCCGCTGGACGTGAACCAGCGCCTGCACCAGTGGACCGCCTATCCGCTACTGGGCCAGGACCGGGCCCAGGCCACACCGGACCTGCTGGCCACGCCTTCGTTGCCGATGGCGCTGCCGGCCGACTTCGCCCGCCAGCTGTACCAGGTGCTGGTGCCGGGCACGACCCTGCTGGTGACCTCGTTGCCGGCAGTCCGCCCAAGCCCGGCTGAATCCGGAATGCAGCCGGTCTTGGAATCCGAGCCGCCAGGGTCCACCCTCAAGGGCAACTGAGCCCCCTCGTTGTGCCCATGACTGCATCCCGCCTGTGCCGGCTGGCCGCGTTCGGCCTACTGGCGACCTCGGCCAGCGCCCCGGCGCTGGCACAGACGCCCGCCCTTGCCACCAGCGCCGATGACCTGGCTGCCCTGCTGTCGCGCAGTGCGCCCAAGGCCGACCGCCACGTCTTGCAACTGGCGGCGCACGCCATGCGCTGTGCGCTGCTGCGGCCGGAGCTGGGCATCAATGGTGATCGGCTCAGCGTGATTGATTACTCGCGGCCATCCACCGAGCCCAGGCTGTGGGTGTTCGACCTGGCCCACCAGCGCCTGCTGTTCGAGGAATGGGTGGCGCATGGCCGCAACAGTGGCGAGAACCGCACCGAGCACTTCTCCAACCGCGATGGCAGCTTCATGTCCAGTCTCGGTGCGTTCACCGCGCAGGAGACCTACATGGGTGGCAATGGGTATTCGCTGCGCCTGGCCGGGCTGGAACCGGGCTTCAACGACCGCGCGCGTGACCGAGCGATCGTCATCCACGGTGCGCCGTACGTGAACCCGGCTACCGCGCAGCTGCAGGGGCGGCTGGGCCGCAGCCTGGGTTGCCCGGCGGTGCGGCTGTCGGTGGCCAAGCCGCTGATCGATGCGTTGCGTGGCGGCACGATGGTGTTCGCCTATTACCCCGACCAGGACTGGCTGAAGCACTCGCAGCTGCTGGCCGGTGGGTGCGGTGGTCAGGGCACGCTCGCTACGCGGTGATGCGCGACGGCGCGCGGCATGATGCAATGCGCCGATGAACATCGACTCCCTGCTGCACACTCCAAGCCAGGTCATTTCCAGCCTGGACTATCGCCGCGAGCGCTGGCGCAACGGCCTGGGCTGGACCCGCGAGATCCTGCGCCTGCCCACGCAGGGCGATGACTGGGCGCTGCGCCTGTCGGTGGCCGAGATCGAGCAGGACGCCGCGTTCTCCGCCTTCCCCGGCGTGGAGCGCGAACTGGTACTGCTGCAGGGCAATGGCGTGCGCCTGCGCTTCGACGATGGCCGCGTGGCCGAGGTGCTGCCGCCACACGGACGGGTGCGGTTTGCTGGTGAGGAAGCGCTGCACGGCGAGCTGGTCGATGGCACCACTCACGACTTCAACCTGATGTGGAAGCGCGAACAGCTGCAGGCTGAACTGCTGCACCGGCCGCTGGTGGGCGCCATGTTCTTCTTCTGCGAACCGGGCGTGGCCTGGGCACTGCATCTGCTGGCCGGTCAGGTGGAGTTCGGTGCCGACAGCGGCCTGCCGGCGCTGCAGGCGGGCGATACCGCGTGGTTGGCGGCCGGCGAGCGTCAGCGGCACGCGTTGCAGGGCGGTGGCGAGTTGTTGGCGATACGGGTCAGTGCGGCGGGGGGATGATTCCTGGGCGCCGGTGGGCGCTATCCACGCATGGCGTGGATCTACTGCGGTGCGGTTGCCACCATGCCTGGACACGCCGTTCAGTAGATCCACGCCATGCGTGGATGCGGCCACCGACACCGCGTCATGGTGCGAACCAAGGTTCGCACCCACCAGAAGGCGGTTCGCACCCGCCGAATCCGTCCTGTAGATCCACCCCATGCGTGGATGGGGCCGCCGACACCGCGTCATGGTGCGAACCAAGGTTCGCACCCACCAAGAGGCGGGCCGCACCCGCCAGAAGGCGGTTCGCACGCATCGGGCCGTTCAGTAGATCCACGCCATGCGTGGATGCGGCCACCGATACCGCGTCACAGTGCGAACCAAGGTTCGCACCCACCAGAAGGCGGTTCGCACCCACCGATGCCGTTCAGTAGATCCACGCCATGCGTGGATGCGGCCACCGACACCGCGTCATGGTGCGAACCAAGGTTCGCACCCACCAGAGGGCGGTTCGCACCCACCAGAAAGCGGTTCGCACCCGCCGAATCCGTCCTGTAGATCCAGGCCATGCGTGGATGCGGCCACCTCAATACACATCGCGCCGGTAACGACCGGCCAACAGCAACGCTTCCTTGCCCGCGCCACCCAGCACCTGCTCGATCACCGCATCCACCGCCGGGGCCATGCCCTGCAGGCTGCCGCAGACCAGGATCGTGGCGCCTTCATCCACCCACTGCCGCAGCGTTGCCGCTTCGGCCAGCAACCGGTCCTGCACGTAGCGATGCGCGCCAACGTCGCGGCTGAACACGGCATCCAGCCGCGTCAGCGAGCCGTCGTCCAGCATCGCCTGCAGTTCTTCACCGAAGTGGAAGTCGTGCGCAGCGGTGCGCTCACCGAACAGCAGCCAGGTCCGTCGCGCGCCGTTGCGTGCGCGTTCGTGCAGGTGTGCGCGCAGGCCGGCGATGCCGGTGCCGTTGCCGATCAGCAGCAGCGGCACCTCTGCGGGCACACCGTGGAAATTGTCGTTGCGGCGCAGGCGCAGCTGCACTGGCTCACCCAGTGCGGCGTCATCGCACAGCCAGCCGCTGCCGATGCCGGGCGTGCCATCGGCGCGCAGCTGTCGGCGCAGCAGCAGTTCCACCGCACCGTCTGCCATCACCGAGGCGATGGAGTACTCACGATGCGGCAGCGGTTGCAGGGTCGCCAGCAGCACTGGCAGATCACCCGGAGGAACCAATGAGGGCAGGTGCGAGCGCGCGACGCGTGCCAGCAACGTCTGCCCGTCATCCAGCACGATGTCCGCATCGAAGCGTTGTGCGTCCAGCCAGGCACGCACGATGTGCGATGCGTGCTGTGGGCCGATCTCGGCGATGTCACCGGCCTGCCACTGTGCATCTGCGTCGGCCGGGGGCTGCAGGCGCAACCAGTACACCGGGCCGCCGGGGCTGCCCGGGTTCAGATGCTCGCGTTGCAGCAGCGTCCACGGCTGATAGTCGGCCGGACTCCAGTCGGGCAGTTCGCTGGCGTTACCGCCGAGTTGTCCCAGCAACTGCTGCCAATGACGTAGCGCCGCCGGATCGGCGTTGTCGACTTCGATCGCATCGAACAGCGGATGTGCGCCGTGCTGGCGCAGCCACTGGTCGAGCTGATGGCCGAACCCGCAGAAATGGCCATAGCTGCGGTCGCCCAGTGCGAGCACGCCGTAGTTCAGGTGCTGCAGCGACGGCGGCGTGGCCATCACCCCGCGCAGGAAGGGCAGGGCGTGGTCGGGCGGATCGCCTTCACCGGTGGTGCTGGCGATGAACAGCGCACGCTGACTGTCGGCCAGCAACGCGGCGTCGACGTCATGCAGTCCGCGCACACGCACTGGCACGCCGGCACCGCGCAGGGCTTCGGCGCTGCGTTCGGCCAGCTCACGCGCGAAGCCGGTCTGGCTGGACCAGACCAGCAGGATCGGTGCGGTGTCTCCAGATGCGGCATCGTCGCGCGGGCGCCCACGCCACCACAGCGCAGCGCAGGCCAGCGCGTACAGCGCCGTGGCGAGCACCGCGATCTGCGATTGCCGTGCCGGTGGCGCGCCCTGCCACCACGCTTCGCCGAGGTGCAGGCGCAGCAACGCCCAACCAATCAGCGCCAACAGAAGCAGGGCCAGAGCGTTGCCAAGCCACGCGCGCGACGGACGAGTGCTCATGCGTCCTGCTCGTCGAGCAGGCGCTGGAAGGCGCTGCTGAGGAATTCGTGGGGGCCGTCCGCTGCGCGTTGCAGGTAGCGTGCAGCCAGCCCTTCGCGTTCGGCCAGCGCCATGCCCTGTTCGCGACCGAGCACGGTCAACGCAGTGGCCCAGGCATCAGCATGCATCGCGTCATCGGCAACCACCGTCACTGCCGCCGCAACCTGCCGCACCGGCATGCCGGTTCGCGGGTCCAGGCTGTGGCTGTAGGCCTCGCCATCGGCCTGGTACTGGTGCCAGCGATCGCCGGAGGTGGCCACCGCCTTGCCATCCAGTGCGAGCACCCGTGGTGGCGTATCGGTCTGCGCGTCTTCTTCCGGTGCCGATTCCACCAGCACGCGCCACGGCTGGCCGTCCGGTTTTCGGCCGTAGCCGGCCAGTTCGCCGCCGACTTCGATCAGCGCTGCAGCAATGTCTTGTCCACGCAACCAGGCGGCCACGTGATCGACGCCGAAGCCCTTGGCGATCGCAGAGAGATCCAGTTCCAGTCCACCCGGTTGCAGCAGCGCATCGTCCTGCCACTGCAGGTGCTGCCAGCCGCAGCGATCGCGCGTGGCCTGCAGGGTAGCGTCGTCGGGCTGGCGGCGTTCACCGGCATGTGCACCGAAGCCCCACAGGGCAACCAGCGGACCAATGGTGGGATCGAAGGCGCCATCACTGGCGGCGGCGATGGCCTGTGCGCAGGCCAGGACGTGGCGGGTTTCGAACGGCAGCGCGCACCATTGTCCAGCGCCGGTGCGGTTGTAGCGACTCAGGTCCGAACCGGGCTCCCAGGTACTCATCTGCGCGACCACCTCGTCCAGCCGCGCCTGGATGCCAGCGTGCAGCGGGTGCAGGTCGCGCTGGCGCGGCGCGACCAGCGACACACTCCAGGTGGTGCCCATGGTGGTGCCGCCGAGGCGGGCGATGTCGAACAGGGAATCGGTCATGGTGATGCGTTGCGGGTGCGATGCCGGGGCTGCCCGGCATCGCAGTCCACATTACTGCGGCAGCACTTCCAGCGTGGCGACGTAGCTCAGGCGGCGCTTGGCGGCCTGCTTCACCGACGTCTTGTTGTCTTCGGTACCGGTTTCCAGCCAGTACATGCCGGCTTCCGGCCAGGTCACCTTGATTTCGCCCTTGGCATCGCTGGTGATCTTCAGTTCGTCCTGCGCATTGCGGTAGCGGGTGCCGCCACGCACGATCTCGAATTCCAGGCCGGCGGCAGGCTTGCCATCGACCAGCACGCGGAAGGTGGCTTCCTCGCCAGCGAACAGATCGTTCGGGTGACCGACCGCGACCAGCTCGATGCCACGGTTGGTCGGCTTCAGCGCGGTGTCGTTCGGCGCACCGTTGGTGACGAAGGTCTCCACGCGGCCGACCGACTGGCTCACTTCCAGCTTCTTCGCGTCCTTGGGCAGTTCGCTGAAGGTGGCGACGCTGCCGCGCCAACGCTTGCGCTCGCCGTTCTGTTCGTAGGTGGCGAACAGTCCGTCATTGACCGACGCGATGCGGTAGGTGCCGGGCTGCTTGAGCTCGATGTCGAACACGCTGCGGTACTTGCCGGTGGACGCGTTCTGCGGCTGCACGGTGCTGCCGTCCGGCGCGGTGATCACCAGCGATTCCAGGCGCAGCGGCACGTGGTTGAAATAGAACAGGTCATTGGAGACCGCACCGTCGACGGTGATCCACGGCGCATTGCCGGCGATCACGGTCTGCGAGGGCAGCAGCCAGGCCTTGTGGGCCAGGGCGGAGAAGGGAAGGGCAGCGGCCAGAGCGGCGGCGAGGACGAGCGTGCGCTTCATGCGGAAGACTCCAGTGGATGCGGGGTGATGCGACAAGGAGGAGGGAATTACGACTTAATCCCCTCCGTCCCCTTTTCAGGGTTTGACGGCGAGGGTGACCTGGCCCAGCTCGGTGGCGCCCTGCGCCTTGCCGTTCTGTGCGGCGGTTGCCGGCCAGGTGAAGGGGATCTTCAGCAGTTCACGGCCGCCGACTTCGCGCACCGCTTCCACCACCAGGGTGTAGTTGCCCGGGGCGAGCTGCTTCAGTGCCGGCTGCTTGTCGTTGAACGACAGCGCGTGCTTGCCGGCGGGTCGGGTCGGGCCGGTCACGCCGTCCACCGGCACCTGCAGGGTGCGGCCGCTCTTGCGCCACCACTGGCGCAGGTCGGGCAGCCACTTGGTGCCGTGGCCTTCGCTGTTGCTGGTCTGCTGGTACCAGACCGACAGGTTTGCTGCGACTTTCTGGTCGGCGCCTTCCAGCCACACCGCCACGTACGGGCGGTGGTACTCGGCCACGTTGAGCTTGGGCACCTCGACGTTGATGTCGAGGGTGGTGGCATAGGCCGGCGAGGTGGCCAGCAGGCCGCTGAGGGCGATGGTCAGGGTGACGCGCATGGGGCGGCTCCGAAGGAACAGAGGAAAGTCACGGGGAAGTCAGTGGATCAGCAGCAGGGCGATCAGCAGCGGGATCATCAGGCCGAGGCCGACCAGCGGCCAGGTCATGCGCCGCTGCCGTGCATGCAGGTGCAGCAGGAACAGGCCGGTGATGCAGAACACCAGGCAGGCCACGGCGAACAGGTCCAGGAACCAGCCCCACGCCGGGCCCGCGTTGCGGCCCTTGTGCAGGTCGTTGAGGTAGGACACTGCACCACGGGAGGTCGATTCGTACTCCACCGCGCCGGTCTCGCGATCGATGCTCAACCAGGCGTCGCCACCCGGTCGTGGCAGCGACAGGTAGATCTCTTCGGCCGACCACTCGGCCGGGCGCCCGCCGATGGCGATGCCCAGCTGCGTGTCCAGCCATTGCCGGGCCGCGCGCGGAATCGGCGCGTTGCCGTCTTCGCGCGTGCCCAGCTGGCCCAGCAGCGCGGCCGGCAGTTCCAGATGCTGGTTCTGCACCTCGGGCCTGGCCTCGATCTTCGCGGCATGGTTGAGGGTCAGGCCGGTCACCGCGAACAGCAGCATGCCGATCAGGCACACCGCCGAGCTGATCCAATGCCACTGGTGCAGCGTCCGCAGCCAGAAGCCACGGTTCTGTTGCTGCTGCACGGTGGAAGAGGCAGGACGGCTCACGGCACGGTTCGAGGCGGACAGGGACTGCCCATTACATCATTGATGAGAATAGCTCGCAATTGCGTGTCGTTCTGTATCCCAGGAGGGGTATTACCGGCTGCCGGCCAGCGGCCGGCACCGTCGCTGATCAGTAGATCCACGCCATGCGTGGATGAAGCGGTGCCGACCGTGGTCGGCACCCACCGGGGCGGGGCAATGCCGGCCAGCGGCCGGCACTACCGGTGCGCGGCGATCAGAACTTCGCGTTCAACGAAATCCAGTAGCTGCGGCGCTGGTCCTTGGTCGCGTAGTCGTCAACGCAGCTGAACTCGCTGGGATTGAGCAGCAGGCACGACTGCGAAACGAAGTCCTTGTCGAACAGGTTGTTGACCCGTGCGTTGACCGTCAGCCACGGCGTGGCCTTCCAGCTGCCGCCGAGATGGAAGATCGTGTAGTCCTCGTAATAGCGCACGTGGCGGGTGCCGGCACTGTCGATGAGCGTGTCGCGATAGCGGTCGTAGCGGCCCTCGCCAATCAGCGACACGCTGACCGCGTCATTGATCTGCCAGTTGAGGCTGGCGTTGGCCATGTGCTTTGCCGGCGTGGTGCCTGCGATCGGGCGTCCCTTGTCGGGACCGCTGGTCTGCTCGCTCTTGGTCCAGGTGTAGTTGCCGCGCAGCTGCAGGTTGTCGAGCAGGTCGACATGACCGGCCAGCTCGGCACCGCGGGTCTCGGCCTTGTCGATGTTCACGCTCTGGGTAAAGGTGCTGTAGCCCAGCGTGGCCCAGCCCGGACCGATGTCCACGCAGTAACCGCTGCCGGCCGGCGCCACTTCGCAGTTCGGGAACGTGCCGCCGCTGGCGATCTTGTCTTCGAACTTGTTGAAGAAGCCGGTGACATTGAAGCCCCAGCGCTGGCCTTCGTAGTAGGCGGCCAGCTCGTAGTTGGTGCTGGTTTCAGGCTTGAGGTTCGGCGAGCCCACCAACGGCAGCACGCCCTGGCCACCGAAGCCGGTGATGCCCGGGAACAGCTGGTCCGGACGCGGGGTCTTGTAGCCGGTGCTGACGCCACCCTTGAAGGTCCACGCGTCGCTGGCGTTCCACACCAGGTAGCCGCGCGGGCTGACATGGCTGCCGAACACGTTGTGGTCGTCGTAGCGCAGGCCGAAGGTAGCGGTGAGGGTATCGGTCAGCGCCCAGTTGTCCTCGGCGAACAGGGCCCACATGCGGTGCTTCTGCTTGGTGTTGCTGCGATAACCGGCACCATCCATGCCGAACACGCCGTCGATCATGTCGGTGTTGTTGTACTGGCCGCCAACGGTCAGCTTGTGCGCGCCGAAGTCCAGATCGAGCATCGTGTCGAGCACGTAGCCTTCCAGCTCCATGGTGCGCAGCGGACGCGGCAGGAACGCCTGCAGGCGTGCCATCTCGCTCGGGTTGAGCGCGGTCAGTGCATTGCCGCGGCCGGCCGCACAGTTGTTGGCGGCCCCCGTGCGGCGGCAGACGTCGTTCCACAGCGTCTGCAGGTTGGCGCGTTCGTCCAGGGTCAGCGGCAGCGAGCGGCCCAGGTTGCTGCTCTTGCTGTGGGTCAGCGAGGTCTGCCAGGTGCCGAAGCTGTAGCGGCCCTGGTGGGTGAGCGACAACTGGTCGCGCTCGTAGCGCTGGTAGGCGGTATAGCCCACGCGCGGCTGCACCACGCGGCGGGTCACGGTGCCGCTGCCGTTCGGGTTGGGGATGACCGCGTTGCCGACGCGCCAGAGGCTGGCCAGGCTGTCCAGCGTGCCGGTCTGGCCTTCGCTGTTGTCGTACTTCTGCCGCGACACGTCGTAGTCCAGCCACAGTTCGTGATCGTCGTTGACGTGGAAGTCCAGGCGTACGCCGGTGTTCCAGTTGGTGTTGGCCACCGACTTGCCACCACCACCGAAGCCGATGCTGCGCTCCCACAGGCTGCCGTCGGGCAGGGTCAGCGCATCCCACTCCGGATTGGAGGCCTTGGCGTCGTAGTAGCTGCCGCGCACCGCCAGGCTGAGGCGGTCCTTCAGCAACGGGCCACTGAGGTACAGGTCGGTGGTGCGCGCATCACCGAACTGGTCATCCTGCTGCACGGTGAAGCCCTGGGTCACGGCGCCGTGCCAGCTGTCCTGGTTGCGTCGGGTGATGATGTTGATGACGCCACCCATCGCGTCCGAGCCGTACAGCGTGGACATCGGGCCGCGTACGACTTCGATGCGTTCGATCGCGTCCAGCGGCGGCAGGTAGGCGAACTGGCCGCCACCGAAGTTGTTCGGATACAGCTGGCCGACATTGCTCTGGCGACGGCCGTCGATCAGCACCAGGGTGTACTCGGACGGCAGGCCGCGCATGGAGATGGTGGCGCGACCGTTCTTGTCGCTGGCTTCCAGGCCGACATCGATGCCTTCGACGTCGCGCAGCGCATCGACCAGGTTGGTGTACGGGCGCTTGCTCAGTTCTTCGCGGCTGACCACGCTGATGCTGGCCGGCGCATCGATGACCTTCTGTTCGAAACCGGAGGCGGTGACCACCACCTTGTCCAGGGTCTGCGGCGCGCCGGAAGCGTCACCGTGGGCGAAGGCCGGGAAGGACAGGGCGGCCAGTACGGCGCTGGTCAGCAGGGGGCGGGACAGGGACGAACGGACACGATGGCGCTGGGCCATGGCAGTAACCTCGAGGGGTGCAGAGTGATGCGATGCCAGGCGCGAGCGGCGCGGCATGCACGGGAGGCCCGGTCAGGGGCGGCAGGGATGAAGCAGGCAGCGGCGCGCTGACGCGACCGCGCGGGCGGTCACGTGGTGCCGTGGATCAGGCGAGCGGCGGCGCCTGGCCGCGTTGCTGGCGGCGCCCGGGCGCATCGGCCCAAGGCGTGTCTGGAGCGGCCAGTGGCCAGTCCAGGCGCACGCCGGGCATGGCCGGCGTGGCGGGTACGAGGTCGAGTTCAGTGCGCAGCCATTGGCTGGCCAGCAGCGGCGCGGGGGCCTTCTCGGCCGATTTCACCGGAGCGGAAGCGCAGCGGCGCAGCTTGGCCGGTGCTTCTTCCTGCAAGGGGCCTTCGCCACCGCGCTCTTCCAGCGGCATCTGCACGGCCATTCCGGCCTGGCCGTGTGGCAGCAGCGGCAGGGTACCCATCAGCAACACCAGCATCGCCACCCACGCCAGCAGGCTGGCCAGCGCAGGACGCTGACCGCGCATGGCGGTGCCCATCTTGCGATGGATAAGTGGGCGAGGGCGGAGCGGGCGCAGCAAGCAGGGGTCCCCAAGTGGTCTGCCGGCAACGGCCGGCATCAACGGGGCGTGATTGTAATGAGAGCTGTTAGCTGTTGCAAATGAGAATGATTGCCAAAATGTCGCAGGCTGGCCGAATGGGGCTCAGACTTCGCTCCAGCGCCGCAGCAGGTTGTGGTACACGCCGGTCAGCTGCAGCACCGCCTCGGCGTCGCCGCCGGTCTGCCGCAGGCGCTCGATCGAACCGTCCATTTCCCATAGCAGGCGGCGCTGTGCATCGTCGCGGATCATGCTTTGCACCCAGAAGAACGAGGCCACGCGCGCGCCGGCGGTGACGGGGCGCACCTGATGCAGGCTGCTGGACGGGTAGACGATCAGATCGCCGGCGGGCAGCTTCACTTCATGCTCGCCGTAGGTATCGCTGATGATCAGTTCGCCGCCTTCGTACTCGTCCGGCGCGGACAGGAACAGGGTGCAGGAGATGTCCGAGCGCAGCTGTTCGCCGTTGGCCAGGTTCATCACCGCGCCATCGACATGGAAACCATAGGTGCCGCCACCGCTGTAGCGGTTGAAACGCGGCGGCAGGTATTTCAGTGGCAGCGCGGCGCTGAAGAACAGCGGGTGCCGGGCCAACGCGACGAGGATGATCTCGCCCAGTTCGCGGCGCAGCGGTGAGGCCTCGGGCAGCTGCTGGTTGTGCTTGGCCTGCGCGCCCAGATGGCCGACCGTCTCGCGGCCATCGGTCCAGTCGGCGGCATCCAGTCGGCGGCGAAATTCGGCCACCTGGTCGGCGCTGAGAATGTCGGGGATGTGCAGCAGCATGCGGGACTCCTCAGAGGGACGGCGGTGCGACCAGGGCGCGCACCTGCGGATGCGGCGACGCGGCCAGTTCCGGCACGATGTGCGCCATGAATGCCGGGCTGCCGTGGGCCAGTGCGAGCCGCAGCCAGTGCACGGCCTGCTCTATCTGACCGGCCTGCAGCAGGATGGAGGCGTAGTTGGCCTGGCCGCGGAAATCGCCGGTCTCGGCCGCGCGCCGGTACCAGCCCAGGGCGGCCTGCGGATCGCGCTCGATCTCCAGGCCGTCTTCGAGGTGGCGGGCCAGCAGGTTCATCGATTTTGCATGGCCCAGGTGTGCGGCACGGGTATACAGGGCCAGTGCCTGTGCGCGGTCCTGGGTCACGCCGCGGCCGGTGGCCAGCAGGTTGGCCAGGTTGTACAGGCCCCAGTCCAGGCCGGTGTCGGCCGCGCGCCGGTACCACACCGCGGCGAGTGTCGGGTCGGGCGCGGTGCCCTGGCCCAGTTCGTGGCAGCGGCCAAGCATGTTCATCGCCATCGGCGCGCCGTTGTTGGCGGCGGTTTCGTACCAGAGCAGTGCCGCCGAGGCGTCCTGTGCGGTGCCTTTGCCTTCCATGTGCATCTGCGCGAGCAGCAGTTGTGCCTCGACCTGTCCGGCCTGCGCAGCGTCGCGCACGCGCGCGAAGGCAGCCTGCGGATCGTGCTGCAGCAGCTCGGCCAGAGCATCGCTGTCGATGGGGGTAAGGGTCGCCATGGGGTGAGTATCGCCGGAAACAAAAACGGCGGCAGGAGACCCTGCCGCCGTGGTGGAGCGGAGTTACATCAGAACTTCACGTTCAGTGCCAGGGTGGCCGAGCGACCCGGGGCGATGCTCGCGTAGTGCGAGGCATAGGCCTTGGTGAAGTAGGTCTTGTCGGTCAGGTTCTGCACATTGAGCTGCAGGCTGATGTTGTCCTGGATCGCGTAGCTGGCCATCGCATCGAAGCGGGTGTAGCTGGCGATCCACTTGGTGTTGGCCACATCACCGTACTGCTTGTCCGAGTAGAACGCACCGGCGCCGACGGTCAGGCCGATCGGGAAGCGGTAGGTGGTCCACAGATTGGCGCTGTGCTTGGCGGTGTTGGGGAACTCGTTACCGTTGTTCGGCGACGGCACGTAGACGTTGGACGGGCAGGTGCGGCCGGACACGGCGCAGACGAAGCCGTTGTCCTTCAGTTCCGAGTCCAGGTAGGTGTAGCCGCCGTACAGGCTCCAGGCATCGGTCAACTGGCCATTGAAGCCCAGTTCGAAGCCGTTGATTTCCTTCTTGCCGGCATTCTGGCTGGTGCCGTTGTCGATGGTCACACGTGCATTGTTCATCACGGTGTGGAAGATCGCCGCGGTCAGGTTCAGGCGGTTGTCCAGCAGGTCCCACTTGGTGCCGAGTTCGAGGTTCCTGGTGTCCTGCGGCTTGAGGTCGGCAACGCCGGCATTCAGTCCGTCCGAACCGTCGCCGCCGTCCATGCCCGGCGGGGTCGAGGAGGTGCCCCAGGACAGGTAGATGCTGCCGTTGGCGGCCGGCTTGAACACCACGCCCGCCTGGTAGTTCAGGAAGTCGTTGTCGTTGCGCACACGGGGAGTGGCGCTGCCCGGAGTGAGCAGGGTGGTGGAGTAGTCGTCATAGCGCAGGCCGACGTTGAAGCTCCACTGCGCATTGAGCTCGATGGTGTCGAACAGGTAGGCCGACTTGGTCTTGGTGCGCTGTTCAACGTCCTGCGCCTTGTTGCTGCGATAGACGATCTGCCCGGCCGCCCACGGATCGTTCGGGTTCGGATTGTTGAAGTCGGTGCAGTTGTAACCGGTGGCCGCACCGGACACCGTGCATCGCGAGCTGTTGGCGGCGGTTTCCAGCGGGTTGGCGGTGCCCGGCGACATCTGGTAGCTGCCGCGGGTCATCTTCTCGTCGCTGTACTCCACGCCCGCGCTGTAGCTGTGCTTGAGCGCGCCGGTCTGGAACGCACCGGTCAGGCCCAGCTGGTCGGCGAAGCTCTTGACGTCGACCGCACGGGTGTTGGTGCGGCGCCACAAGGTGCCGTACAGGTTGGGGTTGCCCTTGCTGTCGTCCGGCTGGGTCCACAGGTAGTCGTTGCTGGTGTTGCCCAGGCGCGCGATGTTGCGCAGCTTGTGGCCGCCGAAGTCATAGCTGGCGTCCAGGGTGCTGATGTCGGCACGGGTGCGCTGGAAGTCACGATCGACCAGGCCGTAGTAGTTGTTGCGGTCCGGCACCATCGGGCGGCCATCGCCGTTTTTGGCGACATTGGGGCCGTTGGTGAACGGGTTGTTGTACGGGAAACCACCCGCATCGGGCAGGTCATCGCTCTGCATGTGGTAGTGGCTGGCGATCAGCTGCGCCGGGCCGTTCAGGCCGAACGCGATCGACGGCGCGATGCCCCAGCGGCTGACATTGGCGGCGTCACGGCCGGCGATGTCCGACTCGTGCTTCATCAGGTTCAGGCGGGCGGCGATGCCATCGCCCAGCACGTAGTTGGCGTCCACGGTGCCGCGCGCGTAGCTGTCGGTACCGATGCCCATGCTGGCGCTGGTCTCGTTCTTCAGTTTCGGCGTCTTGCTCACCAGGTTCAGGCTGCCACCGCCGGAGTCACGGCCGCCGTAGGCCGAGCTCGGGCCCTTGACCACTTCCACCTGCTCCAGGTCGAAGATCTCGCGGGTCTGCGAGCCGACGTCGCGCAGGCCGTCGACGAAGACGTTGCTCTGCGAATCGAAGCCACGGATGAAGGGGCGATCGCCGGTCGGGTTGCCGCCTTCGCCGGCACCGAAGGTGATACCCGGGACCATGCGCAGCGCATCCTGCAGGTTGGTCGCACCGGTTTCGGCGATCAGCTTCTCCGACACGATCGACACCGACTTCGGGGTGTCCAGCAGTTCGGCCGTGAACTTCGGCGAGGACGGATTGAACCAGCTGCCGCGCACCTGCACCTTGTCCAGGTCGGTGGCCTTGCGGGAGCTGGCATCGGCGCTGTCGGCGGCCTGCGCGGCCAGCGGAGCGAAACCGGCGGCCAGGGTGGCGGTGGCGAGCAGGGAAACGCGCGGGGCGTGCTTGCGGGACGTGATATGGGTCATGGTCTGGGTGGCGGTGGCTTGGATCAGGAAAGGGCGAGGGCCGAAGCGCAGGCAGCGCGACGACACGTAGAAGGCTGTTTCTGTAGAGCCGTGCCGATGCTCGGCTACGCGGTGAACGACTTCAGGCGCACGGCAACGGCCGCAGGCGCCTCAGCTGGCGTGCGGTGCGGGAGGTGCGTGGCCGGGATTCAGGCGCAGCGAAGGGTCATGCAACTGCCAGCGCAGGGCGTCGGAGCGCCACAGCGGGATATGTGCGACCAGGGTGGAGCGCGGGGGGGCAATGCCGGTGCAGGGCGTGTTGCCCTCGCCATCCAGCGGCGGCTCCGGCGCCGGTGCGGCGTGGTGCGGGCATTGTTCTTCCGGCGGGGCCGGCATCGGCATGACCTGCTGCAGATCGTCAGCGTGTGCCTGCCAGCCGTGGGCAGCAGGGCCGTTGCCGCGTCCTTCGTGCAGTGCCGACCAGCCCAGCAACAGCGTCAGCAGCGCGGCCACGAGCAGCGGCCACCCTTGACGGGCGAGCTGGCACAGCATGGCGGTGGGCGCGGGCGAAGCCATGGCGCGGAGACGGAGTCGTTACGAAGATGTTACGTAGAATAACATCAACGATAATGATTCGCATGTACGGGGCGTCGCGGGCCGCCAGGGCGGCCCCGGAGCGGCCTGGGAAGGCCCTCATGGCCTTCTGGTAGATCCACCCCATGGGTGGATGCTCTCTGGCGGGGCGCCCCGTGGGCGATCCCTCCGGGCGTGGCGCCGCCTCAATCCCGGTCGTCGCGGGTCCAGACGGCGTCGTGTTCGCGCTTCACCGGAAACTTGGGCACAGGGCTGTAGGCCGGGGCGCACAGGGCACGGCCGTCACGCACGTCGAAGCGCGCACCATGCAGCACGCACTCCACGCTGCCTTCGGCGGTGTTGAACTCGCCCGAAGACAGCTCGAATTCCTCATGCGTGCACTGGTCTTCCAGGGCGTACAGCTCGCCGTCGAGGTTGAACACCACGATCGGCGTGCCGGTCACCTCGTCGAACACACTCTTCATTTCACCCGGCAACAGCTCGGCGCCGGCACAGACAAAGGTCCAGGCCTCGCTCACGCGGCGGCTCCGGCCAGCGGCTTTTCCAGGATCTCGAAGCGCAGGTCATCACGCTTGGGAATGCCGAAGCGTTCGTCGCCATACGGGAACGGCTTCTTGATGCCGGTGCGCTGGTAGCCGCGGCGTTCATAGAAGGCGATCAGCTCGTCGCGCACGTCGATCACCGTCATCTGCATCACCGGCACGCTCCATTCGCGCGCGGCATGCGCTTCGGCAGCCTCCATCATCTGCTTGCCGACACCGCCGCCCTGCTGGGCCGGATCGACCGAGAACATGCCGAAATAGCCCTTGCCATCGACATCGGCAACGTGGGCGCAGGCCACCAGCTGGTTCCCGCGCTCGGCCAGCAGGATGGTGGAGCGCGGGCGGTCCAGGTCGGCCTGGATGCCTTCGGCATCGATGCGGGCGCCGTCCAGCAGGTCGGCTTCAGTGGTCCAGCCAACGCGGCTGGCGTCACCACGGTAAGCCGAGGTGACCAGAGCGATCAGGGCGGGGATGTCGGCCGGCGTGGCGGCCCGGTAGGTCAGGGTGGTCATGGACACATTCTAGGTGGGGTGGGGGCGGGCGCAAATGGGAGAGGGGTCAGATCCCTTTCGCAATGCGAAAGGGATCTGACCCCGGCGTCTACTGACCCAACGGCAGGCCATGGACCGACTGGCACGGGCGCGGAATCGGCAGATGCTCGGGGTCAGACCCCTTTGCGCAGCGAAGGGCTCTGCCCCCCGGCTACCGGAGACGCTCATGCCACGCCCCCGCCGCATCGATGCACCGGGGTATCCGCAACACATCGTCCAGCGCGGCAACAACCGCCAGGCGGTGTTCTTCAACAACGGTGACCCTGCGATGTACCTGGGCCTCCTGCGCGACTGCGCCAAGGAATACAACTGCCGGGTTCATGCCTATGTACTGATGGGCAACCACGTGCACCTGCTGGTGGCACCCGATGCATCCGGCGGGATGTCTCGGATGATGCAGGCAGTAAATCGCGTCTATGTTCAGCGGGTGAACGAACGACAGCAACGTTCGGGAACGTTGTGGGAGGGGCGATTCCATTCCACGTTGGTGGATACGGATCGTTATCTGCTCGCCTGCCAGCGCTATATCGAACTCAACCCGGTCCGTGCAGGGATGGTGGCGCGCCCAGGGGACTATCGTTGGTCGAGCTATCGGGCCAATGCGCAGGGCAGGCCGAATGCGCTGCTCGAGCCGCATTCGGCACTCGAGCTGATTGCTTCTGATGCGGATGAACGATGCAGGCGATATGCCGAGTTCATCGAGCAGGGTATCCCTGCGGGTGATCTGCTGGAGATCCGGCGAGCATTGCAGTCGCAACGGCGGCTGTCGGGGACGCTGACGGGGTCAGAGCCCTTTCGCGCTGCGAAAGGGATCTGACCCCGATGTGCCGCCTTGATGGGGTCGGATCCCTTTGCGCAGCAAAGGGCTCTGACCCCGGCTGGCCTGGGAGTCTCACCCCAGCAGCTTGCGCACCTTGGTCAGCGCGGTCATGAAGCGCTCGATCTCGGCGTGCGTGTTGTAGAACGCCAGCGAGGCACGGCAGGTAGCCGCGACGCCGAAGTACTGCAGCAGCGGGTGCGCGCAGTGCTGGCCCGAGCGTACGGCCACGCCTTCCAGGTCGAGCAGCGTGGCCAGGTCGTGGGCATGTGCACCGTCGATCAGGAACGAGACCACGGCGGCCTTCTCCGGCGCTTCGCCGATGATGCGCAGGCCGTCAACGCGGCGCAGCTCTTCGGTGAAATGCGCCAGCAGTTCGGCTTCGCGGGCTTCCACGCTCTCCTGGCCGAGCTGCTGCAGGTAGTCGGCGGCTACGCCCAGGCCGATGAAACCGGCGATGTTCGGGGTGCCGGCTTCGAACTTGTGCGGGGCATCGTTGAACACGGTGCCGTCGAAGCTGACTTCCTTGATCATTTCGCCGCCACCGAGGAACGGTGGCATCGCATCCAGGTGCTCGCGGCGGGCCCACATTGCGCCAGTGCCGGTCGGGCCGCACATCTTGTGGCCGGTGATCGCATAGAAATCGCAACCGATCGCAGCGACGTCGACCTTGCGGTGCGGTACGGCCTGCGAGCCATCGACCACGGTGATGATGCCGCGCTTGCGCGCTTCACGGCAGATCTCACGCACCGGGTTGACCGTGCCCAGCACGTTGGATACGTGGGTGACGGCCAGCAGCTTGACCTCGGGGGTCATCGCCGCACGCAGTGCATCCAGATCGAGTGCGCCGTCAGGCGTGATCTCTGCCACGCGGATGGTGGCGCCGGTACGCTGCGCGACCAGCTGCCACGGCACGATGTTGGCGTGGTGTTCCATGCGCGTGATCAGGATCACGTCACCGGCCTTCAGCCGCGGCAGGGCCCACGAATAGGCCACCAGGTTGATGGCGAAGGTGGTGCCGCTGCACAGCACCAGGTCGCTGGGACGCACGTTGAGGAAGCGCGCCAGCTTGTTGCGCGCGCCTTCGTAGGCATCGGTCGCTTCGCTGCCCAGTGCGTGCACCGCACGGCTGACGTTGGCGTTGTAGCGACGGTAGAACTCGTCCACCGCACCGATCACCTGCACCGGTTTCTGGCCGGTGTTGGCATTGTCGAAATAGACCAGCGGCTTGCCGTGCACTTCACGCATCAACAGCGGGAAGTCGAGGCGGATGCGGTCCCAGTCGGGGGTGCCGGTGGGTTCTTCGATCGGGCGCGGCGTGGACAGGTTCATGCCACACCTGCCTCGGCCAGGGCCTTGTCCAGGCGGCGTGCCAGCTGCGCACGCAGTGCCTCGGGCAGCACCTTCAGCGGTTCGTGGCAGAACGCGGCGCTCAGCAGTGCCTGTGCCTGTGCCTGTGGCAGGCCACGCGAGCGCAGGTAGAACAGTGCGTTGGCGTCGAGCTGGCCGACGGTCGCGCCGTGCGCAGCCTTCACTTCGTCGGCGTCGATCACCAGCGTCGGCTGGGTGTCGATCTCGGCATCGGCCGACAGCAGCAGGTTCTTGTTGGACAGGTTCGCATCGGTGCCGTCGGCGCCTTCGCGGATCTGGATACCGCCATGGAACACCACGCGGCTGCGGTTGGCGGCCACGCCGCGCCACAGCAGTTCGCAGTTGGTATCGCGTGCGATGTGGTCAATGCCCAGGCGGGTTTCGACATGGCGGCGACCATTGCCGAGCAGCACGCCATTGGCGGTCAGCTGGGCGTTGTCGCCTTCCAGGCGCACGTTCAGTTCATGGCGGCTGAGCGCGGCACCCAGTTCCAGGTCGACGCGGTGGTACTGCGCGTCGCGGGCCAGCACCGCATCGGTGCGCAGGAAGGTGGTCTGGCGCGCGCTGCCGGCCTGCACGCGGGCGTGCTGGAGCACCGCATCGTGGGCGACGTGAGCGTGCAGCACGGTGTTGTCCAGGTGGGCGGCGTCGCCGACGCTGAAGCGGTGCTCGACCACGCCAAGGCTGGCGCCGGCACGCAGTTCGATCAGGTGGCGATGATGCCAGGCCAGGTCGGTGTCGCCGGCGACGCTGGCGAACACCAGCTGCAGCGGTGCCTCGACCTGCACGCCTTCGTCCACGCGCAGGACCACGCCTTCATCGGCCAGGGCGGCATTGAGGCGGGCGAAGATCTCTTCGCTGCGCTCGTAGCGGCGGCCGAGGAAACGCACGGCGTCTTCGCCAGCGGCCAGTGCGGCCGACAGCGGCTGCAGCTGCACGCCCGCAGGCAATGCCTGCACGTCGCTCAGCGCGGTATCCAGGCGACCGTTGACGAACACCAGGCGCGGCGCCGGGATGTCTTCCAGCAGTGCTGCATCCAGGGCCGGGCCCTGCAGCGGTGTGGCCGCGAATGCACGGCGCTCCAACTGGCGCAGCGAGGTGTACTTCCAGGCTTCGTTGCGGGCAGCCGGCAAGCCGTCACGCAGGGCCGCGTCCAGCACTTCGCGGCGTGCATCGCTGCCGCAGAAGGCCTGGGCCATCGAATCGAGCAGGGCGCTCATCAGACTGCCGCCTCGCGCACCACGCGATCCTTCAGGAAATCATAGCCGTGTGCTTCCAGTTCCAGTGCCAGTTCCGGGCCGCCGCTCTTGACGATGCGACCATCGGCCAGCACATGCACCACGTCCGGCTTGATGTAGTCCAGCAGGCGCTGGTAGTGGGTGATGACCAGGAACGAGCGATCGGCGGCGCGCAGTGCGTTGACACCGTCGGCCACGCTCTTCAGTGCGTCGATGTCCAGGCCCGAGTCGGTCTCGTCGAGGATCGCCAGCTTCGGTTCCAGCACGGCCAGCTGGAAGATCTCGTTGCGCTTCTTCTCGCCACCGGAGAAGCCTTCGTTGACGCCACGGTGCAGCAGCTCGTCCTTCAGGTGCAGCACCGCCAGCTTCTGCCGTACCAGCTTGAGGAACTGCATGGAATCGAGCTCTTCCTCGCCGCGCGCCTTGCGCTGGGCGTTCAGTGCCGCGCGCAGGAAGTAGGTGTTGTTCACGCCGGGGATTTCCACCGGGTACTGGAACGCCAGGAACAGGCCGGCGGCGGCACGCGCCTCCGGATCCTGGTCGAGCAGGTCAGTGCCTTCGAACTGCACGCTGCCTTCGGTCACGTCGTAGCCGTCGCGGCCGGCCAGGACATTGCCCAGGGTGGACTTGCCGGCGCCGTTGGGGCCCATGATGGCGTGCACCTGGCCAGGCTTCACGTCCAGGGACAGGCCCTTGAGGATTTCCTTGTCGCCGATGCGGGCGTGGAGGTTTTCGATCTTCAGCATGGTGGGGGTTTCCGTGGGGCGGGCCGCGGCCCGCCGGTAAAGAGAATGCGTTTGCGAGGGGCAGGGGCGGGCGGTCAGCCCACCGAACCTTCCAGCGAGACTTCCAGCAGCTTCTTGGCTTCCACCGCGAACTCCATCGGCAGTTCGCGGAACACCTGCTTGCAGAAGCCGTCGACGATCATTGACACCGCGTCTTCCTGGCTGATGCCACGGGCGCGGCAGTAGAACAGCTGGTCGTCGGAAATCTTCGAGGTGGTGGCCTCGTGCTCGACGGTGGCGCCCGGGTTCTTCACCTCGATGTAGGGGAAGGTATGGGCACCGCATTTTTTGCCGATCAGCAGCGAATCGCACTGGGTGTAGTTGCGTGCGCCATCGGCATTGCGGTCGATCCGGACCAGGCCGCGGTAGGTGTTCTGGCCGCGGCCGGCGCTGATGCCCTTGCTGATGATCTTGCTCTTGGTGCGCTTGCCGACGTGGATCATCTTGGTGCCGGTGTCGGCCTGCTGACGATGATGGGTGAGAGCCACAGAGTGGAATTCGCCCACCGAGTCATCGCCCAGCAGCACGCAGGACGGGTACTTCCAGGTGATCGCCGAGCCGGTTTCGACCTGGGTCCAGGTGACCTTGCTGCGCGCGCCACGGCATTCGGCACGCTTGGTGACGAAGTTGTAGATGCCGCCCACGCCGTTCTCGTCGCCCGGGTACCAGTTCTGCACGGTGGAGTACTTGATCTCCGCATCGTCCAGCGTCACCAGTTCGACCACGGCGGCGTGCAGCTGGTTCTCATCGCGCATCGGCGCGGTGCAGCCTTCCAGATAGGACACGTACGCCTTCTCTTCGCAGATGATCAGCGTGCGCTCGAACTGGCCGGTGTGGCCGGCGTTGATGCGGAAGTAGGTGCTCAGTTCCATCGGGCAACGCACGCCCTTGGGAATGAACACGAAGCTGCCATCGGAGAACACCGCCGAATTCAGCGCGGCGAAGTAGTTGTCGCCGACCGGCACCACAGTCCCCAGGTACTGGCGTACCAGTTCCGGGTGTTCCTTGATCGCCTCGGACATCGAGCAGAACACAATGCCCTTCTCGGCCAGTTCCTTGCGGAAGGTGGTGCCGACGGAGACCGAGTCGAACACGGCATCCACGGCCACGCCGGCCAGCTTGGCGCGCTCGTGCAGCGGCACGCCCAGCTTGTCGTAGGTGTCCAGCAGTTCCTTCGGCACGTCATCCAGCGAGGCGTACTTCGGGCCCTTCGGCGCGGAGTAGTAGCTGAGCGCCTGCAGGTCGATCGGGGCGATTTCCAGCTTGGCCCAGTCCGGCATCGGCATGGTCAGGAAATGACGGTAGGCGTCCAGCCGCCACTGCGTCATCCATTCCGGCTCTTCCTTCTTGGCCGACAGGGCGCGGATGGTGTCCTCGTCCAGGCCCGGCGGCAGGGAATCCGATTCGATGTCCGTGATGAAGCCGGCCGAATACTTGCGGCCAAGCTGCTCATGGATCTCGCGGTTGGGGGTGTCGTCGCTGGCGACGTTTTCGATGGTTTCGGTGGCCATGGGGGGCTGCCTACGGATCAGGAGACGACGTCGACAGCGATGGTGCGGCGCTGTTCGTCATCGGCAAGGGGAAGGGGGGGCAGGATCTGCGCAAGGGTGACATCGCGCAGCGCCTCGGAAACCACGTCGTTGATCAGCCGCCAGCTGCTGCGCGCGCCGCACTTGGGCGCCATGCCGCACTGGTGGTGGTCGTGGCTGCATTCGGTCAGGGCCAGCGGCCCTTCCATTGCTTCGACCACTTCGAACAACGAGATCTCGATGGCTGCGCGGGTCAGGCGGTAGCCGCCACGGACGCCACGCAGGCCTTCGACCAGGCCGGCCTGAGCCAGCGGCTTGAGCACCTTGCTGACGGTCGGCGGTTCCAGACCAGTGAATTCGGCCAGCTCAGTGGCACTGAGCACCTCGCCCGGGCGGGCGGCGAGCACGGTCAGCACGACGGTGGCGTAATCGGTAAGTTTGGTGACGCGCAACATGGGGATGCGAGTGGTTCTTAAAGCGGACTGAAATTGTACGCTTTTATTTGCCGCCATCCAACCCGGGCATTCAGCCGGCGCTGGGGCCGGACCGGGAGCACTCACCGGGGCCATCGCCAGGGCGCCAATGCTGCGCCAACAGGGTGATTTTCGCAATCACCCGGAATGGGCGAGAATCAACGTTCCTTTTGCTGCAGACCTCCCTTGCCGATGCCCAAGAAGATCCAAGCCCGCAAGTCCGCCATCCACGGCAACGGTGTGTTTTCCGTGGCCCCGATCAAGCAGGGCGAGCGCGTGATCCAGTACAAGGGCCTGCTGCGCAGCCACGGCGATGTCGATGCCGATGACAGTGGTGACGTCGAAAGTGGCCATACCTTCCTGTTCACCCTCAACGACGATTGGGTGATCGATGCCAACTACAAGGGCAACGACGCGCGCTGGATCAACCACAGCTGCGACCCGAACTGCGAGGCGGTGATCGAGGAAGACGAGGATGGTGACAGCCGTGGCGACAAGGTGTTCATCGAGGCACTGCGCGATATCAAGGCCGGCGAGGAGCTGACCTACAACTACGGCATCACCCTGGCCGAGCGCCACACGGCCAAGCTGAAGAAGATCTGGGAATGCCGCTGCGGTTCGCCCAAGTGCACCGGCACCATGCTGCAGCCCAAGCGCTGACCCGCAGTGGGTAGTGCCGGCCACTGGCCGGCACACACGTGAAAAGCGTGCCGGCCAGCGGCTGGCACTACCTTATTTACCCAGCACGCCGGCCGGCACCAGGTTGCCCAGATTCTGGTTGAAGGTGACCACCAGCTTGCCGTTCTTCACCTGCGCCGACTGCACCTGCAGGGCGCCCAGCAACCCGGCCACGGCCGGATCCAGCTTGTAGATCGGTTCGCGCTGGGCGTAGTCGCTCAGCCAGGCATTGAGCAGGCCACGGGTGCGCGAATCGAGGCGACCGCCCTGGTTGGCCGGGGTGAAGTCATCCACGCTCGGCTGCTGCAGGTGGAAGCCCTGGGTCTGCGCGTCGTAGCGCAGACCACTACTGAGCTTCACCGTGCCCAGTTTGGCCGGGTTGCCGCCGGCTGTGGCCAGTGCCACATCCATGCCCAGGTTCAATCGTTCGCCGGCCGGCAGGCTCAGCTGCGGATGGCTCATGGTCAGGGCGATCAGGCCGCCGAGGGCGTCCTGGGTGCGTGGGAAGCTGCCATCGAGGTACTGCTGCACGTCGCTGGCACCGACCGACAGTTCGCGGCCGGAGATGGAAGGGGCGGCCTGGGCGCCGATCGCAGCAGCGATCAGCACGGTGGAGGCAGCGAGGCGGGTCATCAGGGAACGCAGGCGCATGGCGGTGACCGGTGGGTATGAATGGACGAATCAAAGAGTAGCCGTGCCGGCTGAATCGTGCGTGCATGCCGCTGCAACGGTTCAGTCCAGCGTTGGCCGCAGCTGCGCCGACTGGATCTGCCAGGCACGGCCGTCACTGCTGGGCTGCACGCGGTACCAGCCACCGAAGCGGAAGGTGCCCTGTGCGGTGACCGCGCGGATCCGCACAGGCACCTCCAGCAGGCGCGGCGGTTGTTGGCCGTCACGTGCGAGCGGGGTATCGCTGTCCAGGCGCAGCGTGCGCACATCCTGCAGCTGTCGCAATGCCGCGTCGTCTGCGCGATGTGGATCGGCTGGCGGAATCGCCCATGCCGCGTCGCTTGCGGTGCGGTTGCGGTTGAGCAGCGCGATCACATAGCGGTTGAGCATGATCGAGGGCGATTCGGCGTCGGCGGCCACCGCGGCGAACAGCGGGTCGATCGCCGGTGGCTGCAGGGCGGCTGCGTCAGTATCCGCAGCGGACGGTGCTTCGGTGCTGGCGGTGGACCCGGCCGGGGCCATCGCGGGCTCCGGCTGTGGCGCCGGCCGGGAACAGCCCAGCAGCACCAGCGGCGCAATCAACAACAGGAACCTGCGCATGCCTGCCTCCTCCCCGAGGCGACGTGAAGGAGGGCAGTGTATCGGTTGCGCTGCTGTCAGCGGGAGGCGGGCAACTGCTCCAAGGCATCCAGTGCCGGCAGTACCTGCGCTGCGATGGCGGCCAATGCGTGGCCTTCGGTTTCGGCATGTCGCTGCACGATGTCGCGCAGCAGCTGGGTGGCGATCACCACCGTCGCACGCTCGTCGCCGCTGAGGCCGGCGGTGCGTGGGGCTGCCTCCAGCAGGCGCATCAGGTCGCGGCTGGCGCGGTGTTCAAGTTCGATGGTGCAGCGCCCGGTGCACTGCACCCCGTCCTTTTCGATGGGGGTCACCGAGATCCGGTAGCGGGTGGAGGGGCTGGCCATGAGGGTGTGCTCGCCGTAGCTGTGGAGGATGTGCCCACGATAGGCAAGGCCACGGTCGGCGGCGACGGCCGGCGCTGCACGCAGTGTTCCACCCGGTACGTTCCGTGGTCGGAACAGACCGCGTCCGGCCAATGGCGACGGGCCTCAGCGGGTATTTCCCGGAAAGCGGCAACGCTGTGTTGCGGGCCGTGGTTGGGACAAAAAAAACGGGACGGCCAGAGCCGTCCCGTCGGAATCCGCTTTGGGGCGCGCGCTTAGAGCGCGGCGTCCTTCAGCTTCTTCAGCGGACGCACCTTCAGCTTGGTGGTGGCCGGCTTGGCAGCGAACCACTGCTCTTCCTTGGTGAACGGGTTGATGCCCTTGCGCTTCGGCTTGGCCGGCACATTGACGGTGGAGATCTTCAGCAGGCCCGGCAGGGTGAAGGAGCCAGCGCCCTTCTTGTGCACCGAGGAGGCGACGGCGCTTTCCAGCGAGGCCAGCACAGCGCGGACGTCCTTGGCGATGACGCCGGAGGCTTCAGCGATGTGTGCAACCAGGCCGGACTTGGTCAGCACTTCCTTGATCGGCTTCGGAGCGGCCGGCTTGGCGGCTGCCTTCGTCGCGACTTTCTTCACTGCCTTCTTCGGGGCAGCCTTCTTAGCGGTCTTTGCCATGGTTTCCTGTTCCGTGAACGGTTGGTTGTTTGGTCGGCGCCGAACCCCGTCGGCAAGCGCAATGTAGGGCAACTCTCGGGCGCCGCCAATAGCCCGGAGCGCGGAAAGTGCATGTTTTTTCATATCCAGGCCGATTCAGCACATGGCCGCTGGTGGGGGATGGGGGTGTCGCGACGCGGCCGGCAATGCCTGTCCCGCCAGCACGGGGATGCGCGAAATCACTGAAAACAAGGGAAAAGTGCGCGTTTCCCTGGCGAGGAAGTGTCCACGTGCCTGCATCCAGGATGACGTTCGGCGTGCGGCGGAGCGACGCAGGGCTAACGCGTGCCGTGCGAGGGTGAACGTTCATCACCGCCACGCAGGAGCAGCACATGGGAATCTCGCGACACGCCACCGCGCACTGGGAAGGCGATCTGAAGTCCGGCAAGGGACAGTTGAGCACGCCGCAGAGCGGGCTGCTGGACAAGACCCGCTATGGCTTCAACAGCCGTTTCGGCGACGAGAAAGGCACCAATCCGGAAGAACTGATCGCCGCTGCGCATGCCGGCTGTTTCACCATGGCGCTGTCGGCCAAGCTCGGCGAAGCCGGCTTCACCCCGACCTCGCTGGATACCGAGGCCAAGGTCGACCTGTCACTGGAAGGCGGCCCGCAGCTGTCGCAGATCCGGCTGAAAGTGAAGGCCGTGGTGCCGGGTATCGATGCGGCACAGTTCCGCGCCATTGCCGATGACGCAAAGCAGAACTGCCCGGTGTCCAAGGCGCTGAGTGCGGTACCGATCAGCCTGGAAGCCGAGCTGGGCTGATAGGCGGTAGCGCCGGTCCATGCCCGGCGAGCGCAGCAGAAAGACGCCGGGCATGGCCCGGCGCTATCGCGTACAGGCGATCACCAGTCGAGGGTGCCGGTAATCACCGTCTGCACCTGGCCGCCGGACCAGACCTCGCCATCGGCGTCGACCCGCAGGGTCAGGCGTGCGTCGTGGCCGACTTCGCGGCCCTGGCTGACTTCGAACGGTGCACGGCCCCGTGGCAGCGCATCACGCAGATCCAGCCATGCGGCCAGCACGGCATTGGCGGCCCCCGAGGCAGCATCCTCGAAGCGCCGGCCATTGCCGACGAAGGCGCGCACGGCCAGGTCGAATCCCTCGCTGCCATCGCTGAAGGCATAGGCGAACACGCCCATGCTGTCGGTGGACTCGGCCAGTGCGGCCACCGCGTCCCAGTCCGGATGCAGGGCGCGCAAGGCGGCTTCATCGGCAACCTGCACCACCCACCAGCTGCGCCCACCCTGCATGCGTGCAGGCGGCAGCGTGCCAAGCGGCCATTCCTTCAGCGCCGCCTGCAGGCGTGGATCGGTCGCCTCGGCGGTTTCGGCCAGCTGCGCGCGCGGAGTACGGATGGCAATCCGCTGCTGCGTGCCTTCGCCACTGACGCGCAGCGGCAGCGCACCGGCGATGCCGTCCTGCACCAGCACGCCATCGACCGCTGTCGCCAGCCCTGCCTGCAGTACCGCATGTGCGGTGCCTACGCTGGGATGGCCAGCAAACGGAACTTCCTTCTGCGGGCTGAACATGCGCAGGCGGTAGCTGGTGCCGGATGCCTGCGGGGGGAACACGAAGGTGGTTTCCGGCAGACGCGTCCAGCGGGCGATGGCCTGCATGCTGGCGTCGTCCAGGCCTTCGGCATCGAGCACTACGGCCAGCGGATTACCCGCGCCGGGGCGCGGGGAAAACACATCCAGCTGCAGGAAACGGCGGGTGGTCATCGGGGCGAAACTCCAGGGATGAAGGGGAATACGGTAGCGCGGGGCCATGCCCCGCGAGCGCGCAGCACGGCCAAGCTTCCGGGCATGGGCCGGCGCTACCAGCGAAGGTGTCCATCGATGACCGGCTGCACCTGGCCGCCGATCCACACCGTGCCCTGCGCATCGACCTCGACCTGCACGCGGCCATCGCGACCGACCTCGCGACCCTGACTCGCCACATAGCGACCCTCGCGGCCGGGCAGGGCAGTGCGCTGCCGCAGCCAGGCGCCGATCAGGGCGTTGGCGCTGCCGGTCACCGGATCCTCGGGTACGGCGGCCGCATCGGCGGGGCAGAAGGCGCGCACCACGCGGGCATGGTCGGCGCCGGCCTCGTCGGCGAACACGGCCAGACCGGTAGCGTCGGTGGCCAGGCTCCAGCTGCGCAGGGCCGCCATATCCGGCGCCAGGCCGCGTACGGTGGCGGCGTCGCGCAGCGGCAGCAGCCACCAGCGTGCGCCGTTGTCCCACAGTTCGGGTACCTGCCCGCTGGCAGCCAGCGCCAGCAGCTCCTTCGGCGCGGCGCCGGCCGTCGTCTCCAGTTGCCGCGCTGGTGGGCTGGCCAGCTGGATCTGCAGTGCCTCGGCCGGGCCGCTCACCCGTACCGGCAGCAACCCCGCTGCGCATTGCTGCAGCAGGGCGCCGTCGCGCGGTTGCGCCAGGCCGCAGGTCACCGCCGCCCAGGCGGCGCCGACACTGGGGTGGCCGGCAAATGCCAGCTCGCGGCTCGGGGTGAAAATGCGGATGTGGTAGTCGGCCCCGGGCGCGTTGGGGCGCAGGAAGAACACCGTCTCGGACAGGTTCAGCCAGGCGGCCAGGGTCTGCATCTGGTTGCTGGAGAGCCCGTCGGCGTCCAGGACGGCGCCCAGCGGATTGCCGGTGCCGGGGCGGGGGGCGAAGACATCGAGCTGCAGGTAACGAAGGACGGCCATCTACGGGGATATTGCGCTTAGAATCAAAGGTTCCGCCCCCGAGGGCGGCTTCCCCACATTCTACATAGCCAATCCATGTCAGCTTCCCCCCTTGTCGATCGTTGGATCGTACTGAAGTTCGGCGGCACCTCGGTGTCGCGTCGTCATCGCTGGGACACGATCGGGAAGCTGGCGAAAAAACGTGCGGAAGAGACAGGTTCGCGCGTACTGGTGGTGGTTTCGGCGCTGTCCGGGGTCACCAACGAGCTGACCGCGATCGCCGATGGCGCGCCGGACAGCCGTGATCGCGTGGCAGCGCTGGTCGAGCGCCATGAGGGTTTCCTGGTCGAGCTGGGCCTGGGCCGTGAGGTGCTGGCCGAACGTCTGGCTGCGCTGCAGGGCCTGCTCGACGATACGCGTGCGACAACCCGTCCGCTGGAGTGGCAGGCCGAAGTACTGGGCCAGGGCGAACTGCTGTCGTCCAGCCTGGGTGCGGCCTATCTGCGCGCCAGCGGCCTGGATTTCGGCTGGATGGATGCCCGCCAGTGGCTGGATGCACTGCCGCCGCAGCCGAACCAGAGCGACTGGTCGCAGCGCCTGTCGGTGAACTGCCAGTGGCGCGCCGATGCCGAGTGGGCGCAGCGTTTCCGCGCGCAGCCGACCCGCCTGCTGATCACCCAGGGCTTCATCTCCCGCCATGCCGACGGTGGCACCGCCATTCTTGGCCGCGGCGGCTCGGATACTTCAGCGGCGTACTTCGGTGCGCTGCTCGGCGCCAGCCGCGTGGAGATCTGGACCGATGTGCCGGGCATGTTCAGTGCAAATCCGCGCGACGTGCCGGACGCGCGCCTGCTGACCCGGCTGGACTACTACGAGGCGCAGGAAATCGCCACCACCGGCGCCAAGGTGCTGCATCCGCGCTCGATCAAGCCATGCCGCGATGCGGGCGTGCCGATGGCCATCCTCGATACCGAGCGCCCGGAACTGCCGGGCACCAGCATCGATGGCAACGCCGCGCCGGTGCCGGGGGTGAAGGCGATCAGCCGCCGCAACGGCATCGTGCTGGTGTCGATGGAAGGCATCGGCATGTGGCAGCAGGTCGGCTTCCTGGCCGATGTGTTCGGTCTGTTCAAGAAGCACGGGCTGTCGGTGGACCTGATCGGTTCGGCCGAGACCAACGTCACCGTGTCGCTGGACCCATCCGAGAATCTGGTCAACACCGATGTGCTGGCCGCGCTGTCGGCTGACCTGTCGCAGATCTGCAAGGTGAAGGTGATCGTGCCGTGCGCGGCCATCACCCTGGTCGGCCTGGGCATGCGCTCGCTGCTGCACAAGCTGTCGGACGTGTGGGCGACCTTCGGTCGTGAACGCGTGCACATGATTTCGCAGTCGTCCAACGATCTGAACCTGACCTTCGTGATCGACGAGGCCGATGCCGATGGCCTGCTGCCGATCCTGCATGCCGAGCTGATCGACAGCGGTGCAATGCCGGTGGAAGAGACCGAGGTATTCGGTCCGCGCTGGCGCGAGATTGCCGGTACCGTGCGTCCGCGCGGTACGCCGTGGTGGCGGGGCCAGCGTGCGCACCTTTTGCAACTGGCCGATGCCGGTACGCCGCGCTACGTCTACCACCTGCCGACGGTGCGCGCCCGCGCCCGCGCGCTGGCCGCGATCAAGCCGATCGACCAGCGCTACTACGCGATCAAGGCCAACAGCCATCCGGCCATCCTGCAGCTGCTGGAAGCCGAGGGCTTCGGCCTGGAGTGCGTATCGCACGGTGAACTGAAGCACGTGTTCCAGCATCTGCCGGAGCTGTCGCCCAAGCGCGTGCTGTTCACCCCCAGCTTCTGCCCGCGCGAAGAGTACGAAGCTGCCTTCGCATTGGGCGTGACCGTTACTATCGACAATGTCGAAGCACTGCAGCGTTGGCCGGACCTGTTCCGCAACCGCGAACTGTGGCTGCGGGTTGATCTGGGCCGTGGCGAAGGCCACCACGCCAAGGTCCGTACCGGCGGCAAGGATTCCAAGTTCGGGCTGCCGATCGCCCGCGTGGACGAGTTCGTGCGCGCAGCCACCGAGCTGGGCACGCGCGTGGTCGGCCTGCATGCGCATCTGGGCAGCGGCGTGGAAACCGCGCAGCACTGGCGCCTGATGTGCGATGAGCTGGCCGGCTTCGCCCGCCGCATCGGCAGCGTGCACACCATCGACATCGGTGGTGGCCTGCCGATTCCTTACAGTGCCGAGGACGAGCCGTTCGATCTGGATGCCTGGGCCGAGGGCCTGGCCGAGGTCAAGGCGCTGCACCCGGCATTCCGCCTGGCGATCGAGCCGGGTCGCTTCCTGGTGGCCGAATCCGGCGTTCTGCTGACCCACGCCACCCAGGTGGTGGAGAAGGACGGCGTGCGTCGTGTCGGTCTGGATGCGGGCATGAACACACTGATGCGCCCGGCCCTGTACGACGCCTGGCACGATATCGAGAACCTCAGCCGCCAGGGCGGTTATGCCGAGGCGGCGTTCGATGTGGTCGGCCCGATCTGCGAATCCAGCGACGTGTTCGGCAAGCGCCGCAAGCTGCCGGTATCGACCGCGCCGGACGATGTGATGTTGATCGCCGATGCCGGTGCCTACGGCTATGTGATGTCCAACACCTACAACCAGCGGGCGATGCCGCGCGAAGACGTGATCGAGTGATCTGCGTCCGCGCCCTGCACCCGCCCACCGACATGCCCCGCGCCAACGCGCGGGTGCGTGCCTGACCGTGCTTGAACTGGATTCACCATGACTGCTTTTGACAAACACCAGGTTTTCCGCTTCCGCTTCGTCCGCTGCGAATTCGCCGCAGACACCGGCGTGGCCAAGCTGGTCTACGCCTTTGATGACGGCCCGGAGATGGTGGAAACCGTTACCGTGCCCGGCGCACCATTCGTGCTGGACGAGGCGCGCGCGGCCGCGGTGCAGCGCGCACTGCAGCTGCTGCACCTGATCGCCGGTGTCAGCTACTACAAGGCGGGCGTGCCGGAGACGGTCAGCATCGACAGCTACGCCATCGATGCCGATACCGCTGCACTGGTGGAAACGGTCTATCTCAACGGCCTGGGTGAATTCGCCTACCGCAACGGCCTCAACCTGCGCGGGCGTTTCCGCCTGCCGGTACAGGGTGAAACGGTGCAGGCGCCGGTGCTGGGCCTGCAGCCGCATGCGCTGGTGGCGATCGGCGGCGGCAAGGATTCGCTGGTCAGCATCGAAGCACTGCGCCGTGCCGGCGTGGACGAGACGGTGACCTGGATCGGTGGCTCGCAGCTGATCCGTGCCTGTGCCGAGCGCACCGGCCTGCCGACGTTGAACCTGGGCCGCGCGCTGGCGCCGGAACTGTTCGAGCTCAACCGCCAGGGCGCCTGGAACGGCCATATCCCGGTCACCGCGGTGAACTCGGCGATCATGGTGCTGGCCGCGCTGCTGCAGGGCGTGGACCAGGTGGTGTTCTCCAATGAGCGTTCGGCCAGCTATGGCAGTCAGATTCCGGGCACCGGCGAAGTGAACCACCAGTGGTCCAAGGGCTGGGCATTCGAGCAGGCCTTTGGTGAGTACGTGCAGAAGCAGGTGGCCGCCGACCTGCAGTACTACTCGCTGCTGCGCCCGATGTCCGAGCTGGCCGTGGCCCGCCAGTTCGCCAAGAGCGATTTCTACGACGCGCATTTCTCCAGCTGCAACCGCAACTTCCACATCCTCGGCGAGCGCCCGGTGAATCGCTGGTGCGGCGTCTGCCCGAAGTGTCATTTCGTGTTCCTTGCGCTGGCCCCGTTCATGCCCAAGACGCGCCTGGTGCGCATCTTTGGTCGCAACCTGCTGGACGATATCGAACAGGCCGGTGGTTTCGATGCGCTGCTGGAATTCCAGGACCACAAGCCGTTCGAGTGCGTGGGCGAAGGCCGCGAATCGCGTGCGGCGATGGCGACCCTGGCGCAGCGCCCGGAATGGAAGGAAGACGTGCTGGTGAAGCGCTTCTGCAATGAGATCCAGCCGCAGCTGGATGCGGCCGAACTGGAGCTGGCACCGCTGATGCAGCTGCAGGGCGAGCACCGCATTCCGGCAGCACTGTGGGAACGGGTGCGTGAAGATTTCGCAGCTTGAAGGAAAGCGCGTAGCGCTGTGGGGCTGGGGCCGTGAGGGGCGCGCTGCATTTGCGGTACTGCGTGAGCGCCTGCCCACGCTGTCGCTGAGCCTGTTCTGCCCGGCGGCCGAAGCGGAGGCCGCGCGTGCAGAAACACAGGGCGTGCTGGACGTGCGTGGCGAGCCTTCCGCTGAAGCGCTGGCCGCGTTCGACGTGGTGATCAAATCGCCCGGCATCAGCCCCTACCAGCCGATCGCGCTGGCGGCGGCGGGGCAGGGCACCACCTTCATCGGCGGGACTGCGTTGTGGTTTGCCGAACATGCGGCTGCCGATGGCATCGTGCACGACACCGTGTGCGTGACCGGTACCAAGGGCAAGAGCACCACCACCGCGCTTGTCGCGCACCTGCTGCGTGCCGCCGGCCACCGTACCGGCCTGGTCGGCAACATTGGTCTGCCGCTGCTGGAAGTGCTGGACCCGCAGCCCGCGCCCGAGTACTGGGCGGTGGAACTGTCCAGCTACCAGACCGGCGAAGTGGCGCGCAGTGGTGCCCACCCGCAGGTGGCGGTGGTGCTGAACCTGTTCCCCGAGCACCTGGACTGGCACGGCAGCGAACAGCGTTACATCGACGATAAGCTGCGGCTGGTGACTGACGCCGCGCCGCGGATCGCCGTGCTCAATGCTGCCGATCCGCACTTGGTCGCGCTATCGCTGCCCGACAGCGAAGTAATCTGGTTCAACCAGCCACAGGGCTGGCATATGCGCGGTGACATCGTGCATCGCGGTGAGCAGGCCGTATTCGATACCCGTAACACGCCGCTGCCGGGCCGCCACAACCGCGGGAATCTGTGCGCGGTGCTGGCCGCACTGGAAGCACTGGGCCTGGACGCGGTGGCGCTGGCACCGGCGGTGCAGGATTTCAGGCCGCTGCCCAACCGCCTGCAGCGCATCGGCGTGTCCGATGGCCTGACCTACATCAACGATTCAATCAGCACCACGCCGCATGCCAGCCTGGCCGCGCTGGAGTGCTTCGCCGGGCAGCGCATCGCGTTGCTGGTGGGCGGGCATGACCGTGGCCTGGACTGGACCGATTTCATGCAGCACATGGCGCACGATGTGCCGCCGGTGGAGATCGTGACCATGGGCAGCAATGGCCCGCGCATCCACGCGATGCTGCAGCCGTTGGCCGATGCCGGCCGCTTCGGCCTGCACGCTGCGGGCGATCTGCCCGAGGCGATGGCCTTGGCGCGCACCGCGCTGGGCGCGCAGGGCGGGGTGGTGCTGCTGTCGCCGGGCGCGCCGAGCTTCGGTGCCTACCGTGACTATGTGGCGCGTGGTCGTCATTTCGCCGAACTGGCCGGGTTTGACCCGGACAGCATCAGCGCGATTCCGGGGTTGGGTATCGCTTGAAGGTAGTGCCGGCCGCTGGCCGGCAACCCACGGGGAAATTCATCCACGCATGGCGTGGATCTACTCTTGATCAATGAAGCTGTAATCGCCATCAATCAGCTGCTGCAGATACGCATCGAAGCTGGGCGCGATGACTACGTAGCTGTCTGGATCGTGCAGGTAGCGGACCACCTGCCCGGCAACGCCGCCCGGTGCCGGATCAAAATCCAGATACAGCATCGAGGTGCCGCCGTTGTTCATGCAGTGCGAGAAGCACAGGCGGCGGTTCATCGGCAGATCCGCGTCGATGCCTTCACCCAGTATCTCCGGCTCGTCATCCAGCCACTCTTCGTAGATGGAACGAATGCTGTCGTCCCACTGCTGCTGATCCTCGAAGATCTGCGCGACCGAGCGTAGGTAGTACGGATAGCCGCCGTCTTCCACGTCCGAGCCCAGCATCAGCGCACAGACCTCGCCTTTCGGGTATTCGCGATAGTGCGTGCCATCCACGCGCGACAGCAGCTCCACCAGGCTGTCAGGAACCTGCGGCCACTGCGCACGCAGGCGCTGCAGGTCTTCGGCGCTGGCGCCCTGCACGTACGCCCACTGCGGGGCATCGTCGGCAGGCAGGCGTGGGATCAGGCCAGACAGAAAGCGATCAACAAGGTTCATGCGAAAAAAGGGGACGGAGGGGATTAAGTCGTATCCAACCACACCTGCGTCACGCCGCCAATGCAGAATGCGACGCGGGAGGGGCGAATACGGCTTAATCCCCTCCGTCCCTTTTTCTTGCGGAGCAGGCGCATGAATCGTTGGCGATGCGGTGTGGCGGTGATGCTGGGGCTGGCGGCGATGCCGGCGTGGGCGGCGATGAAGACGCAGCCGGTGGAGTGGAAACACCAGGGCACGACCTTCAGTGGCGTGCTGGTCTATGACGACGGCGACAACGACAAGCGCCCTGGCCTGGTGATGGTGCCGAACTGGAAGGGTGTGAACGAATCGGCCATCGAGAAGGCCAAGCAGCTGGCCGGCGATGATTACGTGGTGCTGGTGGCCGACGTGTACGGCAAGGGCGTGCGGCCGAAGACCGATGCCGAGGCCGGGCCGGTGGCGACCAAGCTGCGCAACGACCGGCTGCTGCTGCGCGCACGTGCGCTGGAAGCGGTGAACGTGCTAAAGGCCCAAGCGGGCAAGGCGCCGCTGGATGCCAGCCGGATCGGCGCGGTCGGCTTCTGCTTCGGCGGTACCACCGTGCTGGAACTGGCCCGCGCCGGTGCACCGCTGGCCGGGGTGGTCAGCCTGCATGGCGGGCTGGGCTCGCCGCTGCCGGCTCAGGCCGGTGGCAGCCATCCGTCGGTGCTGGTGCTCAATGGTGCCGACGACAAGAGCGTGACTGCCGAGGACATCGGCAGCTTCCAGAAGGAAATGGACGTGGCCAAGGTCGACTGGGAATTCACCAACTACAGCGGGGCGGTGCACTGCTTCGCCGAGCGCGATGCCAACAGCCCGCCGGGCTGCCAGTACAACGAACGGGCGGCCAAGCGCGCGTGGAAGGCGCTGGATGAGTTCTTCGAGGAGCGCTTCGAGAAACGTTGATCCGTGAAGCGGTAGTGCCGGCCGCTGGCCGGCACCCTCATGATGCTGCGGATGTCATCGGGAATGCCGGCCAGCGGCCGGCACTACCGGATGCGGTCAATGCGAGCGGTCGGCACCCACCGATGTTTCCGTGCCGACCAACGGTCGGCACCCACCCGCCCTGGTAGGTGCCGACCGTTGGTCAGCACGCCGCCATCAATGCGAGCGCTGCACCGCATAGCGGGCCAGGCCGCGCAGGGCGGCCACGGCATCGTTGTCGCCCAGGCCGTCAAGCGCGCGCTCGGCGGCTTCGGCATATTCCTCGGCCCTCGCGCGGCTGTACTCCAGGCCGCCAGTGGCGCGGATCGCCGCCAGCACTTCCGGCATCGCCGAGGCATCACCGTCCTGCACGATGGTGCGCAGGCGTTCGCGGGTGGCGTCGTCGGAGTGGGCCATCGCGTGGATCAGCGGCAGCGTTGCCTTGCCCTCGGCGAGGTCATCGCCCAGGTTCTTGCCCAGTTCCTCGGCGTTGGCCGAGTAGTCCAGCACGTCGTCGGCGATCTGGAAGGCGTAGCCCAGGTGCATGCCGTAGTCGAACAGGGCCTGCTGGGTGGCTTCGTCCACGCCGCTGGCCAGCGCACCCAGACGGGTACCGGCGGCGAACAGCACCGCGGTCTTGCGCTCGATCACGCGCAGGTAGGCGGCTTCGTCGGTGTCCGGGTTGTGCACGTGCAGCAGCTGCAGCACTTCACCCTCGGCGATGCGGTTGGTGGCATCGGCCAGGATCTGCATCACCGACATGCGCTCCAGCTCGACCATCAGCTGGAAGCTGCGCGAGTACAGGAAGTCGCCGACCAGCACGCTGGGCGCGTTGCCCCACAGTGCGTTGGCCGTGCTGCGGCCACGGCGCAGGCTGGATTCGTCCACCACGTCGTCGTGCAGCAGGGTGGAGGTGTGGATGAACTCGATGATCGCCGCCAGCTGATGGTGCTCCGGGCCGGCCTGGCCGACCGCATGGCCGGCCAGCATCACCAGCATCGGGCGCAGGCGCTTGCCGCCGGCGGAAATGATGTGATCGGCGATCTGGTTGATCAGCACGACGTCCGAGGACAGGCGGCGCCGGATCAGGGCGTCGACGGCGGCCATGTCGGCCGCGGCAAGCGACTGGATCTGGGACAGGCCCAGGGCGGGACGGGTGTCTTCGGTGATGGTCATGCGATCAGGCTTTCAGGCTCATCGCTGATTATAGGCGCTGCCTGTGAATTCGGGCGCAAACCGGGCAAGCCGACGTCCGCGGCCCGGCCACGGCTGCCGCCTGCGTGAATACGTATGCAGGTTGCGCCATGCCCGTGAGGCCACCGCTAAGCTTGCGGCATCAGGATTTCGGCCCGCTCCCGGCGGGTCCCGCATGCCCGGAGGGGGGCTGTCGATGTCGCACTATCCATGGTGGCGCGGAGCCGTCATCTACCAGATCTACCCGCGCAGCTACCTTGATGCCAACGGCGATGGCGTGGGTGACCTGCCGGGCATCATCCAGCGCCTGGACCACATCGCCGCGCTGGGCGTGGACGCGATCTGGATCTCGCCTTTCTTCAAATCGCCGATGGCCGACTTCGGCTATGACATCGCCGACTACCGCGACGTCGACCCGCTGTTCGGCAACCTGGATGACTTCGACCGTCTGTTGGCCAAGGCCCACGGGCTTGGTCTGAAGGTGATGATCGACCAGGTGCTGAGCCACACCTCGATCGAGCATGCCTGGTTCCGCGAGAGCCGCCAGGACCGCCGCAACCCGAAGGCGGAGTGGTACGTCTGGGCCGACCCGCGCGAGGATGGCACCCCGCCCAACAACTGGCTGTCGCTGTTCGGCGGCGGCGCCTGGCAGTGGGAGCCGCGCCGGGAGCAGTACTACCTGCACAATTTCCTGGTTGACCAGCCGGACCTGAACTTCCATCACCCGGACGTGCAGCAGGCCACCCTGGACAACGTGCGCTTCTGGCTGGACCGCGGTGTGGATGGCTTCCGCCTGGATGCGATCAACTTCTGCTTCCATGACGCGCAGCTGCGCGACAACCCGGCCAAGCCGGCGGAGAAGCGCTTCGGCCGCGGCTTCAGCCCGGACAATCCGTACGCCTACCAGTACCACTATTACAACAACACCCAGCCGGAGAACCTGCCGTTCCTGGAGCGCCTGCGCGCGCTGCTGGACGAGTATCCGGGGGCGGTCAGCCTGGGCGAGATCTCCTCGGAGGACTCGCTGGCCACCACGGCCGAATACACCCGCGATGGCCGCCTGCACATGGGCTACAGCTTCGAGCTGCTGGTGGACGACTACAGCGCGGCCTATATCCGCGACACGGTCTCGCGGCTGGAAGCGGCGATGACCGAAGGCTGGCCGTGCTGGGCGGTGTCGAATCACGACGTGGAGCGAGCGGTCAGCCGCTGGGGCGGCCACCCGGCTGACCCGCGCCTGGCGCGGATGCTGGTGGCGATGCTGTGTTCGCTGCGGGGCTCGGTCTGCCTGTACCAGGGCGAGGAGCTGGGCCTGGCCGAGGCCGAGGTGCCGTTCGAGGCCCTGCAGGACCCGTATGGCATCACCTTCTGGCCGAACTTCAAGGGCCGTGATGGTTGCCGTACCCCGCTGCCGTGGACCGATGCGCCGCTGGCCGGTTTCACCACGGGCCAGCCCTGGTTGCCGATCCCGGCCGAGCACCGCGCCGCGGCCGTGGCGGTGCAGGAGCGCGACCCGGACTCGGTCCTGGCCGCGTTCCGGGGGTTCCTGGCCTGGCGGCATAGCCAGCCGGCGCTCCTGCATGGCAGCATCCGATTCATCGAAAGCGCCGAGCCAGTGCTGCTGTTCGAGCGTATGCTTGCAGATGAAACCCTCCTGCTGGCCTTCAACCTGTCGGCCGAGGCGGTGAGCCATCCGCTGCCGCTGGGCAACTGGCAGCAGGTGGCGGTACCGGGCCCGGATGCGGGCACGGTGCAGGGCAATGAACTCCAGCTGCCGCCGCGCGCGGTGTATTGCGCCCGACGCAGCTGACCGTTTTCTCCGGTGGCGGTACTTGCGGGGACGGGGCCGAAGCGCCCCGTCCCTTTTTTGTGGGTGGGATTCCGGTGAAGGGCATCCACGCATGGCGTGGATCTACCACCGCATCCATTCGATATATCCCGGTAGATCCACGCCATGCGTGGATGGGCGTGCCGATCACGCTTCACTGACCATCGCGTTGTGCGCACAAAACAAAACCCGCTGCCTGCGCAGCGGGTTTCCGGCCCTGCTCTCCTTGTGTTGCCGGCCAGCGGCCGGCACTACCGGGTCCATGTCGCCGGGCACGGCCCGGCGCTACCGAGGGGCTGGTTGCCGGCCAGCGGCCGGCACTACCCGGTCGTGGTCAGAACTTGTAGTTCACGCCCAGCATGTAGGTGCGACCCCACTCGATGTATTCCAGCGGGCGGTCCTTGCTGCCGGCGTAGGTGCGGTACGGCTCGTTGGTCAGGTTGCTGCCCTGCAGCAGCAGGGTCAGCCCGCGCAGGCTGCTGCTGTCGCTGAAGGTGTAGCTGATCTGCGCATCGGTCACGTTCTCGCCCACTACGTAACGCAGTGTGCGGTTGCCGTTGAAGTTGCCGATCTCACCGATGAAGTCCGAGCGGCGACGCTGGCTCACGCGTGCTTCAAAGCCACTGCGTTCGTAGTAGGCGGTGAAGTTGTAGACGCGCTTGGACAGGCCCGGCAGGCTGATCGGGTCGGTGCCCACGCTGGAGGCGCTTTCCGGATCCAGGATGGTGATGTCGCTCTTGTTGAAGGTCGCGCTGGCCTGCACGCCGAAGCCGCGCAGGCTGTCGGTCAGCATCTCCAGCGGGAACGACCCGGTCAGCTCCAGCCCCTTCAACGTGCCGCCCTTGCCGTTCTGCGGCGTGGAGAAGGTGCCGGTGGTCAGCACCGGTGCGGTCATGCCCGGCGGCGGCACGTAGTTGCCCAGCAGGCCGCTGAAGTCGTAGTTGTCCACCGACTGCGTGTAGACGTAGCTCTTCAGGTCCTTGTAGAAGATGGCCGCAGCCACGTAGGCCTTCTCGCCGAAGTACTTCTCATAGGACAGGTCCAGTGCGGTTGCGCGCCACGGATCCAGCAGCGGGTTGCCGCCGCTGCCACCGGGGCGGCCGTTGTTGGTATCCACACCGAATTCCAGGCCGGCACGCATCTGGTCCACGCGCGGGCGCGCGACCTGCTTGGCGGCGGCGAAGCGCAGCGTCTGCTGGTGCGGGAACATGAACACCAGGTTCAAGCTCGGCAGCCAATCCTTGTAGGTCTTGCCGGCAGAGAAGGGCTGGATGTTGCTGCCCACCGGCTGCGAGCTGTCCCAGTAGCGCGAGTCCGAGCTCTGGTCGGTGTGCTGCATCTGCACGCCGATGTTGCCGCGCACGCCGACCACGCCGATGTCGGTGTTGATGTTCAGGCGTGCCCACGCGGTGGTGATCTTCTCCTCGACCGTCCACGACTTGGGAATCAGGTAGTCCAGGTTGTCGACCGGGTTGAAGGTCATGTAGCGACCCACGGCTGCCGGCACGTTCCACGAGGGGATGTAGCCGATGCCGGCGAAACCGAGGTTGACCGGGCGGTACTGCAGGTCCGGGGCGATGGTGGATTCGCCTTGGGCACCGAGCAGGATGTTGCCTTCGGCCTGGGCCTTCTGCTTGCGACGGTCGGCATAGTTCACGCCCACGTCCACATCCGAGAACCAGCTGGACATGGCCTCGGGAACCGGCAACGTCGCCGCCAGCTTGGCGCCCTTCAAGCGGTCTTCGACCTCCGGCACCTTGCCGTAGCCGGAACCATAGATCGTGTTGGTCAGGAACAGGCTGTCCGGATTGGAGTAGTCACGCCCCGGCGTGATCTGCGAGAAGCTGTTGTTGTTCACCACCAACCCGATCGTGTCGAACTGCGGGCGCGGCACCAGCTGCAGGTTGTTTTCCAGGTTGATCTCGCGGCGGGTCGCCTTGGAGTAGTTCAGGTCGGCGACCAGTTTCACGCCACCGACGTTGAACTCGTTGTTCCAGCCGAACGCATCGATCTTGTCCTTGCGCTTGTTGTACATGCCGCGGACCAGCGGGTACGCATTGCTGATCGTGCCACCGGTGAAGCTGCCATCGGCATTGCGGCCGACATTGCTGAACACCGGCAGGATCGCATTGGGATTGTTGCCGTCCTCGCCATTGCCACTGAGGCTCAGCTCGAACTGGTTGGCGGTGTCGATCTGCTCAGCTTCGGTGTGGAACGCATCGAAGGTGCTGGTCCAGCTGTTGTTCGGGCGGAACTGGATCGTTGCCATCACACCGTCGCGCTTGTTGTTGCCGGTACGGCGCAGCGCCTTGATGCCATCGGTGAAGTAGGTGCCTGGCGCGATTCCGCGACGCTCGCCCTTGTCGGTGTGCTCGGTGGTCCAGGGCTCGTACAGGCCGACCTGGTTCTCCTGGATCGGCATGTCGCTGTGCGCGTAACCGATGGCGATGCCCAGGGTGTTGTCGAAGAACTGGTCGATGTAGCTGGCGCTGAAACGGTTGCCATACGGATCGATGTTGGCGGCGCGGCCCAGCGAGCTCTTCTGGTAGCGGCCGCTGACCGCGATCACGCGCTCGCCGAAGCTGAGCGGGCGTGCAGTCTGCATGTCGATGGTGCCCGACAAGCCCTGGCCGACCAGCGCCGCGTCCGGGGTCTTGTAGACGGTCACGCCGTTGACCAGTTCAGATGGGTACTGGTCGAATTCGACGCCACGGTTGTCGCCGGTGCTGACCACTTCACGGCCATTGAGCAGGGTGGTGGCGAAGTCGGGTGACAGGCCTCGCACGCTGATCACCTGCGCACGGCCGGCAACGCGCTGGGCGGCGAGGCCGGGCAGGCGCGAGATGGATTCGGCGATGCTCACGTCGGGCAGCTTACCGATGTCTTCGGCAGAAATCGCCTCGACCACCGAGGTGGCGTCCTGCTTGATCGCGATCGCGTTCTCGATGCCGCGGCGGATGCCGGTGACCTGCACCGTATCCAGGTTGGTGGCGGCGGTGGCGGCCGGCGTGGTGGTGCTCTGCGTGGACTGTGCCGACGCCAGCGTCGGCGCCAGGACAACGGCCAGCGCGATGCTCAGCGCGCTGCGCTTGTGGTTCAACATTTTCCCCTCCCAGGCAATGTTGTAGTGCGATTCGTGGTCGTCCCGGAGTCACCGTGGACGTGCGACGCGGTGGCCGCTGTCGTCGCCGCTATGGTAGGCAGCGCGTTCTTCGCGGGAATCACCCTGCATACGTATTCAATGGCGTTTGCAGGGATGTAATCGCTTTCAGATCCTGCTTGCGGTGGTGCCGGCCGCTGGCCGGCAGCCCGGTGAATGTGATTGCCGGCCAGCGGCCGGCACTACCCAGGCATTCAAAGCGGTGTGAAGCGAATGGCCTGCCCACCGCCCGGCGCCAGTACCAATGTCAGTGCATCGGTACTGGTCACCTCGCGGGTTTCGCGCGCGAAGGCGAATGGATTGCTGCGGAAATCCGCGCCTTCACCATCGCGGTAGATCTCGGCGCGATAGCGCACGCCTGGCTCCAGGAAGCCCAGCGACACCGGCAGCACGCGGCCGTGTTCATCCGTGATGCTGCCGAGGAACCAGTCGCGGCTGTTGCGGTCGCGGCGCACGATCGTCACGTAGTCGCCCACTTCGCCATCGAGCACGCGGCTCTGCTCCCAGTCCACCGCCACGTCTTCGATGAAACGGAACGCCTCGCGATGCTGCAGGTAGTGCTCGGGCAGGTCGGCGGCCATCTGGATCGGGCTGTACAGCACCACGTACAGCGCCAGTTGGCGGGCCAACGTGCTGGGGATGGCCTGGCCGTGGCGGCCCTTCAGGCTGAGGATGCCGGGGGTGTAATCCATCGGCCCGGCCAGCATGCGGGTGAACACCAGGTTGACCTCGTGCTCCGGCGGGTTCGGTGGCTGGCCCCAGGCGTTGTACTCCATGCCACGCGCACCTTCGCGCGAGATCCAGTTGGGATAGGTGCGGCGCAGGCCGGTGTCCTTGATCGGCTCATGCGGGTTGACCGACAGGTGCCGGCGCGCGGCCTCCTGCACCACCTTCAGATGGTGGCGGGCCATGAACTGCCCGTCGTGCCATTCGCGCCACAGCGGGCCCCCCGTGGGATTGCGGCGGTCGACCTGGCCGTCGTCGCAGACGTAGCCGGTCTTGAACTGGTCCACGCCCAGCCGTGCGTACAGGTCCAGCGCGGCGCCCAGCTGGTCCTCGTAGTGCTCGATGGCGCAGCCGGTTTCATGGTGGCCGATCAGATGTACACCCTTTTTCAGGCCATACGCCGACAGCGCTTCGATATCGAAATCGGGCGTGGCACGGGTGAAATCGAAGTCGTAGCCATTGCCCACCCACATGCCGTCCCAGCCCGGATTCCAGCCTTCCACCAGCACGCCACGGAAGCCGTGCGCGGCGGCGAAGTCGATCATCTTCTTCGTCTTGGCGGTGGTGGCCGCGTGCTTCGGCCCGGTCGCCCAGCTTTCGTTGTCCAGGTGCATCGACCACCACACGCCGAGGTACTTGGCTGGCTTCACCCAGCTCACATCGCCCAGCGCATTGGGTTCGTTGAGGTTGAGGATCAGGTCCGATTCGACCAGGCCACCGGCACGGTCGGCGATCTGCAGCGTGCGCCACGGCGTGGCGAAGGGCAGAGCGCGGCGCACCTTCCAGCCTTCGGCCGAAGGCGACAGCTGCGCGCGCAGGCGCTGGCCCTCGGTGCGGCGCAGCCACATGCCGGCGTAGTCCACCAGTGCGGCCTCGTGGATCGCCACGTGCAGGCCATCGCGGCTGCGCAGCGTCATCGGCGTATGCACCAGCGGCACTTCGCGTAGCGGGGTGCGCTGGTACAGGTATTCGTAGTGGATCGGCTCGCCGGCGGGAATCCACCAGGCGGTTGAATCCTGCGCGATGGCGAACTCGGTCAGTTCGTCATCGATGATGGCTGCGCGCAGGTTCGGCTGCTGCGGGAACACATAACGGAAGCCGAGCCCATCATCGTAGACGCGGAACACCACATCCAGCCGCCGCTTGCTGCCGGTGGTTTCGGCCAGCTGCACGGTCAGCTCATTGAACTGGTTGCGGGTGAGCCGGCGTTCGCCCCACGGCTGTTCCCAGCTGTCGTCGACGCTGCGCCGCTGCTGGCCGAGCAGGGCGAAATCGCGGTCCAGTCGACCATCGCGCAGGGCGAAGCCGAGCTTCGAATCCTCCACCACGGCCTCGCCGAAGCGCTCGACGCGGTAGCGGGCGGTGCCGCCGTCGAGCACCAGGCTGACCTTGAGCACCTCGCCGGGTGATTCGACGCTGGCCACCTGTGGCGCGGCCTGCGCCAGCGCGGCCACTCCCAGCAGGCCCAGGCCGAGCAAGTGCGCGAACAGCGCGCGTACAACCGTGTGTGACATCGGCATTTCCCCTCCCAAGGCGCCGTTGGCAGACCCGGACCATAAGCCAGCGCAGCAGGCGCACTACCGCGTGGCGCCATGAATACGTATGCAGCTGGACGCAGCCGACAGCCCCGCGTCTACCATGGGGCCAAGGCACCTTGAGGGAGGGGCCGCGCCCGCCCGCCGGCAACGACGGTGCGGACCTACAACGCGTGCAGAGAGGGAGGGAGGCCGACGGGCGCAAGCCGGTCCGCCGCTTCGATGCTGAAGATCATTTGCCTGACCGCTGCCCTGGGGGCAGCGCTGGGATCGACCGCGCAGGCGGCCGACCTGCAATTCGACGGCCGCCATGCGCGCGCCGAAGCCGCTGCCAAGGGCAGCTTCGTGCTGCGTGCGCCGAACGGTGAGGTGCGTATCGCGCCGATGCCGATGCGCAGCCAGACCGGCAGCGTGATGTTCGATGCGTTGTTCGCGCTTGCCCAGCAGGAAATGGACCAGGACCGCGTGGACGCGATCCGCGATCCGTCGTTTGACGAAGGGCGACCGGTGCCGTGCGAATGCTTCCAGACCGGTGCGCGCTGGCCCTATGTGTGGACCCGCGATGTCAGTTTCGCCGCCGATCTGGCGCTGGCGCGGCTGGATCCGCAACGCACGCGGCAGTCACTGCAGTTCAAGCTGTCGGCGGCGCGCGATGGGCACACGCCCGGCCTGTTCGTGGCGCAGGACACCGGTTCCGGTGGCAGCTGGCCAATCAGCAGCGACCGCGTGGTGTGGTTCCTGGCGGCGCGTCACCTGCTGGAGGATCGCGCGTTCTCCGATCAGGTCTGGCAGGCGCTGCAGGGCACGCTGGCGCAGGACCGCGCGATGGTGTTCGACGCGCAGATGGGCCTGTACCGCGGTGAGACCTCGTTCCTGGACTGGCGCGAGCAGACCTATCCGGACTGGACCCGCGAGGACGTGCGCTTCATCGGCGATTCCTATGCGCTGTCCACCAACGTGCTGCACTACCAGGCGCTGCGCCTGGCCGAACGCCTGGCCGGGCAGCAGGGCGATGTCAGCGCGGCCGAATACAAGGCGTGGGCCGACGCGCTGGCGCAGCAGATCGATGCGCGCTTCTGGCGCGAAGAGATCGGCCAGTACATGAGCTACATCGGCGAAGCCGCACACCCGGTGCCGTACGCCAAGGTCGATCTGCTCGGCCTGTCGCTGGGCATCCTGGCCGAAGTGCTGCCGCCCGAGCGTGCGCGCCGTGCGCTGGCCGCCTACCCGATGGGACCGGCCGGCAGCCCGGTGGTCTGGCCGCAGGAGGCGCGGCAGCCGATCTACCACAACCGCGCGATCTGGCCGTTCGTCAGTGCCTACTCGCTGCGCGCGGCGCGGCAGCTGGATGATGCGCCGCGCATCGCCGCTGAAATCCGCTCGTTGATGCAGGGCGCCGCGCTGGCCGGTTCCAACATGGAGAACTACGAGCTGGTCAGTCAGGCCGTGCATGTCGAGGACGGCGCACTGAGCGGCCCGGTGGTCAATTCCGAACGCCAGCTGTGGTCGGTGGCCGGCTATCTGTCGATGGTGGTCGAAGGCGTATTCGGCGTGCAGGACGATGGTCGCGTGCAGCCCAAGCTGCCGGCCGTGCTGGTGCCCGAACTGTTCGGCACGCACCCCCGCATCACGTTGGAAGCCAACGGCAAGCGCTATGTGCTGGAGCGGCCGAAGAACCTGGGCGATGGCCTGCTGGTGGCCGGCAGAACCACCACGCGTGGTACGACCACCACGGTGCAGCTGGTCGCCGCCCCGGCAGCAGCCGGTTTCGCGGAAACGACTGCGGATGCCAACGCGCGTGCGCCGACAACACCTACGGCACCGCTGGCCCTGCGCAAGGGCGCGGGCTGGAACATTCCGGTGGCAGCCGAGCAGGTGCTGTGGAAGGACGGCAGGGCCGTCGCCGCCAGCAATGGCCAGGTGCACATCAGCGACGATGGCCTGCAGCATTGCCTCAGCCTGACCCGACGCGAGGGCGCGTTGGAATCGCTGCACAGCCCGATGCTCTGCGTCGGTCCGCAGCAGGTGCTGAAGGGCGAGGAGCGCTGGCAGTTCACCTCGGCCAGGGCCGGGCAGGTGCGTCTGCGCCTGCAGTACCGCAACCCGAACGGGCCGATCAACACCGGCGTCACCGCTGCGGTCAAGCAGCTGGTGCTGCAGTGCCCAGGCCAGCCGTTGCAGCGGCACACGGTTACGCTGCCGCACAGCGTGGCCGTGCAGGACTCGACCTCGGCAACGTTCGCTGTGCCCAAGGGGCAGTGCACGGTCGCGCTTGAAGAAGGTTTCAACATGAGCGCGTTGCAACACTTCGCGCACTACACGGGAGGCAAGGGCGGCCGCGAGGGCGTGCTCAACCAGGCCCAGGTGCAGGCATTGAAGGTGGCGCCGGTGGCCGACCTCGAGGACGTACGATGAATCGCCCCGCCAAACCGCAGCTGTCGTTCTGGCAGATCTGGAACATGTGTTTCGGCTTCCTCGGCATCCAGTTCGGATTCGCCCTGCAGAACGCCAACGCCAGCCGCATCTTCGAGACGCTGGGCGCGGACATCGACGCGGTGCCGGGTCTTTGGATCGCCGCGCCGCTGACCGGTCTGCTGGTGCAGCCGGTGATCGGTTACCTGTCCGACCGCACCTGGACCCGCTGGGGTCGCCGCCGTCCGTACTTCATGATCGGTGCGGTGCTGACCACGCTGGCGCTGCTGGTGATGCCGAACTCGCCGACGCTGTGGATCGCGGCCGGCACGTTGTGGGTGCTGGATGCTTCGATCAACGTATCGATGGAGCCCTTCCGCGCCTTCGTTGGCGACCGACTGGCACCGCGCCAGCGTCCGGCCGGCTATGCCATGCAGAGCTTCTTCATCGGCGTGGGCGCGATCGTCGCCAGCTTCCTGCCGTTCATCCTGGCCCACTTCGGAGTGGCCAATACCGCGGCCGCGGGCGAAGTGCCGGATACCGTGCGCTATGCGTTCTACTTCGGCGCGGTGGTATTGCTGGCCGCGATCACCTGGACGGTGGTCAGCACCCGCGAGTACTCACCGGCGGAACTGGCCAGCTTCGATGATGCAGAGCCGCCGGCACATCATGCGGCGGCCGCGATCAGCGGTCCGGCTCCGTGGGCCCAGGTGACCGTATGGCTGGGGTTGGGCGTGCTGCTGGCGCTGCTGATCCTGTGGCGGCAAGGCGACAAGATGCTGTACGTGCTGGCCGGCCTGTGCGCGGGCTACGGCCTGCTGTTGGCGCTCGCGCGGGCCTTGCCACCCACGCATATGCTGGCTGCCATCGTCGGCGACCTGCGCGCGATGCCGGTCACCATGCGTCGCCTGGCCTGGGTGCAGTTCTTCTCGTGGTTCGCGCTGTTTGCGATGTGGATCTACACCACCGCAGCGGTGGCCGGCGCCCACTTCGGTTCGACCGAACCGGAGTCGGCGGCCTACAACGAGGGCGCCAACTGGGTGGGCGTGCTGTTCGGCGCCTACAATGGTTTCGCCGCGTTGGCAGCGGTGCTGATTCCACTCATGGTGCGTGCGATCGGCCTGCGCTGGAGCCACCTGGTCAACCTGTGGCTGGGCGGTGCCGGCCTGGTCTCGCTGATGTTCATCCGCGACCCGCACTGGTTGCTGCTGTCGATGGTCGGCGTCGGCTTCGCCTGGGCGTCCATTCTTTCGCTGCCCTATGCACTGCTGTCCGACAGCGTGCCGGCGTCGAAGATGGGTGTGTACATGGGCATCTTCAATTTCTTCATCGTGATCCCGCAGCTGGTCGCGGCCAGCGCGCTCGGCTTCGCCCTGCGTACGTTGCTGGGTGGCCAGCCGATGCATGTACTGGTTCTGGGCGGCTGCAGCCTGTTCATCGCCGGCCTGTGCGTGCTGTGGGTTCCGTCCCGTCCGGAGGTGGTGTGATGCGCGGTGCGCTGTCTGTTGCTGTTTCCCTGGTACTGGCTGGTCAGGCGGTGGCCGCGCCGCGCCCGGACTATGTGGGTACCACCGAGCCGTTCGCCAGTGATGCGGTGTACTTCGTGGTCACCGACCGCTTCGTCAACGGTGATCCGTCCAACGATCATCGTGACCAGGGTGGCGCGCACGGCACCTTCGACATTCCGGTGCCATGCCCGGACAAGGTGGACGGCAACATCGGCTATCTCGGCGGCGACTTCCGCGGCGTGCTCGACAACGCACAGTACATCCGTAACCTGGGCTTCGGCGCGGTGTGGATCACGCCCATCGTCGACAACCCGGACGAGGCCTTTACCGGCAGCAAGCCGAGCAGCTGCACCAGCACGCTGACCGATCGCGGCAAGACCGGTTATCACGGCTACTGGGGAATCAATTTCTACACACTCGATGAGCACCTGCCGAGCAAGGACCTGGACTTCGCCGGGCTGACCAAGGGCCTGCACGGTGCTGGCTTGAAGGTGGTGCTGGACATCGTGGGCAACCACGGTTCACCGGCCTGGACCATGCCGACGCGGCAGCCGCAGTTCGGCCAGATCTTCGACAAGGACGGAAAGCTGATTGCCGACCACCAGAACCTGCCGCCGCAGAAACTGGATCCGAAGCACAATCCGCTGCACGCGTTCTACAACAACATCGGTCCGGTCGACGGCAAGGACGGTTCGATCTTCGACGGCAATCTGGCCGAGCTGTCCGACTTCAACCAGGACAATCCGGCGGTGATGGACTACCTGGTCAACGCCTACCTGCAATGGACCGCGCAGGGCGTGGACGCGCTGCGCATCGACACCATCGGCTGGCTGCCGCACCCGTGGTGGCATGCCTTCGTCAAGCGCATCCGTGCCGAGCACCCTGACATGTTCATGTTCGGCGAAGCCTTCGACTACAACGCGGCGACCATTGCCGAGCACACCTGGCCGGCCAACGCCAATGTCAGCGTGCTCGACTTCCCGTTGCGCGGTGCACTGGAGCAGACCTTCGGCACCGCCGGCAAGGGTTTCGAGACCCTGGCCGAGCCGCTGCACCTGAGCGGCGGGCCGTACGCCAATCCGTACGAGCTGATGAGCTTCTACGACAACCACGACATGCCGCGCCTGCAGGCCAGCGACAGCGGTTTCATCGACGCGCATAACTGGCTGTTCACCGCGCGCGGTATTCCGGTGGTCTACTACGGCTCGGAAACCGGCTTCATGCGTGGCCGTGCCGAGCATGCCGGCAACCGTGCCTACTTCGGCCAGCCGCGTGTGGATGCTGCGCCGAAAAGTCCGATCTTCGCGCCGCTGCAGCGCATCGCGCGACTGCGCGAAGCCACCCCGGCGCTGCAGCGCGGCCTGCAGGTGAACGAGCGCCTGCAGGGTGATGAGGCGGTGTTCTTCCGCGTGCTGCAGCATGGCGAGGTGGCGCAGACCGCGCTGGTGCTGCTGAACAAGGGCGACAGTGCGAAGACCTTCGAGGTCAATCGCTATGTACAGCCGGGCAGCTGGCGCGATGCGCTGGACGGTGGCTCATTGACGGTGAGCGACGCTCTGAAGGCCGATGTGCCGGCGCACGGGGTGAAGGTGTATGTGCTGGATGCCGCCGTGCAGCAGCCGGCGCTGCAGGCCGAGCTGGACAAGGCGATGGCCGACCAGCGGGCACGGGACCAGCGGTTGGGGCGGTAGTGCCGGCCGCTGGCCGGCAACCCATGAATCCATGGCACCTTCAGGTGCCGGCCAGCGGCCGGCACTACCGTGTGTGACCGCATCCGGCACAATAGGCACCCCTCACGCCCCGCCGTATCGCCATGACCGACCTCGCCCCGCAGACCCCGATCGAAACCCTGCTGAAGGCGGCGATGGACGGTGCAGTGCCGATCCGCGCCTTCATGGAGGCCTTCGTCGCTTCCGAGGTAGTGCTGCTGACCGGCAGCCTGGTCACCCCCGACGGCAGCGGCTTCGACCCGCTGCTGTTCGACAAGCAGGGCACCCTGCACGTGGCCGTGTTCACCGATCCGTCGCGGGTGGGCGTCTACAGCCAGCAGGCCGAACACCAGATCCGCTGGCTGATGCTGGACGTGCTGCGTCGCGTGCCGGGTGGCTACGGCGTGGTGATCAACCCGGGTACTTCGCTGGGCTTTGAGATCTCGCCCAGCGGCGTGGGCGAGATCCTGAAGGACTTCGCCCAAGGCTGAGTTGCCGCCGCGCTATTTGTAGAGTCGAGCCGTGCTCGACTGCCTTTCGCGCATGGCCTGATGAGTCGAGCATGGCTCGACTCCACAGAGGGCTTCCCTTCGAGCGCCGTCCGTGATCCTCTTGGGCAATATCGGGATCAAGGCATTGCCATGGAATTCAGGGTATTACCCGCTGGCGCACCGGAACGGCAGCAGCTGGCCCAGTGGTACCACGCAGAATGGGGCCAGGACGCCGGCTTGTCGCTGGAACAGGAACTGCAGCGGCTGAACCCGCCGCAGGATGCCGACGGTTTTCCGAATCTGATCGCCGCCTTCGATGGAGACCGGTTGGCCGGTGCCGTGCAGCTCAAGCGCCGGGAAATGCAGGCGTTCCCGCAGTACGAGCATTGGCTGGGCAGTGTGTTCGTGGCCGACAGTCATCGGGGCCGCGGCTTGGCCAGCGGACTGGTCGAACAGGCTGCGGCGCAGGCCGTGCGGATGGGGGTTTCCGACCTGTACCTGCAGACCGAAGCGTTGGATGGAGGCCTGTACGCGCGGCTGGGCTGGAAACCGCTGCAGGAAGTCGACAACCGCAGCTATCGTGTGCTGGTGATGGTGCGTTCACTATAAAGAAGCGCCCTGGTGCTCCGTCCAGGCGGTAAGCTGGATGTGCCCGTTGAACAAGCGCGGGAGCTCCGGCTCACCGCTGTCGGAACAGAGGCAGCCACAGGGTTTGCAGACTTCGGGTATCGAATGCTCAATCGGCAGTCAGGTTGCCCGCCACGAAGACAGCGTTGTGGCGTACATCGTCGCGCTCGATGTATCGCAGGAGGTCCTGTGCGAGAACGCGTCTGCTGATTGCTGCCAAGCGCTCATTCTCCGCATCCGATTTTCCCGATGAGCTGGCTGAGAGCAACAGCATATTGACGATGTGGGATGAGATCCTGGACTGTAGCTCAGCTGGGGATCTTGCTTCGCCATCCTCGTCGAAAAGCAGATGGATGGACATCGCGAGATCATCGCTGTACTGGCGCTTCAGACTGGGTAGTCCATGGGTGATGTGAAATGCCCCCAGAAGCGAGAATGCGATGGCGACCAGGGAATGCGTTACCAGCTGCATCCATATCTTCATGGCGGATCTCCTAGCGGGGACGGATCCATTCGCAGCGATCCAGCCTCCCGTTTACCGATCCGCATCGGTAGTAGCCGCCACTGAAGTTGTAGCGGATCTCGCGAGGCCAATCACCCTTGTCGATATCAATATCAATCTGTCCCCCATTCTTGATGGTGTCTGATTCAGGCAAAGCCTGGCCGAAAACATCCTTGGCCGTGCCTTTGATCAGTCGAGCCGCACCTCTTGCCATTGGATTGATCTGCCAGCAAGCAGTGTCGCCGTTGTCCATCAGCAGGCAGCCGCCAATGCCTCTTCCGAAGAAATGCTCGAGTGACCGGAAGAGCGAGCCGATGAGGTTTCCATTGATCTGTCCATGTTGCCAGGCCGGATTGTTTGCCGTGTGCGCGATTCGGATCGCATCATCTACTGCCGGAATGAATTGCATTGCGACATGCAGGCTTGAGAAGTGGCCGCTGTCGTTTACGGGTTTTATGAATACCCATTCTTTCGACATGCGGACGATTGCTTCAAGCTGAAGTCGTTCGCCGTCTGCCAGGCCCTGTGAACTGCTGTCGAAGTCACCTTGCCCATGCCGGCTCAGCACCGGTTGGCTCGGCAGGCGCCAGCTTGGAACGATGACGTCAGCAGTGACTTCCAAACTGCCTTGGGGAGGGGCCTGGTGGAAGCGTCTGGGAACCTCGCCAGGAGGAATGTAGTTGACGGTGACGTAAAGCGCTTCGGCGGTGTTGGGGTTGACCACGAGGTAGACCTCCCAGCCACGACGGAACCCATGAGCCATCTCGCCAGCGGACTCGTATTGCCAGGATTGAGTGCAATTGCCACAGGTGACTACCTGGACCGCGTGCGCCTCGAACGGGGACAGCGCGGAACCTGCCAGAATCAAGGTGGCTGCAGAGATCATTTTCACAAACTGACTCCTTGGACGAGTGGGTGTACTTGCGGGTACACCTTCCTGATCCACGGTGTCCCCCTGATTCACCTTGCGCTTCGTGGCGACTGCCGCGTATCGGTAACCGCCGCGCGGTTCGTCAGAGATCTGAGGATCTTGATGTCAGGCATCCAATCTGGCCCCGATGGGGCCATCTGCTGCAACCAGGGTCAGTCAGCGTTATTCTGGAAGCGGACTCCATCTTCTGGTGGCTGATATCGTGACCATGGCCGCACCCCGCCATTCCCGCTCCGCGCTGATTTTCCTGATCGCGGCCATCGTCGTCGCGCTGGTGTCCATGCCCCTGTTGCGCGCCGTGGGCATGGTGCTGTGGCCGGTGTTCGTCATTGCCTGGCTGATCAACCTGGGCGCGGCCTGGCATCTTGCGCAGTGGGCACGCCAGCAGGGCCGCTCAGCGTGGGCATTCGGGTTGCCGGCAGCGCTCGGCACCGTCGCCTCGATCGTGGTCTTTGTGCTGCTGGCGTTGCTGGGGCCGAAGTCGGGTTCGCAACGCCCCGCAGCGTAGCCGACGCGGTAGACCATGCCGCGGAACGGCATCCACGCATGGCGTGGATCTACTTCGGCATCATCTTGCCCGTGGACATCCATGCCACGCGTGGATGCTTCTTCGAACGATGCCGGCCCTCGGACCGGCACCACCGTACCCCTTACATCGTTACCTTGCGCCGATTGTCATCGCTCACCCGGTCGATCAGCTTGTTGTAGGGATCGAAGCCTGCTTCGTCCGGCTTTTCATCCACCGTCACCGTGATCTTCGGCTCGGCGCTGGTGATGTAGTGGCGCTGCAGGTACAGCACCTTCTGGTCGCGCTCCTTGCCCGATGGCCCATTGGCGAACACGCCGACCTCGACCCAGTCATCCATCTTCCCATCGCTTTCCTTGCCCTTGCCGTCGGCGTACTGCTTGGCGGCGTGCAGGTCCAGGGTCACGTCGTAGCGGCCGTCCTCGCGCTTGCGGGCGGTGGCGGCCATCACGCGGTTGTCGTAGAAGCTGATCTTCTCGAACAGGTCGGTGACCAGCTGCTGGCGGTCGGCCGGGGTCTCGTCACGGATGTAGCCCAGCAGTTCGCGTGAGGTGGTGTACGGCGGTTGCTGGTACCCCTTGTCCTGCAGGAAGCGCTTCAACGCGCGGTTCAACGCCTGCTCGCCGATTTCCTCACGCAGCCGGTAGAACACCAGCGAACCCTTCTGGTAGTGGATGTACTGCTGGTTCTCCACGCGTTCCAGCGGCTGTTCCTCGATGGCCTCGCCACCGCGACCGGACAGGTAGCTGTCCAGTTCGCGCTTGAGGAACTGGCGCATGTGCTGGCGGCCGTACTCCTGCTCCATCACCATCAGTGCCGAGTACTGCGACAGCGATTCGGACAGGACCGTTGCGCCCTGCACGTTGGCGCCGATCACCTGGTGTGCCCACCACTGGTGCGCGATCTCATGCGCGGTCACGTAGAACACGTAGTCCACCTTGTCCGGGTCACGCAGGTCGGCGATGAAACCGATGGCTTCGGAATAGGGAATGGTATTGGCGAACGATTGCGCGAAGCGGGCATAGCCCGGGAACTCGATGATGCGCACCTGGCGGTGCTGGTAGGGCGTGAAGTTGGCCTCGTAGTAGGCCAACGATTTCTGCACCGCTTCGATCATCCGGTCCACGTTGTAACCGTGCGCCGGGTCGAAGTAGACCTCCACCGGGATGTCCTTGTACTTGGCCCTGCGCACTTCCCAGCGTGCCGACAGGTAGGCGTAGAAGTTCAGCATCGGCCGGTCCATGGCATAGCTGAAGCAGCGCCGGCCATTGACCGTGGTCTCGTGCTGCAGGTAACCCGGCGCCAGTGCCACCTGGTCCGGCGCAGTGCAGACCGTGGTGCGGAAGTCGAGCCAGTCGGCATCGTTGGAGATGTAGGTGTTGGCCCGTGCGGCTTCGTCTTCCAGCTTGGGCATGCGCCGCGGCTCACCCAGGTCGCGCTTGCGGCGCTCGTTGCGGTCGCTGATCTCGGCGCCTTCGTTGTAGCCAAAGGAAGGCAGTACGCGGCTGTTGAAGAACGTGCCGTTGTCCACGATGTTGCTCGGTGCCTGGCCGGCGGTGATGCCGTTGGGCTTCTGCACCACCCGGAAATGCACGCTGCGGGTTTCACCCGGTTGCAGCGGTTTCTGCAGGCGGTAAATGCGGTAGCCGAGATCGGCGTCGTGCATCGCCAGCGTCTGTCCGCCCAGGTCGACCGCGACCAGCTGCTTGTCATCACCCATCGAGACGTGCACGTCCTCGATCGGCGTGGCGTGGGTGTTGCGCACCGTCCAGTTCGCATCGATCACCATCGACTGCGATTCCGGGAACAGGTCCACGCGGTTGTCCACCGCCACGATGCGGGGCTGCGGCAGGTTACGGTACTTCGACAGCTCGCGCTCATAGCGGGCCTGCAGATCCAGCTGCTGGTCGGGCGCGATGAACTCGTTGCGGATATTGGTGCTCCAGTACAGCCAGCCACCCACGCCGACGAAGGCCAATGCGGCGACTCCGGCGAAGACCCCGGTCGGGCCGCGCAGGCGGCGGCCGGCCAAGGCCAGGCGCTGACGCAGGCCCTGGCTGACGCCTCGTACCCAGAAGGCTGACGCCAGGCACATCAAGGTCAGCAGGAACAGCGCCCAGTAGCCTTGGAACGCCAGTTGCCCGGTCAGGAAGTGGCCGTAGCCGTTCATGTCCGAATAGGGCGCGTTGGGCCAGCTGCCGAAGTTGTACAGGTTCTGCGTGTAGTCGAGCAGGCCGAGCACGCCCTGGCCGATCATCACCACGATCAGCAGCGCATAGCCGACGAACTTGTTGTTGGTGAGCACCTGCAACACCAGCGCCAGGCCCCCCATCAGGATGTAGACCACCGAATCCAGCGCCAGGCTGCGCAGGTACAGCAGCGGCTCCAGATGCGTGTAGCCCTTGGCCAGCTGTACGCCCATCGCGGCCACTGCACCGGCCGCCTGGAAGCAGACGATCACCGCCAGCAACGCGGTGAACTTGGCCAGCAGCGGTATCCAGTTCGGCACCGGCATGGCGTCGGTCACTTCGTTGATGCGCGCGCTGCGTTCCTTCCAGACCAGCTCGCCGGCGAAGAACAGCACGATGATCACCAGCAGCCAGCTGAAGGCGCCCTGCAGGGCCATGATCATCTGCGAGGTGACCGGCCAGATCGAGGTGCCGTACAGGGTCTGCCGGAACAGTGCGCTGGGGAGGAAATTGGCCAGGCCCAGCACCAGCAGCACGATGAATGGCACGCTGCGCAACACGCCGCGCGTATCGAAGCGGACCTGACGCAGGAACTGCTGCCACGCCGTAGCGGCGGTGAACATCGGTACCACGCGCGGCAATGCTGCGCGGCTGGGGCGGACGGCGCCGGCATCGGCAACCGGCTGCGCCTGCCTGCGGCCCCATCGACGACGGCCGCTGCCGCTGCGTTCGGTGCGGAACAGTGCGAAGGTCGCGGCAAACAGCGCGGCCGCCACGCCCAGCCACAAGGCGCGGTTGGCCAGCAGATAACCGGCCAGTTCGGGAATCCCGTTGTTGCGTTCTGCTGTGGACCAGTAGCGGATGGTACGGCCGAGTGCGCGCATGCCCAGCGGTTCGCTCAGCACCGCGATCCACGTGTTGTCGATGTCACGCAGCAACGCGGCGCTGGCACCGTACAGCACCAGGTAGGCCACCAGGCCGATGTAGACCCACAGGATCGAACGGGTCAGGGCGGCCAGCAGCGACAGTAGCGCGGTGGTGAACAACAGGTTCGGAATGACGATGACCGCGAACGTCCAGGCATAGCCCTGCCAGCTGATCGGGCCCATGCGTTCGGGATCGACCCAGGGCATGAACGGCGCCAGCCATAGGCCGAAGGCAATCAGGACGTAGACCAGCAAGCCGGCAGCCAGGGCGGCGGCGATGCGCCCGGCCAGGTAGTCGCGGCGCTTTACCGGGCTGGCGAAGATCAGTTCGGCGGTGCCGAGTTCGAAGTCACGCAACAGCGCGTTGCTGACGAACAGCGCGGTGACCAGCATGCCGAGCAGGGTGAAGATGCCCAGCATCTGTGCGATCACGGTGGGTGCGTTGCTGTGCACGTTGCCGGCGCCACCACCGATCTGCACCGCATCACTGGAGGCGGCGGCGAAGGCGAGCAGGGCGAACAGCCCGGCCAGCAGCCACAGCAGCGGGGAGCGCAACTGCTCGCGCAGCTCGAAACGGAAGAAGTTGAGGATCATGGTGTGCTCCGCTCAGGCTGCCGCGCGGGCACGGGCCTGCAGGCGCAGGCGCTGGAAGTACACATCCTCGAGATCGGGAGCCACGGCCGCGAAGCCATCGCCGGGGTCGTTGGCGCTGTGCACGTGGATCACCGGGCGGCCACCGACCAGGCGGGTGGACAGCACCACGTAGCGTGCCTCGTGGTCGGCCAGTTCCGAAGGATCGACCTGCTTGCGCCAGACCTGCTGCTGCAACGCCTCGATCGCATCGGTAGGGCGGCCGGTCAGCAGCACCTGCCCCTTGTTCATGATCGCCATCGTCGGGCACAGGTCGGTCACGTCCTCGACGATGTGGGTGGACAGGATCACCGCCACGTTCTCACCAATGGCCGCCAGCAGGTTGAGGAAGCGGTTGCGTTCCTCCGGGTCGAGGCCGGCGGTGGGCTCGTCGACGATCACCAGCCGCGGGTCGCCCAGCAGCGCCTGGGCAATTCCGAAGCGCTGGCGCATGCCGCCGGAGTAGGTGCCCAGCTTGCGTTTGCGCGCGTCCCACAGGTTCACTTGCTGCAGCAGCCCATCGACCACCTCGCGGCGCTGTGCGCGCTGGGTCAGGCCCTTGAGCACCGCGAAATGTTCCAGCAGGTCCAGCGCGCTGACTTTCGGGTACACGCCGAAATCCTGCGGCAGGTAGCCCAACCGGCGGCGCACGGCGTCCTTGTCGCGCAGCACGTCGATCGGTGCCTCGCCCGGAATGCTGAGGGTGGCGGTGCCGCTGTCGGCCTCCTGCAGGGTGGACAGCGTGCGCATCAGCGAGGATTTGCCGGCACCGTTCGGACCGAGCAGGCCGAACATGCCGCGCGGGATGTCCAGAGTAACGTTGTTGAGGGCATGCACGCCGTTGGCGTACGTCTTGGACAGCGAATCGATCTTCAGCATGCGACGTACACCTTTCCATGGGCGATGTCTGCGCGTTATCCGCGCATCAGCCTCCGTGCGCATCCGCCGTTGGTCATGGGGGGAGAATTCCGCCGTCGCACGTTGGGGCGTGGCGGGAGGCCTGGCGGCGCCTACCGGCGCAGCGACGATTCCCGCACCACCAGCTTCACCGGGATGCTCTGGCTCTCCACCGGTTGCCGGCCGATCAGCGCCAGCAGGCGTTCCACCAGCAGCTGGCCAGCCTGCTTGGTGTCCTGCTGCACCGTGGTCAGCGCCGGGGATACCGAGGCTGCCAGCGGGATGTCGTCGAAGCCGGTCACCGCCACGTCCTGTGGCACCCGCAGGCCGGCCTCGCGCAGGGCCCGCATCGCGCCGATGGCGATCAGGTCGCTGGCGGCGCAGATCGCATCGATCGGTTCACCGCGTGCCAGCAGTGCCTGGCAGGCTTCCTGGCCGGAAGCCTCGGTGGTGATCGCATCGTGCTGCAGCGCCGGTTCGGCGGCCAGGCCGTGGTCCTGCAGGGCCGCGACATGGCCGCGGTAGCGTTCCTGGAATTCGGGGTAATGGCTGGAGGCATGGCCGAGGAAGGCGATGCGGCGGCAGCCCTGCTGCAGGAGGTGGGTGGTGATGTCATGCCCGCCCTGGAAGTTGTCGCTGCCGATCGAGACACCGGGTTGGCCGGGCAGGGCGGCGCCCCAGCGCACGAAGTGCGTGCCCTGTTCGACCAGCCGCTGCAGGCGGTCGCGCGATTCGTGGTAGTCGCCGTAGCCGAGCAGGATGATGCCGTCGGCCTTGTTGCTGTCCTCGTAATCGGCCTGCCAGTCGGTGGACAGCTGCTGGAACGAGACCAGCAGGTCCTGCCCATGCAGGGCGCAGGCACGGGTGATCGAGCCCAGCATCGAGTGGAAGAACGGGTTGATCAGCGAATCGTCGTTGGTCGGGTCCTCGAAGAACAGCAGGGCCAGCGTGCCGGCGTTGCGCAGGCGCAGGCTGGAGGCGTTCTTGTCGACCTTGTAGTTCAGTTCGCGGGCGATGCGCAGGATGCGCTCGCGGGTCTCGGCATTGACCATCGGGCTGCCTCGCAAGGCCCGCGACACGGTCGGCTGGGAGACCCCGGCCAGGTGGGCGATGTCCAGGGAGGTGGCTTTGCCTTTGATCGTCATGGGAACGCGGAAGGGGGCAGGCGGAAGGTGCCTGGGCATGATGCCATGGGGTGGCTGCTGGCAGTCCCGGCCGACGCTGCTTGTGGTCAAGGTCACGGGTGTGCGACGGTCAGTGCCACAGCCTGATGGAGCCAAGCGGTGTCTTTTCGCCTGTACCCGGATGTTCTGGATGATTTCGAGGCGCGGATCCGTATCCTCGCGCCGGAGGAGGGCGGGCGACGCAGCCCGGCCCGGAACGGCATCCGCTGGGACTTCGCCTACGCCGATGACGCCGGGGCGCCAGAGCTGTTCATGATCTGGCCCGACTTCCGGCACGCCGAGGGCGACAGCTGGGCGAGCGAGCTGCCGCTGCCGGTGGGAGAGTTCCTGTTGGCCGGCCTGACCGTGGTCAATGAGGTGCTGAGGGCTGGGCTGCACCGGGAGCGTATCCGGCCGGGCGTGCGCTTCCACTGCCATGAAGGGCCCAGGGTGGTGGCGGTGGGGGAGGTTACGCGGGTCACCGGCCTGCTGCTGGATCGCTCCCCGCTTCGTTGAGGCCGGTTCCGACCCGGATCGGCCGGATTCCCGACGGGCCGGGGGCGAAGGGAATGGTAAGATGCCTCGTTCCGATATCCCCCATTCGCAACCGTGGGAGGTCCAGCGTATCGGCACCCCGTCGGGTGTGCTATCACTGGTCCAGCCCCGGACAACGGAAGAATCCATCTATGGCGCGCGGCATCAACAAAGTCATCCTGGTCGGCAACCTCGGCAACGACCCGGACGTGAAGTACACCCAGGGCGGCATGGCGATCACCCGCATCAGCCTGGCCACCACCAGCGTCCGCAAGGACAAGGATGGCAACCAGCAGGAACGTACCGAATGGCACCGCGTGGTGTTCTTCGGCAAGCTCGGTGAGATCGCCGGCGAGTACCTGCGCAAGGGCAGCTCGGTCTACGTCGAAGGCAGCCTGCGCTACGACAAGTACACCGGCCAGGACGGCGTGGAGAAGTACTCCACCGATATCATCGCCGATGAAATGCAGATGCTGGGCGGCCGTGGTGAAGGCGGCGGTGGCGGTGGTGGCAACTACGGCGGCGAGCGCCCGCAGCGCCAGCAGGCTCCGCGCCAGGAGTACGGCGGCGGTGGCGGCGGCCAGCGTGGTGGCCAGGGCGGTGGCTATGGCAACCAGGGCGGCAATCAGGGCGGCGGTTACGGCAACCAGGGTGGCAACCAGCGTCCGCAGCCGCAGCAGGCTCCGCCGATGGATGACTTCGCTGACGACGATATTCCCTTCTGATTTTTAGTAGCGCAGCGATGCGAATAGACCCCAGTAAGCAATTTTGCTTGCTGGGGTTTTTGTTTGCGCGGAGATTTCTGCCTCCTGCTAGTCTGAAGCCAGTTTTTTAGGGGGGGGCACGCTTTGATTCATTGAAGAGGCTGGCCAGTAGCAGCGGAAGCTGCAGAATTTGCGGCTTCCTGGCTCTCATCTTTTGCTATGCCTGTGGAAATTTTTGACCTTGGGCCGATGGGCCTCATCAAGCCGTTTTGGACCAGCTGGTGAATGAGCATCAACGACTGAGCAAGAAAGCTGATGCTCGAATCGGAGCTGTAAATGACGGGGAAATCGTGGCAGTGGCGGAAGTTGTTCGCCACTGTGAGGTGTGGACGCGGGCATGAGCTCTTGATGAATGATGCCGGCGTCTTTGTTCCCCGCGCTGACGTTTATTTAATGAAGGGCTATGGTTGATACCACACCAGAATTAGTCCTATCAAGGTCGTTCATGTCGGAATTGGTACGTTCCACAATAGTGTGGGAATTCTTCCTAAACGCGATAGCTGTGGTGCTGCGCATCCCGGATACGCTGGTGTGCGCACTTCTACTGGAGAGTGGCTGGCGCTCCGCTTGTTGGTTAGAATGAAATGATTACGCAGAAGACGGTGTTTGCATGAGATCTTTGTCTGATACGGTCATTTGAGTGGCGTGCCTCCCTGGAATTTTGTTTTCGTTTAATGGGGTGGTTTTGTTGGTTGTCGAAATACTGCGGGCTGTGAGTGAATTGCCAAGGAGAATTAAATGAGTATTCAGGATCTTCAGGTTGAGTTGGAGAAGGCAAAGCGGCAAGTCGTTACTGATGGCTACGAGATGTCGCTTGGCGAAATCGCAAGTCTCTATAAAAATGATGAGCTGATCATTGCTCCCGCTTATCAACGCCTAATTCGTTGGGAGGAATCACAGAAGACCCGCTTTGTTGAATCGATTCTGCTCGGGCTTCCAGTCCCTCCGGTGTTTGTTTTTCAGCGCGAAGATGGTGTATGGGAGCTGATCGATGGTCTTCAGCGTATCTCGACTGCTCTGCATCTAATGGGGGTGTTAAGGGTAAATGGAAATCTTGCGGAGCCTTTGATTCTATCAGGCACTAATTTCCTTCCTTCGCTTGAGGGTATGAAATGGCATAGTGATCAGGTTGGTGATATCAAGGTGTTCAATACGCCGCTGCAGCTTGAGATCAAAAGGGCCAGAATTCGAGTTGAAATTTTGCGGAAAGAAAGCGATCAAGACGCAAAGTACGAACTGTTCCAGCGCCTCAATACTGGGGGGTCGAAGCTGAGTGATCAGGAAGTGCGCAACAGCGTGCTGGTTATGCTTAATGAAGATTTTTTCAAATGGATTCGCGATCTTTCAGCCAAGCCTGAGTTCAAGGGGACGATCCAACTCACGCCCACGCAAGAGGAGTTGGCGCAAGACAATGAAATGGTACTTCGTTTTGTAGCCTACCGGCGTGCGACCTACACTAAGGGATTGGATGTCAATGAGTACTTGGACCTGGCTGCACGTAAATTGAGTGCGATGACCGAGAAAGATCTGGTTGATGAAGCGGAAGTATTCAATTGGACTTTTGATCTTTTGTGGCAGGCTTTTGCAGGAGATGCGTTCAAGCGATGGGACGGCACTCGGCACACTGGCAGATCAATGCTTGCAGCCTTTGATGTGATTGGTTATGGCGTGGCGGAAAATCGCAAGGAAATAATGGCGATTCCAGATGACCGTCAGCGTCAGAACTGGCTCGTGGAAAAAGTTCATGCGTTGTGGACGGACCAAACCTATTCAAACTACTCTGGTCAGGGTGTGCGCGGAACAACTCGCATGGCTAATTTGCTGCCCTTTGCTGTCGAGTATTTTAAACCATGAAGATTAGGTCAATTGGAGATCTGACTGACTACCTTGATGATGACTTGGCATGGCGCCGAAAAGAGATTATTGAACTGCTTGCATTGGCCAAATCATCTAAAGCAAAGAAGGCGGATGTTCATGTTCGTGCAGGTGTCGCCATGCTCTACGCACACTGGGAAGGGTATATAAAGAATGCTTCTAATGCCTACGTCGCCTTTGTGTCTACTCGGGGAATGAAGACTCGCGATTTGCAGGATTCATTTATTGCTCTTAGTATCAAGGCCAAGCTCACATCGGTGGGGGACAGTGGAAAGTCTTCGGTAGCAGTCCCTGCAATCTCGCACTTGATGTCGTTGCTTGATAAGCCAGCTTTGCTCCCCGTTGCTGGGATTACCGCGGATGGAAACCTAAAATCGGACATATTTATTAATATTGCGGGCTGGTTGGGTGTTGATGTCGCCCAGTATTCGGCGCGTTTCAATTTGATCGATGAAACCTTGCTTGCCTCGAGGAACAAGATCGCGCATGGAGAGTACTTAAGTATTTCCTCGGGGCGTTTTGAAAAGCTTACGGAGGAGATACTGGAGATGATGGTGTGGTTTAAGACTGATCTGGAGAACGCCGCAGCAAGTAAGTCCTTTCAGCGGGTCGGTAACTTGGTTCCTGTCCACTTGGCTAGCCAAGCATAAAGGTTCGGCCTGGTCCGGGCGAGGGGGCGGAAGTAGGTCAATGCGCTAGATTTAGTATTTTTGATTGCGCCTCGTAGGTAATAATTGCGATACTTCACCACTGCGAAGTCTGGTCGATCCTAATGACTCAATTCGTCTTCTCGCGGCGTGATTTGCAGAGATGCATCAAGCGCCTGCAGTGCGTTGTCTCTCCGGAGCAGCTTGCCGGACTAATCAAAAAGCTCAATACGCCCAACGAACAGCGCCTGCCCACTATGTGGGAAGTGGTTGTATTGGACGCGTTTGCACAGGTGGCCTCAGTTCGTCATGAAGTTCCCCTTCCCTCAGGGAAGCGCCCAGATCTTCTGGTCGATTACCAATCAGCAATGGGGAAGAACCTTACGGTTGTCGGCGATATTCTTGCCATTTCCGACAGGGGCTTGGACGAGAACAATCCGGTCGACGCGATTCTTGAGCAAACCCCCGCCCTTGCGAGAAAGCATGGTGTTGATCCTGTAAGGCTCGCTTATAGGATCAATGGCGAACGAACGGGGAAGCGAGGTCAGGTCAAAGTCCAGCTTGCTATACCGAACAGGGGCCAGATGATTGCGCTCCTGCATAGCGAGGTCGTGCCGTGGCTAAAATCGATCAACACGAAGCCGCATCAGAAGGACACGTTTAAACCCTCCGATAAGAAGTTCGACTTCTCAATTAATTACGATCCTGCTCAAACGAGCACCATGGCAAGCTACACCAGCTACGATGTCGCGCCCTCAAAGGAGGTCAATCCGCTCTACAAGGCGCTCAAAGCGAAGACTGGCCAGTTAGAAGGGTCTCATGAGGGCACATTTAAACTCTTGGTGGCCTGCGATGGTGACTGCGGGCTGTTTCGTAGCAGTGCATCGATGGCATCGATGGGCGGCACCTTCACCGACCGACAGGTCGTCGACCACTTCTTGACCAAGCACTCCAGCATTGATGGAGTGCTTCTCATTGGCGTTGAGGAGAAGCGCGACTTCTTCTCCGGCCGGACGGACAGAAAACTGCGCTTTGACCTCAGGGTACGCGCCTCAATTGATCTTAAGCGCCTCATTTCCCCCTACGCGGAACTGGACGAACTGATTCGAAGTGCCTCGATTAATTTTCCAGAGCCGCACCTAGCGCCTTATAACGCAGCTCGTCGCTGCCTAGATCAAGAGGCCAAGCACAGAGTACAAGGTCGATATCGGTTAATCACTAGTGGAGTAGGAGGCATGAGCGTTGGCATTTCTTCTCGGGATCTGATGATGCTGCTATCTGGAAAGTTGTCACAGGAAGACTTCTGCAAGGCGTATCGGTTCGACGCCCCGCACGTCAATCCCTTTACCCTTGCCCTCTCCCAGGGGCGCTTGATCCAACTTGCCTCATTGAGCAAGTTGGATGACGATGATGATGACTTGGTGATCTTCGAATTTGGCGAGATTGATCCAGCCATAGCCCCCTTCTTTATGCCTGGGGATTAGCCACCTTGTGCACAATGGCCCCCTGCAGATCGGGGTGTAGCTGGTAACCGATCTGCCGAGTGACGGTTAGCGATCGCTGAGGTGCGCTTAGGGTGACCTACGGATTCAGGCGGCTTTGTTGAAAAAAAATAGTCGAAGTGCTCTTCAGGCTGTTGATTTTTAGAGTTTTTTCGGCTGGTCGAATTTGGGTCTAAGCTCCTAATATGCACACAACCGTTCTGATCGGACGCTCGCCTGCAGCACAAAAGAAAGCCCCGCTCATGCGGGGCTTTTCTTTTTGCGCGATGTCATCTGTGTTGTGCTTCGCAGCATCAGTTTTCGTGCACCGCGACTTGCAAACAGACAATTTCCTCCCCTATGGTGCAATCGATTGCATTGCTGTGAATCGTTGCGTTTGATACCGGTTGGGAGGCCGGAAGGTGGATGTCCATCCATTCGATCAGACCGGCTCCTTCGAGGGGGCTCACGCGGCGCGATGCGCTGCGCATCGCGGTTGCCGGCAGCATTGGCCTGGGGGCTGTGACGGCCGCGGGAGCGCTGCCCGCATTCGCCGCCACGGCGCCGCTCAAGGGCAACCTGAAGCATTCCGTCGCCCGCTGGACCTTCCCGCAGCTGTCCGTCGCCCAGCTTTGCGCGACGGTGAAGGACATCGGTTTTGCCGCGATCGACCTGGTCGGCCCGGAAGACTGGCCTACGCTGAAGGCCCATGGCGTGTACAGCTCTATGTGCAATGGCGCGGAGCTCGGCCTGACCAAGGGCTTCGCCGGCCGCGAATTCCACGACCAGCTGGTGGAGCGCTACACGCGGCACATCGATCTGGTGGCCGATGCCGGCTACCGAAATCTCATCTGCTTCTCCGGCAACCGCAACGGTATGGACCCGCATGACGGCATGGCCAATGCCGAGGCCGGCCTCAAGCGCATCCTCAGCCATGCCGAGAAACGCGGCGTGGTGCTGGTGATGGAATTGCTGAACTCCAAGGTCGACCATCGCGACTACCTGTGCGACCACTCGGCCTGGGGCGTAGAGCTGTGCCAGCGGCTCGGCTCGGACAACTTCGGCCTGCTCTACGACATCTATCACATGCAGATCATGGAAGGCGACATCATCGCCACCATTGGAAAACACCACGCCTGCTTCAAGCATTACCACACCGCAGGCGTGCCTGGCCGGAACGAGATCGGAGACCAGCAGGAGCTCCACTATCCGGCCATCTGTCGCGCGATCCGCGACACCGGTTTCAAGGGGTATCTGGCGCAGGAGTTCACGCCTGCAGCGCCCGATCCCGTTGCCTCATTGCGCGAGGCGATCCGCCTCTGCGACGTCTGAAACGATATCCACCCAGGTGAGAAACCCATGGCAGATAATCACTACGACGCCATTGTTGTTGGCTCGGGAATCAGTGGCGGTTGGGCAGCGAAGGAGCTGACCGAGAAGGGCTTGAAGGTCCTGATGCTGGAACGTGGCCGCAACATCGAGCACGTCAAGGACTACGTCAACGCGATGAAGGAGGCGTGGGATTTCCCGCACCGCAACCGGCCAACGCAGGCGATGAAGGCCGACTTTCCGGTGCTGATGCGCGACTATGGCCTGGCCGAGAACCTGGAAGGAATGTGGGCCAACGAGCAGGACTCCCCCTACATCGAGACCAAGCGCTTCGACTGGTTCCGCGGCTACCACGTTGGCGGCCGCTCGCTGCTGTGGGGGCGGCAGAGCTATCGCTTCTCCGATCTGGATTTCGAGGCGAACCTCAAGGACGGTATCGCCGCTGACTGGCCGATCCGTTATGCCGACCTCGCGCCGTGGTACGACCACGTGGAGAAGTTCGCCGGCATTGCCGGCACGCGCGAAGGACTGGACGTGCTGCCGGACGGCGAGTTCCTGCCGCCGATTCCCTTGAACATCGTCGAGAAGGATGTGGCCGCGCGCATCAAGAAGGCCTTCGGCGGAACGCGCCATATGATCCACTCGCGCACTGCCAACATCACCCAGCCCATGCCCGAGCAGGGGCGCGTCAACTGCCAGTACCGCAACAAGTGCATCCTGGGCTGTCCCTTCGGTGCCTACTTCTCCACCCAGGCGGCGACGCTGCCAGCGGCGATGAAGACCGGAAACCTGACCTTGCGGCCGTTCTCGATCGTCAAGGAAGTGCTCTACGACAAGGACCGCAAGCGCGCGCGCGGCGTGGAGGTCATCGATGCCGAGACCGGGCAGACCTACCAGTACACGGCAAAGGTGATCTTCCTCAACGCGTCGTCGTTCAACTCGACGTGGCTGCTGATGAACTCGGCCACCGACGTCTGGGACGGTGGGCTGGGCTCTTCGTCCGGCGAGCTTGGGCACAACGTGATGGACCATCATTTCGGGGCCGGCGCCTCGGGCCGGGTCGAGGGTTACGAAGACAAGTACTACTTCGGCCGCCGTCCCTGCGGCTTCTACATTCCGCGGTTCCGCAACGTCGCGGCTGACAAGCGCGGCTACCTGCGCGGATTCGGCTACCAGGGCGGTGCCAGCCGCACCGGCTGGTCACGCGAGATCGCCGAGCTGAACATCGGTGCCGATCTGAAGGAGGCGCTGACCGTGCCGGGTGACTGGCGCATCGGCATGACCGGGTTCGGTGAAATGCTGCCGCACCACGACAATACGATCCGCCTGGACCACGACCGCAAGGACAAGTGGGGGCTGCCGGTGCTGGCGATGGACGTTGCCATGCGCGCCAACGAACTGGCCATGCGCAAGGACATGGCCGCCGATGCTGCCGAGATGCTGGAGGCGGCCGGCGTCAAGGACGTGAAGATGCACGACAACGACTATGCCCCGGGCAAGGGCATCCACGAGATGGGGACCGCGCGCATGGGACGTGACCGGAGGAGCTCGGTATTGAACCAGCACAACCAGGTCTGGGATGCGCCCAACGTGTACGTCACCGACGGTGCCTGCATGACCTCCAGCGCCTGTGTAAATCCCTCGCTGACCTACATGGCATTGACGGCCCGTGCCGCCGACCACGCGGTACGCGAACTGAAAACGGGGAACCTCTGATGGATCGCCGCGAACTGTTGAAGATGATCGTCGCCGCCACCGGCGCCGCCATGGTCGGGTTGCCTGCGCTTGTGCACGGGCAGGCACCGGCGGGCGCCACGAAGACCCATTTCTCCGATGCCGATGTCGGCACGCTGGACGAGATCGCCGAGACCATCCTGCCGCGGACCCGGACACCTGGCGCGAAGGATGCTGGCGCCGGCCTGTTCATGGCGACGTTCGTCAGCGACTGCTACACCGCCCGGCAGCAGGCGACGTTCCGCGCCGGCCTGGCCGACATCGACAAGCGCGCCGGCGGCCGCTTCGTGTCGCTCACGCCGGAAGCCCGCACCGGCTTGCTGCGCACGCTCGATGCAGAGGCCAAGGCACGCCATGCCGATGTGACCGAAACCGGTACGCCTGAAGAGGGCGAGGCAATGCCGCATTACTTCACGATGCTCAAGCAGCTGGCCATCTTCGGCTTCTTCACCTCCAAAGTGGGCGCGACCGGGGTGCTGCAGTACGTTGCCGTGCCAGGGCGCTATGATGGCGATCTTGCCTACGTCCCCGGAACGCCTGCCTGGGGGACCAGCTGATGGACGACACCCTGATGATCCGCTCACTGTTGATTGCCACCGGCCTGCTGGCCGCAGTGCCTGCATTCGCGCAGGACAGTGTCGACGCTGCACGCGATCCGAAGAAGACCGAGGTGTGGACGCCGGTGCCTGCAGTCGTGGCAACGCCAGCGGGCAAGGCGCCGTCCGACGCCATCGTGCTGTTCGATGGCACGGATGTCTCCGCGTGGGAGGCGGAGCAGGGCGGGCGTGTGCCCTGGACGGTTGCCGATGGTGCGATGACCGTCGTTCCGGGCAGCAAGGGCATCCGCACCCGACAGCGGTTCTGCGATGTCCAGCTGCATGTCGAGTGGCGCACACCCACCGACACCAAGGGCTTCGACGGCCAGAACCGGGGCAACAGCGGCATCTTCCTGCAGGAACTCTATGAGCTGCAGGTGCTCGACAGTTACAACAACCCGACGTATGCCAATGGCCAGGCGGGTTCGATCTACAAGCAGGCCATGCCACGGGTGAACGCCTCGCGCGCACCGGGCCAGTGGCAGGCCTACGACATCATCTGGAAAGCCCCGCGCTTCTCGCAGGGCGGCGGCCTGACGTCGCCCGCGCGCATCACGGTGCTGCATAACGGGGTGCTGGTACAGGACGACACCGTGCTGGCGGGCAAGACCGAGTACATCGGTGCGCCTTCGTACGCGCCCCATGCGTGCGCGCCGCTCTATCTACAGGAGCATGACTCCAAGGTCAGCTACCGCAACATCTGGGTGCGCGAGCTGTAACGGCACACGGCCGGCGTGGTCGCCGGCCGCTTACTTCGCCAGGTAGCTGGCGATGTCATCGATTTCCTGTTGCGACAGCTGCGGGAAGGGCGGCATCAAACCGCCGCCCTTCCTGATCTTGTCCTTGATCTGCGCGGGCTGCAGCCGCTTGCTGACGTCGGTGAGCGCAGGGAACGCGCCCGGCATGCCCGCGCGATCCGCACCATGGCAGGCCGTGCAGTTCGTGGTGTAGAGCTTCGCGCCGGCGGCGGGATCATCCTTGCACCGGGCTGTGGTCGCCAGCGCCGTGCCGCACAGAACCAGGGCCAGGGTGAAGCTCAGTTTCAAGCGAGTGTCCAAGCAGGGCTCCTTCGCGCACTAGCGCTGTGCGCTGGCCGGCAGGCTGACGGTCAGGTGTTCACGCAGATAGTCGGCGCCGGTCTGGATGACCTTGGCCGGATCGCGTGGCTGGTCGTGTTCGACGATGTACCACTGCACGTTGGCGGCTGCGGCGGCGTGCAGGATCGCGTTCCAGTCCAGCACGCCCTGGCCCACGGCGGCGAATCCGCCTTCGTCCTGGGCCTGGCCCTTGGGCGCATTGTCCTTGGCGTGCACCGCGAACAGGCGGCCGCGGAATTTTCCAAGCATTACTGCCGGGTCCAGTCCCGCACGTGCGACCCAGGCCAGGTCCAGTTCGGTCTGCAGGTCGGGCCCGGCCGCTGCGAACAGCAGCTCCAGCCCGGTCCTGCCATCGAAGTCGACCAGCTCGAAGTCGTGGTTGTGATAGGCCAGGCGCATGCCCTTGGCTCGTACCTGTTTCGCGATCCTGCCCAGCTCCTGGCCCAGTGCGGTCCAGCCCGCGGCGTCTGTCGGCCGATCCTTTGCATCCAGGTAAGGCACGACCAGGGTGGTGTTGCCGATTGACCGGTTGAACGCCACCACGCCGTCCAGGTTGCCGCGCAGCTCGGCCAGTGGCACGTGCGACGAAATCGCTTTGATCGAATACCTGTCCAGCAGCTGCTTGAGCTCCGCAGCGCTGGCGTTCTGCGTGCCGACCGTCTCCACCGCGCGCACACCCGCGTCGTGGACGATCTTCAGCTGCTGGTCGAGTGGGCCAGCGTCGCGCAGTGTGTACATCTGCACGGCGATGGGCTTCTGCGGACCGGCGGCATCACGTGCAAAGACGGGCAGGGTAGCAAGGAGCAGCAAGGCGAGCGTTGTGGTTCTGCGAGCAGGGGTTTTCATCAACAGATCCTCCCGGGATTCAACCGATGGGGGTCCAGGCGCGTGACCTGGCCGATGCAATGACACGATCGACAATCTGCGCCGAGCGCAGGCCGTCTTCGAAAGTGGGTAGGCCCTGTGGCTGATCGCCTTCAATGGCGCGATAGGTGTCAGCGACAAATGCTTCGAAACACTGGGCGTAGCCCTGTGCGTGTCCGGCCGGCAGCACGGAAAGGCGGCGTTGATCGGCGCTGCCGGCAGCGGGGCCGCGCACGAAGATTTCCTCGCGCTGGTCAGGATGTCCGATCCAGAGCCGTTCGGAATTCTCCTGGTTGAAGGCTACGCTGGCCTTTGCGCCATCGATCTCGAACCAGAGACGGTTGTGGCGTCCGGCCGAGACCTGGCTGACCGTCAGTGACGCCAGTGTGCCGGCGCCGGTCCTGAACATCGCCGCGGCCACGTCTTCGCTCGTGACGGCCTGCATCGCACTGCCTGTGGTTGGCGTACTGAAGCTCTGCGCACTGACGGCGCCGCGCTCAGCGATCACGGTGGCGAATGCCGCGCTGACTTCGGCGAAGCGCTCGCCGCTGACCCATTCCACCAGGTCGCACCAGTGCGAACCGATGTCGGCGAATACGCGCGACGTGCCGCCCAGCGCGGGGTCTACGCGCCAGTTGTTGCTGGCAGGGTCCAGCAGCCAGTCCTGCAGGTAGCTGCCGTGGATCAGGTGCAACGGCCCAAGATCGCCTTGAACGATGCGTGCGCGGGCCTCGCGGACCACCGGGTGATAGCGGTAAACGAAGGGCACCGTGGCAATCAATCCGGTCGATGCCGCCAACGCCGCCAGCGCCTGCGCATCGTCCAGCGTCGTCGCCAGCGGTTTCTCGCAGATCACATGCTTGCCGGCTTCCAGCGCGGCCTGCGCCATGGCGCGGTGCAGGTGGTTTGGCGTGCAGACGTGCACCACCTGCACCTGCGGATCGGCGATCACCTCGTCGATGTCCCGGTAGGCGCGTGGGACATTCCAGGACTGCGCGGCCTCATGCGCGCGCTGCGGAGACGAGGCGGCCACGCCACGGATGTTGGCACCGGCCAGCAGTGCAGCGCGACGATGCACGGCGCCGATCATGCCGGCGCCGATGATGGCGATTCCAAGCGTGGGCATCGGCTGGGGTCCTCAGGGCGTGGAGGTCGCGACCGCGGCCACCGGCCGGTCGCGGAACAACAGCAGGAAGGCGATCAGCACCACCAGTGCAACTCCAGCGGGGAACAACCAGATCTGCTGCCAGTCGGGGCCGGCTTCGGTGGTGAAGTGCTCTACCACCGCGCCGGACAGGAAGGTGCCGATCAACATGCCTAAGCCATAGGTCGCCAGGGTGATGAACCCCTGCGCGCTGCTGCGCGCGGCGGGGCCGGCATGTGCATCGGTGTAGATCTGGCCGGTGACGAAGAAGAAGTCGTAGCAGATGCCGTGCAGCACGATGCCGATCACCAGCAGGGAGAAGCCGCTGCCCGCATCACCAAAAGCGAACATGACGTAGCGCACCACCCACGCGGCCATGCCGACTGCCAGCATCGTCTTCACCCCCAGCCGCACGAACAGGAACGGCATGGCCAGCATCAGCAGCACTTCGGAAACCTGGCCCAGCGACTGCAGGCCTGCTGCACCGCGCACGCCCAGGTCGTTGAGATACGGATTGGTGAAGTTGTAGTAGAACGACAGCGGGATGCAGATGGCGATGGAAGCCAGAAAGAACACCAGATAGGCGCGCGACTTCAGCAGCCGCAGTGAATCCAGCCCCAGGATCTGGCCCAGCCCGGCGTCGCGCTGCTGCGCCAGTGGCGGCGTATGCGGCAGGGTGAACGCATACAGGCCCAGTACCAGCGATGCCACTGCCGCCATCTGGAAGGTGAGCGCGAGCCGATGTGCTTGTTCCCAGCCCAGCCAACCGATCAGCACGCCCGCCACGATCCATCCGATGCTGCCCGCCACCCGCACCAGTGGGAACTGTTTCTCCGGCGACTGCATGTGGCGCATCGCCACGCTGTTGGCCAGTGCCAGCGTGGGCATGAACAGCAGCATGTAGCCCATGACATAGGCGGAGAAACTACCGAAGTCCGTTGCGGTGGAGGCCAGCCACAGAAGTACCGCGCCGGCCAGGTGCAGTACCGCAAGGATGCGCTGTGCGGCGAAGTAGCGATCGGCGATCAGGCCGACCAGGAAGGGGGCGACGATGGCACCGATGGACTGGCTGAGGAAGGCTGTCGCCACCTGGCTCGCGCTGGCCTGCAGCGGGCCCTGCACCAGGTAGGTCCCCAGGGTGACGAACCACGCCCCCCAGATGAAGAACTGCAGAAACATCATCGCGCCCAAGCGCGACATGGCGTGCGTCATGGCTTGCCCTCCCGGGGCGGTATCGGCTCAGATTCCCAGCATGCGGTGCAGTGAAGCGGCGTCGGTGCCGCTGTCGGCAAAGTCGTCGAAGGCGCGTTCGGTCACGCGGATGATGTGGTCGCGGATGAAGGCGGCCCCCTCGCGTGCGCCATCCTCCGGGTGCTTCAGGCAGCACTCCCATTCCAGCACCGCCCACCCGGGGAAGTCATACTGGGCGAACTTCGAGAAAATCGCCTTGAAGTCGATCTGGCCATCACCGGGTGAACGGAACCGCCCCGGACGATCGATCCAGTCCTGGTAGCCGCCGTACACGCCGCTGCTGGCGCTCGCGTGGTACTCCGCATCCTTCACGTGGAAGACGCCGATGCGCGCGTGGTAGCGGTCGATGAAACCGAGGTAGTCCATCTGCTGCAGCAACAGGTGGCTGGGGTCGTACAGGATCTTCGCGCGGGGATGGTGATCGACCACATCGAGGAAGCGTTCGAAGGTCGCGCCGTCGTGCAGGTCCTCACCCGGGTGGATCTCGAAGCACAGGTCCACACCGCACGCGTCGAACGCATCCAGGATGGGGCGCCAGCGGCGGCCGAGTTCGGCGAAGGCTTCTTCCACAAGACCCGGCGGTCGTTGTGGCCAGGGATAGAAGTAGGGCCAGGCCAGTGCGCCGGAGAAGGTAGCGTGCGCGGTCAGCCCCAGGCGCTGGCTCGCTTTGGCGGCCAACAGAAGCTGCTCCACTGCCCAGGCCTGGCGGGCGGCCGGGTCGCCGCGCTTGTCCGCGGGTGCGAATCCGTCGAACAGACTGTCATAGGCGGGATGGACGGCGACCAGCTGCCCCTGCAGATGGGTGGACAGCTCGGTGATCTGCAGGCCATGGCCGGCCAGCATGCCGGCCATGTCGTCGCAGTACGCCTGGCTGCGCGCGGCCTCGGCCAGATCGAACAGGTGGGGCGCGCTGGTCGGCACTTGTACGCCAGAATAGCCCAGACCCGCGGCCCACCCGGCCAGCGTGTCCAGCCGATCAAAAGGAGCTGTGTCGCCGATGAACTGCGCCAGGAACAGCGCTGGACCCTTGAGCGTCTTCAACGTGATTCGCCCTCGATGCAATCGATTGCATTATCCTAGCAGGGGCTCACGCAGGACCTGTTGTGCACTGCACAGCGGGCAGGAGAACTAACGCCATCGCCACCATCTACGACATCGCAAAGCACGTCGGCGTCTCCGCAGGCACGGTGTCGCGGGCGCTTTCGCGACCGGACAAAGTCCTGCCAGCCACCCGCGCGCGTATCGAGCAGGCCGCCGCCGCGCTGGGCTATGTTCCCAACACGGTAGCCCGCACGCTCAAGACCCAGCGCAGCGGCAAGATCCTGGTCACCGTTCCGGACATCGCCAATCCCTTCTTCGCACAGATCCTGCAGGGTGCGGAGGACGCTGCACAGGCCGTCGGTTACGCCGTCCTGCTCGGCGATACCCAGAACCTGCCCGAGCGCGAGGAGCGCTACGCGCAGATGCTCCGGCGCAACGAGGCCGACGGCTTGATCGTGCTGGGGCATCGGCTGCCGCCGACGGCGCGCGACATCGTGCAGCAGCGGGGTGCTGCTGCGCCGGTGGTCAATGGCTGTGAATTCGATCCCGCGCTGGGCATCCCCAGTGTCCACATCGACAACGCGGCTGCCGCGCGCGCGGTGATGGACCATCTGTATGGACTGGGACACGAGCGCATTGCCGTGGTGGGCGGGCCGCCGGACAACCCGCTGCACCAGCAACGCATGGAAGGGGTCCGGGCTGCCGGCAGGGCGCGCGGCCGCCTGCGCCACCTGAGCATCGTGCCGGGGGACTTTTCCCTGCAATCCGGTCATGCGGCCGCGCAGGCGCTGTTGGCCTCGGCCACCGCACCCACCGCGATCTTCTGCTTCAGTGACCAGATGGCGCTGGGTGCCTTGGCGGCCTGCCGGGAACTGGGCATCCGCGTACCGGATGATCTGTCCATCGTCGGCTTCGACGATCTGGCGTCGTCGCGGTACCTCACGCCGCCGCTGACCACCATCAGGCAGCCCATGCGCGAGATTGGCGAGCGTGCGGTCAACCTGCTGCTGGCCATCATCGAACAGGTCGATGTGCCGCTTCAGCAGACGCTGGATTTCAGCCTGATGCTGCGGGCCTCGACGGCTGTGCCAAAGCGCGGCTGAGAGCAGTGCAGTGGGCTTGCCGCCGCCGGCCGGCGTCATTGCAGGCTGGAGCCCTTGATCCGGAATTGACGCGAAGCTGTCAGACTCGCCACAGGCAGCCCGCCAGGCTGTCAGGGGGGAACGTGCGATCGCTCAAGGAGGCCGGCCATGCCGTTCTTGATTGACGCGACGGAAGTCGCAGTCGAGGGCATCGGCGCGGCACGGCGCATCGGCTGGATGCGCTTCGTTGGCAATGGGTTGGGGGCGATTCCCATCGCTTCGATCATTCTTGAACGCCAGGATGGCCCGCTGGCGTGGGCCCTGCTGTTGTTCAATGCACTGGTCTGGCCGGCGCTCGCGCTGCTGCTGATCCATCGCTCGCGGCAACCCGCGGTGGTCCAGTTCCGTTGCATGGTGGTCGATTCCTTCTTCGGCGGCGGCTGGATCGCCTTCATGGGGTTGAGCGTGGTGCCCAGTGCGTTGTTCGCCGCGCTGCTGGTCGCCGACAAGATCGCCGCCGGCGGGGTACGTCTGGCAGTACGGGCGACGCTGGCACTGGTGGTGGGTTTCATGTCCATCTGGTGGGTGCTCGGATTCCCGTATCAACCGGTTTCCTCGCAGCGCACGATCGTGCTCAGCGTGCCGTTCCTGTTCGTCTATGGCATTGGCCTCAGCATCCTCAGCTGGCAGCTGGCGCGCCGGGTCAAATCACAGAACCGCCAGTTGCAACGGCTGAGCCGGATGGATCCGCTGGTTGAGCTGGCCAACCGCGGCTTTCTGATCCTTCGCGCGCAGCAGGTACTGGACAAGGCGCAGGGTCAGGGCGGTTTCGCCTGCCTGCTGATGCTCGACGTCGACGACTTCAAGCGCATCAACGATTCGCATGGGCATCGGGCGGGGGATGAGGTGTTGCGGCAGATCGCGGCCACCCTGCGTGAATTCGCGCGCCCGGGCGACATACCGGCACGGTTGGGAGGTGACGAATTCGTGGTGCTGCTGCGTGACTGCACGACGCGTGACGCGATGCAGGTAGCCGAGCGAATCCGGCTGCATCTGCTTGAAGCGGCAAGGCAGGTGGCACCGGGCGTAGAGGTCAGTGTCAGTATCGGTATCGCAGCGACGCCGGGCCAGGGGACCGTGGAAGACTGGCTGGCCACGGCCGACAAGGCCCTCTATCACGCCAAGCGCCACGGCAAGAACACGGCGAGCTGGGCAGATTGATGCACGGCATCGCAGGCCATGCGCATGCGGTGGGTATCAGAGCATCCGTTCCCAGACCTGGCCCAGCAGATCATGGCCAAAGCTGTGGTGGGGTTCTTCCTGTACCAGCTGGAAGCCCGCGCGCTCGTACAGCCGCCGGGCATCGGCCAGCACGCTGTTGGTCCAGAGCGTGATCCGCGTGTAGCCGACGGACGCTGCGAATGCGATGCACTCCTCGACCAGCCGGGCACCGATGCCCATGCCACGCGCAGTGGCGTCCACATAGAGCAGGCGCAGCTTGGCGGTCGTGTCGTCCTGCCTGACCACGAAGACCGAGCCCACCATGTCGCCGTCCTTTTCGGCGATCCAGCAGCGTTCGCGCGCCGGATCCAGCTCGCGCAGGTACCGGGCAACGATCTCCGACACCAGCGCTTCATACTCCGCATTCCAACCGAATTCGCGGGCGTACAGTGCGGCCTGCCGCGAGACCACCAGTCCCATGTCTCCCGGCCGCGGATCCCGCAGCAGGTAGGAGGGCGGTTTGTGGCCCAGCACGCTTTCGATCTGGCCCATGGCCGAAAGCAGCTTCAGCTGCGCCATTTCGGGCAACGTTGCCAGCAGTTCGACCATTTCCTGCCGAGAGGTCTCTTCCAGTGGCGCGAACACGCTGTGCCCAAGCGGCGCCAGGGTCAGAACGACCACGCGCGCATCCTCGGCCGAGCGGCCCTTGATGAGATAGCCCTGCCGCTCGAACCTGGCCACTACCCGGCTCACATAACCGGCATCCAGGCCCAGCTCGCGGCACAGGTCAGACGGCGACAACGGTGCGTGGTGGGCCAGTTCATACAGGATGCGGACTTCAGTGAGGGACAGGCCACTGCGCAGCAGCGATTCCTGCAGTACGCCGATCTGCCGGGTGTAGAAGCGGTTGAAGCGTCGCACCGCATCGGCGCGTTCGGAAAGCGTGCCCGTTGTCATGGCAGTGAGAAGTAATTGACTGAGGCAGATAATTACTTGCCTAGGTCAAATAATCAAGAGGGCACCTCGGCGCTGCCGGATGCACAGTGAAGGAGCGCCGCTGCCAGTGCGGGAGGCTGGCAGCGCACGGCCAGCTGCAGGGCGGTGATCGGCATGCCCAGTTGCAGGGCAACGAAGGCCAGCCCCGGCCGATGCAGGGTCTGCATCGAGGCAGGCACGATGGCGATGCCCAGGCCCGCTGCAGCCAGATTGATGGCTGAGGCCACCTGCGGTGCTTTCTGCTGGATGGTGGGCGTGAAGCCGTGGCTGCGGCAGGCGGCGACGACATCGGCGCTCAGGCCATAGCCGGATTTCCGCGAGAACAGGATGAAGCGCTCATCGCGCAGCTCGGTCAGTGCGATGCTGGTCCGGCCGGCCAGGGGGTGTTCGGCTGGCAGCACGGCCACCAGTGCTTCGGCACTGAGCTGCTGGATCACCAACTCCCCAGGATGCGAGTACGGTGGGCGGACGATCACCGCGTCCACTTCGCCGTTGTCCAGGCGCCGGATAAGGGATTCACTGCCATCTTCGACCAGTTGCAGCTGCACAGCCGGATGCGCTTGCCGGAACCTGCGCAGCAGCGCGGTCACCGCTTCGTTGTATGAGGCCGATTCGGTCAGCCCCAGGGTCAGCGTGCCGACTTCACCGCGTGCAGCGCTCAGCGCCTGTTCCTTGGCCTGGTCGACGCGGGCGAGGATCTCCACTGCCGCCGCCCAGAACACCCGCCCGGCATCGCTGAGCACAATGCCGCGTCCCTGGCGATGGAACAGCGGCGTACCGATCTCTTCCTCCAGCGCACGGATCTGCTGCCCCAGCGGCGGCTGGGCGATGTGCAGGGCCTCTGCAGCCTTGGTGAAACTCTGCAGCTGGGCGGTCATGACGAAGTAGCGCAGGTGGCGCAGTTCCATTGAAACCTCAGACGTTTTGATGCTGTACGAACACGGTATTGGACGGTCGCCGGTGGCGGCAACATCATCGGTATCCCACCGCAGATGTCCACCTGGAAGGGAGATCATATGAAGAAGACACATCGGTTGCGTGCGCTGCTGCAGCAGGGCAGCGTGATTGCACCCGGCGCATTCGACGGGTTGTCGGCGCGGCTGGTGGAACTGGCCGGGTTCGAGGCGGTGTATGCCAGTGGCGGCGCCATCGCGCGTTCGGCCGGCGTGCCCGACATTGGACTGCTCGGGATCACCGAAGTGCTGGCGCAGGTCGAGCGGATCGTCGATGCCTGCGACCTGCCGGTGATCGCCGACGCCGACACCGGCTTTGGCGGCACCGCCAATGTGGAGCGTACGGTGCGCGCGTTCGAAAGGGCGGGGGTTGCCGCGCTGCATATCGAGGACCAGGCCTTCCCCAAGCGCTGTGGTCACCTGGATGACAAGACGCTGATCGATGCACGCGAGATGTGCACGAAGATCAGGGTGGCCTGCCAGTCACGGAACGATCCGGAGCTGATGATCATCGCGCGCACCGACGCCATCGCCTGCGAGGGCCTGGACGCGGCCATCGAACGTGCACAGGCCTATGTGGACGCGGGTGCGGACATGATCTTCGTCGAGGCACCGGAAACCCTGGCGCAGATCGAGGCGATCTCGCTGCACGTGCCGGGGCCCAAGCTGATCAACATGTTCCACAGTGGCAGAACGCCGCTGGTGCCGGTCCAACGGCTGGCTGAACTCGACTACCGGCTGGTGATCATTCCCTCGGACCTGCAGCGGGCCGCGATCCGTGCCATGCAGCGCACGTTGCAGGAGATCGCCGCGACGGGGGACAGCGGACGCATCGCCAATGCACTGGCCAGCTTCAGCGAGCGCGAGGCGATCGTGCGTACCGGTCGTTACCTGGCCCTGGATCGAGCCTGAGCCGAGGGGGCCGGCCCGATGCGGGCCGGCTGCCTCTGCAATCGCGGCGTAACGGCCATTCATCCTGCACGCGGCATCACCACGGCAATCCTCTACCATGGGACACCCCGTCCGGACCTGCCCTGATGCAAGACGCGCTCGTTGCCCAGCCCAAGCCCCCTGTCCCGAGGATCGCGGCCTGGCTGATGATGTTGCTGGGCATGTGGCTGGCGTTGAAGCTGGGCCTGGTGGTGACCCTGCTGTCGGGCCTGCTGGTGTTCCAGCTGACCCACCTGCTGGCCTCCACCGTGGAAGGCAAGCTGCCGCCGGGACGGGCACGGGCGATCGCGGTGATCGTCCTGTCGGCAGTCATCATCAGTGCGCTGGTACTGGCCGGGATCGGCGTGGCTTCGTTCTTCCGCAATGAAACCGGTGGCCCGGACGCGCTGCTGGCCAGGCTGATGGACATTCTCAATTCTTCGCGGCATCAGGTGCCGGCGCTGTTGCAGCCCTATATTCCCGAAGACATGCCGGCGCTGCGCACGGCACTGAACGACTGGGCCGCCGAACATCAGCGCCAGCTCGGCGTCGCCGGTACTTCGGTGGTACAGGTGGGCGTGCGCGTACTGATCGGTATGGTGCTGGGCGCGATGATCGCGCTGTATGACGAACTGCCGCTGCCGAAGATGGGGCCGCTGGCGCAGGAGCTGATCGGCCGCACCAGCCGCCTGGCCACCGCGTTCCGCCAGGTGGTGTTCGCGCAGGTGAAGATCTCGCTGCTCAATACTGTGTTCACCGCCATCTTCCTGCTGGGCGTGCTGCCGTTGTTCGGCGTGCACCTGCCGCTGTCCAAGACCCTGGTGCTGATCACCTTCATCGCTGGCCTGCTGCCGGTGGTGGGCAACATCATCTCCAACACCATCATCAGCATCGTCGCGCTGTCGGTCTCGTTCTATGTGGCGGTGGCGGCGCTGCTGTACCTGATCGTGATCCACAAGCTGGAGTATTTCCTCAACGCGCGCATCGTTGGCGGCGAGATCCAGGCCCGTGCCTGGGAGCTGCTGCTGGCGATGCTGGTGATGGAAGCCGCCTTCGGCCTGCCGGGCCTGGTGGCCGCGCCGGTGTTCTACGCCTATGTGAAGCGCGAACTGGTCGATCAGCGCTGGATCTAGCAGGGCGGAAAGTGACGCTTCAGAACCGGTCGCGTAGCCCGGGCGCCCTGGCCCTCGTGTTCGCGGCGCCTGCGCTACACCGGTGCCTGCGGTTCGCACGTTGCTGGCTTGGCGCTGCCGGAACCGGCCGGTACAGTGATCCGCACGTCAGGGGAAATTTGCATGGCCGGCAAGGCATCGCCCATCAGGTTGCGGACCTGGGTCTGGATCCTGGCTGGGCTGTTCGTGGTCTGTACGCTGCCGTTGATGGCCATCGCCCTGGTGCAGGGCACGCTGCGTTACACCGCTGCCGAGGACAATCTGGCCAGCCTGCGACAGCTGCGGCAGACCTTCGACCTCGCCAATCTGGCGTCGGCCGAACGCGGTCCTGCCAACAGCCTGCTGGGCGCCGATCCGGTCGATGAAGTTGAACAGGCGCGGCTGGCCGCGCACCTGGCCGTCGCGCGCAGGCGCGTGGATACCGCGCTTGCGCAGCTGGATACTGTCTTCAGGGCTGACCCGGGCGTGGTCGACGCGCATGGCCTGCTGGTCGACGTGCAACGTCGCCTGCAATCAGCACGTGCCGCGGTGGACCGGGTCGTGGCGCAACCCCATGACGCACGCCGCGTGGAAGAGGTGGAGCGTGCAATCAACAGCATGTTCGCAGTGGTCGATCGCCTGCACCTGCTGACCTCGGCGCAGATCAACCTGCTGGTCAGCGCCGACCGTGAAGCGGCGATTCCTGCGATGCAGGGCCAGGTGCTGATCGACCTGCGTGAGCATGGCGGCCGCCTCGCCTCGAACGTCATGGCACCCGTGGCCGTTCCCGGTGCCTGGCGCGAGGAGCAGGTACGCGCGGCGCTGCAGACCGAGGGCCGCCTGCTGGAGCTGTGGCGGTTGGCGGGAAGCCATGAGTCGGTGTTCCGCAGTGACCCGGAATTGTCATGGCACTGGGACATGGCGCGTCGGCAGTTCTTCGGAGAATCGCTGCCGATGATCGAGCAGTTGATCGAGGATGGCCGCCGTGGCGTACCACCGCCGTGGACCGCGGCCGAATTCACCACACGCTACGTGCCGACCCTGCAGTCGCTGGAAGCGCTGCGTGATGGCTACCTGAGTGTGTCCATCGCCCGCTTCGAGCGCACGCGCAACCGCGAGGCCATGCGCCTGGCTGTGCTGGTGGCGACCGCGCTGGGCACGCTGGTGGTGCTGGGCGTGGCGCTGCGTATTGCCCATCTGCAGATCCTGCGTCCACTGCTGCAGGCGCAGAAGCAGGTGATCCAGATCGCCTCGGATGCGCCGGGACCGGAGCAGCACGTCACCCATCCGCTGGCCGAGATGCAGCGCCTGTTCGATGCCATCGAAGTACTGCGTGAGAAATCTCGCGAGCGCTCGGCGTTGACCAGCGAGCTGCGCCAGCTCGCTGGCACCGACGAGCTGACCGGATTGTTGAACCGGCGCGCGCTGGATGAGGTGGTGCAGCAGAGACACGCCGGGGGCGATGCAAGCGCAGTGGTGATCCTGCTGGACGTGGATCGCTTCAAGGCGATCAACGATGGCCATGGCCATGAAGCCGGCGACGAAGTGCTGGTGCAGGTCGCGCAGTTGCTGCAGCAGCACCTGCGCCGCAGCGACAGCATCGCCCGTTATGGTGGCGAGGAGTTCCTGGTGCTGCTGGCCGACGGTGATCTGGGCGGTGGCCGCCAGCTGGCCGAGTCGTTGCGACTGGCCCTGCAGCGGTTGGACATCGTGCTGGCCGCTGGCACTGTACTGCGGGTGACCGCCAGTTTCGGCGTGGCCGAGGGCGGCACCGACGCGCTGGGTTGGCGCAGCCTGCTGCGTGCCGCCGATGCGGCGATGTACCGGGCCAAGGCACAGGGGCGTGATCGGGTACGAGTGGCGGGGGGCGGTCGTGGTGCCCGCTGATCGTGGCATTCATCGCCGGCGCACGTGGTCCTGCCTAGACTGGCCCTCCGATCGTTGCAGGAGCCTTCCATGATCGTTCGTCCCGTTGTTGCCACGGCACTGCTGGCCGGGTTGTTGGCCGGCTGTGCTTCGACCGCGTCCCAGACGAGCGCCGACGCGCCTCGCCGTCCTTCCATCGCTGCCGACCTGAGCCCGGTACCGGCCTTCACCGGCGGTGGCACTGGCTGGAGCATAGAGATCGCCTCCACCGGCAAGGGCAACCACGACGCCAGCCTCAGTGCCGATGGGCGCACCCACAAGGGCATGCTGCGCTACCTCGGCCAGCCGGCCGATGCACACGGTTCGCTGATCGTTCTCAACGGTGAGCTGGGCAAGCAGCCGGCCATCGTCGAGATCAAGCATGAGTCGTGCCGCAATGCCGAAGGCGTGGACACGCTGGCCAGCGTGCAGGTGACGATGGAAGGGCAGCCCCAGCGCCGTGGCTGCGGCCACGTGGCAGTGTATTGAGGTTGCGGCGGCATGCTTGAGATTCCCACGCTTTACACCGAGCGCTTGCGCCTGCGTCCGCAACGACTCGAAGACTTCGAGGTCTACGCGGCGTTCCTGGCATCGTCGCGCGCGGGCGGCATGGGCGGTCCGTTCGGCGAGGTTGCCGCGTGGGGACAGTTCTGCCATGACCTGGCCAGCTGGCAGTTGTTCGGCCACGGTGCGCTGATGATCGAGCGCGGCGACAGCGGTGCCTGCATCGGCCAGGTCGGTATCAACCACGGTCCGTTGTTCCCGGAAAAGGAGCTGGGCTGGCTGCTGTATGACGGCCACGAGGGGCAGGGGTTTGCCACCGAGGCGGCCGGCGCGCTGCGCGACTGGGCCTTCGTGGTGGCGCAGCTGCCGACACTGGTCAGCTACATGGCGCCGGACAATGTGGCGTCGCAGGCCGTTGCGCAGCGGCTGGGCGGCGTGCTCGATGCGCAGGCCGTGCGCAGCGATGCGGACGATCTGGTGTACCGCTACAGCGTGGGGTAGTGCCGGCCGCTGGCCGATATCACCGTGGCACCGGCTGCGTTACCCACGCATCCATGTCGGCCAGCTCCGGCGCCAGTGCGTGCTCGACCGCACGCCGCAACAGTGCCGGTGCGACGTAGCGGCGATGGGTGCTGTCGATCAGCGCCATGTAGACGCGACCGAACGCATTGTGGGTCTGCACGCGCGAACCGAGGCTGATCTCGATACGGCCTTCAGCATCCAGCTGCACGCGCACGCTGCTGCGGAAGCGCAGATGGCGATCGTCGGCACCGAGCAGGACTTCCGCGCAGTGGTCATCTGCATCGACGCGCGAATCCAGCACCGGGTAGCGGGCGGCGAACAGCCGGCTGCGGTCATTGGACAGCAGCGACGAAATCGGGCAACCCAGCGGTGAGGTGCGTAGTCGCAATGGCGCAACCAGACGGTTGCGCAGCGCCATCAAACGGCCCACGCCGGTGGGTGGATTGCGCAGGAAGCCTTCCAGTACGTCGGCCAGCAGTGCCGACGCAGAACGGTGGAGTACGTGGCTGCGGTCCAGCTGCAGCGTGGTCAGGTCCTGGTAGTGGCTGAGCGGCAGCGCGGTGGCCAGCAGGCCGTCGCTGGGTGGCATCTGCGATTGGATGGGATAGGCCGGCGTAGCGCGTTCGACGAATCCGCGCAGCGGCTGCAATGCGATCCGCCGCAGCGGGCCGAACATTGCACGGGTGCGCGTACACAGTCGAGCGCGCAGGCTGGGGGGCGCCGCCTGCAGTGACAGCTGTACCAGCGGCGTGGCCGCCAGTGCGGCGGCCGTCGGCCAACATGCTTCCGGCAACACATCGGTCAGGCTGGGGATATCGGCGGCATTGCGCTGCACCTGTGCACGGGCCTGCTCGCTCATTGCGCCGGCCAGTTCATTGCTGTGGCACGACAACGCGAACAGCGCTGGATGTGCGCGATGGTTCGATGCGAACTGGTGCCAGGTGCCACCGCCGAAGCGCACGGTAAACAGGCAGTCCGGTGGGATGCGGATGCGCCGCAGCGTGCGTGCGAAGACGCCAGGGTCGCTCGCCAGCTGCGCGTCGGAAGCGCTGGCGAAGCGCAGCTCGGCGCCGGCGCTGCCGGCAATGGCGGTGAACATGCGGGGGCCGGCGTGGCGATGGAACGGATGACCACCGGCTCCGACAGAGAAGCTGTACAGCGAGGATGGGTCGTCCTGTTGCAGATGCATGCCGCCCAGCCGCGCGGAGGGTTCATCCAGCGCATCGATGAAGGCCGGGTGGTGGCGTTGGCGCTGGCTGGCGTCGCCGATCAGCGCATCACCAGCGCCGATGCCCAATTGCGCGATCAGCGTGACTTCGGTCGGACTGGCTCCTTCCCGGGCGGGAAGCTGGACAGCTGGAAACGAACGGCGGTCACGGGTCGAGCCAGGCATGGTCGCGCTCCTTGGCAGGGATGCTCAGCGGGCAGGGGACTTGCGGCGGGCACGGGCTTCGCGCTTGAGCGGGCCGCCGACCGGGCAGACTTCAGCGGCCCAGGAGAACAGCGTATTGGCCAGGCGGTCGGGCACCTGCCGGAAGTACACGAACTGGCCGCGCTTCTCACGTTCGATCAATCCGGCTTCCTCGAGGATGCGCAGATGGCTGGACAATGCTGGCTTGCTGAAATCGAAGCGCTCGGCCAGTTCGCCCGCACTGAGCTCACCGGCGCTGAGGTAGGCCAGGATCTGCCGGCGGGCGGTGGAGGCGAGGGCTTCGAAGATACGGTCCATGGCGAGCTAATTAACTAATTCGTTAATTGATGGTCCTCCCGCCGCCGCCGGCTGTCAAGCATCGGCCAGTTGCATGGCCTGCATGCCCTTTGCCATCCTCCCTGCTGCTTCCCGTCCCTGGAGTTCCGATGCGCCCTGCGTTCTGGCTGGCCCTGGCCCTGCTGCCTACCCTGGCAGTGGCACAGCCTGCGCGCGGGCCCAAGGCCAACGTCACTGCACAGGACCCCTTCAGCGAACTGTTCGATACCGCCTGCATGCAGCACATCGGTGTCCCGGCGCGGCTGCAGTCGTTGATGGAATCCAATGGACTGTCGCCGTTGCAGCCTGCCGAAGCGGCCACGCTGTTGCAGGGGCAGCCGGGTGTGGCCTGGATGGTGCCGTTGGCCAGTGGCCGCTATGCAGTGAGCTGGGCCGACGATGGCACCTGCACGGTGTATGCGGAGAAAGCAGACGCGGCATTGGTGCAGAAGGGATTCGCACGGTTGGTGCAGGCTGCACCGAAGCCGTTGCAGGTGCGGTCGCTGCCAGGGCGCGGGCCACTGTCGGCCGATCAGGTGGCCATCCAGTACGGCTGGGCCATGCCGGGGCAGGGCAAGCTGCAGGTGCGTTTCCGTCTGGTCACGCGGCAGGCCGCCGAAGCAGGGGTGCAGGCGATGGCATCGGCAACCCCGGGCGAGGCGATGCTGGAGCAGGGCGCGCCTGGGTCCTGACTGGGGCCACGCTCGCGATTCAGCCTTTCACACGGCATGTGGTATATCGTTTATCGATAAATCCACCCCGGGGCGGCGAGGCCACCCCAATGCCGGAGGCCGCTTGACCGCTCGTCCCGCCCGCGCCAGACCCGCGCGAGGCTTGTTCACCCTGGCCCAGGCCGCCGTACAGGCCGTGCGGGCGATGTGCTGGCTGGGCATTCTGGCCGCACTGCTGGCGGTACCGCTGGTCGCCCACGACCGCCGTTGGCTGCTCGACAGCGTCCACGACGCCAATGCCGCGGCCGCGCATGGCAACGACCTGTTCCTGCATTTCTGCATGGGCCTGGGGGCGATTGTCGCGCTGCTGGTGCTGTGCCTGGTGTTCCTGCGCCACCTGCTGCGGTTGCTGCAATCGGCGGCGCGCGAGCGCCCGTTCACCCACGCCAATGCGCAGCGCCTGCAGCGCATGGCGTGGTTGATGCTGGCGATGGAACTGCTGTCCATCCTGATCGGCGCCTACGCGGCGTGGATGGGGCCGGACTTCACCTGGATGGAGGTCGGCGGCGGCATGTCGATCACTGGCCTGGTCGCGGTGCTGATGCTGTTCGTGCTGGCACGCGTGTTCGCGGTGGGTGCGGCGATGCGCGATGACCTGGATGGTCTGATCTGATGAGCCTGCACTGATGGCGATCGTCATTACCCTGGACCGCATGCTGCAGGAGCGGGGCATGACCCTGTCCGAGCTGGCCGGGCGCATCGACATCACCCTGGCCAACCTGTCCATCCTGAAGACCGGCAAGGCGCGCGCCATCCGCTTTTCCACGCTGGATGCGATCTGCCGTGAGCTGCAGTGCACGCCCGGCGACCTGCTCGGGCATGACCCGATGCAGGCGCAGGACGCTGACTGAGTGGTTTCCCTTTTCCCTTACCTACTGACGAAACGGACCTGAAATGGAATGGTTGGCTGACCCCTCGATATGGATGGGCCTTGCAACCCTGGTCGTGCTGGAGATCGTTCTCGGCATCGACAACCTGGTGTTCATCGCGATCCTTGCCGACAAACTGCCGCCGCACCAGCGTGACCGCGCGCGGGTGATCGGCCTGGCACTGGCCCTGCTGATGCGGCTGGTGCTGCTGGCCGCGCTGGCCTGGATCATGAAACTGACCGAACCCTTGGTCACCTTGTTCGACCACAGCTTCTCCGGGCGTGACCTGATCCTGCTGGGCGGTGGCCTGTTCCTGCTGTTCAAGGGCACGATGGAGCTGCACGAGCGTCTGGAAGGCCGCGAGCATCACGAGGATGGCAAGAAGGTCTACGCCAGCTTCGCGATGGTGGTGGCACAGATCGTGGTGCTTGATGCGGTGTTCTCGCTGGACTCGGTGATCACCGCGGTCGGCATGGTCGACAACCTCGGCGTGATGTACGCCGCAGTGACCATTGCGATGGCGCTGATGCTGGTGGCCAGCAAGCCGTTGACCCGCTTCGTCAACAAGCATCCCACGGTGGTGGTGCTGTGCCTGGGCTTCCTGCTGATGATCGGTTTCAGCCTGGTGGCCGAGGGCCTGGGCTACAAGATTCCGAAGGGCTACCTGTACGCGGCCATTGCCTTCTCGATCCTGGTCGAGGCGTTCAACCAGTGGGTGCGCTTCAATCGCGAGCGCAACGAGCGTCGCCAGCCGTTCCGCCAGCGCACCGCTGACGCGGTGCTGCGGATGCTCGGCGCGCGCCCGGCCAACGGCCATGATGACGAAAACGCCGACGAACACGTAGACGCTGAAGAACGCCTGCAGCCGGCCGAGCACGAGATGATCCGCAGCGTGCTGGGCCTGGCGGATCGACCGGTGTCGAGCGTGATGACCGTGCGTGCCGATGTGCAGTGGATCGACCTGGCGCGTGGGCAGGAGGATGTGGTGGCCCGCCTGGTGGCGTCGCCGCATACCCGCCTGCTGGTGGGCGACGGTGATCTGGACAGCCTGCGTGGCGTGGTGCAGAGCCGCGACCTGCTGGCCGATCTACTGCAGGGCAAGCCGCTGCAGCTGGAAGGCAATCTGCGCGAGCCGCAGTACGTGCTGTCCAGTGCCAGCGCATTGCAGGCGCTGGAACTGATCCGCCAGCATCCGGTGCCGCTGGCGGTGGCGGTGGACGAGTACGGCAGCGTGGAAGGCCTGGTGACCGCCAACGACCTGCTGGCGGCCATTGCCGGTGACCTGGTCGACACCCAGGACGAACGCTATGGCGTGGTCGCGCAGGGCGAAGATTGCTGGGAGGCCGATGGCGCGCTGACCCTGGACGATCTGCAGCGCCTGGCCGGTGTATCGCTGCCGCGCAGTGCCGACTACATGACCATCTCCGGGCTGGTGCTGGAGCGTCTGGGGCGCCTGCCGGACATTGGTGATGCGGTGGAAATTGCGGATGTACGCATCACCGTACTGGCGATGGAGAAGCGTCGTATCGCCCGCCTGCGCGTGGAACGCATCGACGGAACGGCTTGACCAACGCCTCGTTGTAGAGCCGAGCCCATGCTCGGCTCTACACAACACCTCCCGCAACCGTCACCATGGCGGGCCCGCTTTCTTTCCCGGATGGTCGCAGTGCTGAGTACGATCGGTTTGTTGATGGGCCTGTATGTGGCCTGGCGCCTGTTCTGGCCACTGCGCATGCCCATCTGGATGAAGGTCGTGCTGTCGCTGCTGCTGGTGGGCGTGGCCGTGCAGCTGCGCATCGTCGCCATGTTCTGGGGCACGATGGCCTCGCCGGAGATACCGAAGCTGGCCATCGCCACGCTGGCCACCGGCTCCACGGCGGTATTGCTGTTGGCGTTGCTGATGCTGGCGCTGGACGTGGGCCTGCTCGCTTCCCGCCTGCTGCGCTGGCCACGCGCGGTAGCCGCATTGCGCACGCGGACTCTGCGACCGGCGGCCGGCATGCTCGCCCTGTTGGTCAGTGGCTATGGCGTCAGCCAGGGCATGGCGGTACCCAAGCCCCGGCAGATCGAGGTGAGCATCGCCGGGCTGCCCGCTGCGTTCGACGGCTATCGCGTGCTGCAGCTGACCGACATCCATGCCAGCCGCCTGCTGACCGGCGACTGGGTGCGCAAGGTGGTGGACGAGAGCAACGCATTGACGCCGGACCTGATCGTGATCACCGGCGATCTGATCGACGGCAGCGTCGAGGCGCGTCGCGAGGACGCGCGCCCGTTGGCTGACCTGCGGGCGCCGGACGGTGTCGTCGCCATCACCGGCAACCACGAGTACTACGCGCAGTACCAGGCGTGGATGCAGGCGTTCCGCGCGCTGCACATGCAGGTGCTGGAGAACAGCCACATGCAGGTGCGGCGCGGCGATGCGGCGCTGACCATCGCTGGTGTCACCGACCCGGTGGCGGCGCGCTACGGCCTGCCGCTGCCGGATCTGGAGGCGGCACTGAAGGGCGCCGATGCCGCTGCGCCGGTGATCCTGCTGGTTCATCGCCCGCGCAATGCGCGCGACGCAGCCGCGCGTGGGGTGAAGCTGCAGTTGTCCGGGCATACCCACGGCGGGCAGATCATCGGCATGGACCAGCTGGTGAAGCGAGCCAATGGCGGTTTTGTGTCCGGCCGCTACGACGTGGATGGGATGACGCTGTATGTAAGCAACGGGGCTGGCCTCTGGGCCGGCTTCCCGGCGCGTATCGGTGTGCCGTCGGAGATCACGTTGATCACGCTGCGCCGCGCGCCGTGACAGAGTGGGGTCGGATCCCTTTGCCAACGGCAAAGGGCTCTGACCCCGTTTGCCCAGGGGGGCATCCGCGCATGGCGTGGATCTACTGCTTCCCCTCCGGGGCATCCACGCATGGCGTGGATCTACTGCATCGTCACTGGCGGCATGACACCCTGCGGCGATGAAGGAAAGCACGCAATGACCGCGGCGCGGCAGCGCTCGATGTGGGTGGCCGGCCTTTCCACCGTAGTGGAGTGGTACGACTTCACCCTGTACCTGTACTTCGCCACAGTGCTGTCGCGGGTGTTCTTCGGCGGCGGCAAAGAGGCGATGCTGGTCACCCTTGCCGGGTTTGCGGTGTCCTATCTGATGCGTCCACTGGGCGCACTGTGCTTTGGTCACCTGGGCGATCGCCTGGGCCGACGCTGGATGCTGCTGGCCTCGATGGCGTTGATGGCAGCGGCGATGCTGGCCACCGCACTGCTGCCCACAGCGGCCAGCGCAGGCACTACGGCGGGCGTGCTGCTGCTGATACTGCGCTGCGTGATGGCGTTCTCGGTGGGCGGTGAATACACCGGCGTGGTGGCGTACCTGCTGGAAAGCGCGCCAGCACGGCGGCGTGGCCTGGTGACCTCACTGGCCTCGGCGGCCAGTGAGGTGGGCGCGCTGCTGGCGGTGGCGATCTCCGCGCTGACGGTTGCGCTGCTGCCCACCGCGCAGCTGGACAGTTGGGGCTGGCGTATTCCGTTCTTCTTCGGTGCCGCGCTCGCACTGGTGATCCTGGTTGCACGCTCGGGCATGCACGAGTCGCCGGAGTTCGAGCGTCAGCGACGCGAGGGCAGCATTCCGGCCACGCCGCTTCGCCATGTCCTGCGCAACCATCCGCTGGCGGTGGCGCGCACGTTCGCGATCTCGGCGCTGGGCTCGATCACCTACTACGTGGGCATCACCTATGTACCCGCATTCCTGCATGCACGGGGCCACGATGAGGGGGACGCACTGTGGTTGTCGACGATTGCAGCGGTGGCGGTGATCGCGATCACGCCGCTGTGTGGGGCGTTGTCCGACCGCTTTGGGCGACGACCGATGCTGCTGGGTCTGACCGTGCTGGCAGCACTGCTGCCGCTGTCCCTGTTTGCGTGGATGGCGCAGGCGACGGCGGTGGGCATTGCACTGGCCGCGGTGCTGCTGGCGTGCGTAGCCGGTGGAGTGAGCGCGGTAGCGGCGCCGGCCACCGCCGAGCAGTTTCCTGGCGAAGGCCGCGTAAGCGGATTGGCACTGGGTGTGACCATGGCCACTGCATTCTTTGGCGGTGCAACACCCTGGCTGGCGCAATGGTGGGTGGAACGCAGCGGCTGGGCGGCGGCGCCGGGCGCGATGATCGCGCTGGTGGCGGTACTGGTGCTGCCGGTGTTGTGGACCCTGCCCGAGACGGTCCCGGGCAGGGCCAAGCGCTAGCCGGTCAGACCTTCAGGGTCTGCTCGATGTCGGCCAGTACCGCGGCCGCATCGACGCCAATGGCAATCGACTGCAGTACGTGGCCATCCCACACGCTGGGGCCGAAGCCCATGCCTTCCGGCTTCGGAATGGTCATGCCGCGGGCGACGCCGTCGGTGGCCACGCGCACGCTGGCGCGCTCGAACTGGAACAGCTCCGGGCGGGTCAGGGCGATGCAGGCGCAGCAGTCGTGCACGACCATGCCCTTGTGGCCGGCCTGCAGGTAGAAGTCCACGTAATCCTGCGACAGCGCACGCACCAGCTCGGCATCGGCACCACCGATCGCAGCAAGCTTGTCCAGGCCATCACGGTTCATTTCCACGCGGGTGGTCACGTCCAGGCCGATCGCGGTGACCGGCCACTGCGCGGTGAACACGATGTCGGCCGCTTCGGCGTCACCCCAGATGTTGGCCTCGGCGGCCGGGGTGATGTTGCCGTTGACGTGGAAGGCGCCGCCCATCAGCACCACGCCGCGCACCAGGCCGGCGATGTCCGGTGCCTGCTGCAGGGCCAGGGCCAGATTGGTCATGCGGCCGACCGCGACCAGGGTCACTTCGCCCGGATGGGCGCGGACCAGGTCGATGATCAGCTGCGCGGCCGGACGCGCATCAGCGGCCACGTCCAGGTTGGCCGGCACCGGGTGGTTGCCCAGGCCATTGTGGCCGTGGATGTGCACCGGCCAAGCTTCCGGGGTGGCTTCCGGCTGCAGCGGGCCACCGGCACCGCGCGCGATCGGGGCGGTCAGGCCCCAGGCCTGCTTCAGATACAGCGCGTTGTGCGTGGTCGACTCGACCGAGGCGTTGCCGAAGGTGGTGGTGACGCCGATCAGATCGATCTGCGGGTGCTTGTGCAGGTACAGCAGGGCCAGCGCGTCGTCGACGCCCGGATCGGTATCAAAAATGACTTTCAACATGTTGTTGTTCTTCTTCTTCCGTGTGATGCAGGGGGGCCGGCGGCCAAGGGGCTGGCCGGCGCGCCCTACATTGTCCCATCTTCATGACAGGCAGGGCGAACCGGGGCGCCGGTGGGGGCATATCATCGCCTTCAAGGTAGGCTATCGACTCGAACCGTTTGAGAGCTGTCCTGCCAGACTCCGAACTATCTTCATCGATGACGAGCCAGTGCCACTTTGCATTGCCGACACCTTCTATGCAGAGAACGGCAGCAGTTCCGTATTTGAAGAGCGCACCTGGCTCAATGGCAGGAGGTGACTCCTTGGTGGAAACAATTGCAGAGAGTTTCAGGAAAATAGCGATGAAATATCAACTAACAGAAGGACAGCTCAATGGTCCAGCTCAACTTTCGGCCATTGATAGCCTGCCAGAAGGCTTGAGAACGGCACTCCCTAAGAGCTACCTTGAATTCCTTAAGACTCACGACGGCGGCGAAGGATTCATTGGCGATAACTACATCATTTTTTGGAAGGCAGAAGAGCTGGTTGATTTCAATCGTGAATATGAAGTCGAGACGGATGCGCCCGGTGTATTTTTGTTCGGCTCCAGCGGGGGAGGAGAAGCGTATGGATTCGACATGTGGGATGTCGCTATGCCGGTAGTAATGATTCCTTTTATAGGCATGGATCGTCAATACGCCATCTTGGTAGCGGCCGACCTTCCAGATTTGTTTGCGCAATTGGCAGAGCGAGAATGATTGGCCTGGATAAGCACGCACGCCCTAAAGGCATGGAGCTGTTCGAGCTTAGACCCGTTATCGTTGGTGGTGATCCGGTCAGCCCTGAGAACAAAGCCTGGTTGACGAGAGAGCAGCATTTTGAGGCTGTGCGTTACTGGAATGGGATTGTCAGAAGTCTGCGTGATGGGCCGAAGTAGCTGGAGATAGAAAGGTGTAGAAGGAGCAGGTCAGAAGCGGCCAGCTGCTATATAAGACATCTTGAATTGCTAAGCGAACCGGAGGATGTCCGGCTCGCGCAAGATGGTTTGTAGAATTCCTGCAGGTCTGACTAAAATGCCTGGTCAACATTTATCGATAGCCCCGCAGAATATTTATTCGAACGGAAATTCGATGAAAAAGCCGCGCTGCAACCAATGTATCAGTCGCGGTGGGTGTGCCCCCCCCTGCTCAAGGAGCTGCGCCATGCTGGTGGTAACCCTGGTCCTGGTCGCCCTGGTATTGGGCTTGAACCTCGTCGCCACCTTCGTGGTTCTGGGGCGCGAAGAGGTGTCGGCGGGCGGCCGGACGGTGCAGTTGTTGCTGGTCTGGCTGCTGCCGCTGGTCGGCGCGATCCTGTGCATGGCGGTGGCTACGGCCGATGGCTCGGGAAGCCGAGGTGATGGCGGCGGAAGCCATGACACCTCCGTTGGCCATTCCAGTGACAACCATAGCCATCACAGCTACAGCGGCTCCGACTGCGGAAGCGACGGTGGCAGCAGTGACGGTGGCAGCTGCGGTGGTGGCGATTGACGAGATGTTCCAGGATGCCGGCCAGCGGCCGGCACTACCAGGGCGTGACCTCGGCTGGGTAGTGCCGGCCGCTGGCCGGCAACCTCATCCGCTCAGCCGCCGCCTTCGGTGGGCAATGGCGCCGGCACGTTCAACAACCCGCCCGCCGCCACATAGGCGGCCAGTGCCTGGCCCTGGCTGAGCAGATGGCGTTCCATGGTGCGTTCGGCAGCCTGCGCGTCGCGGCGGCGGAAGCACTCCATCAGCTCGCGGTGTTCAGCCAGTGATTGCGCGGTGCGCCCCGGTGTCAGCAGCTGGCGGCCGCGATGCATCTTCAGGATGCGATGCAGATCGTGGGTGATGCGGATCAGCCACGGATTGCCGGCGTAATGCTGCACGGTTTCGTGAATGAGGTAGTTGTTGCGGTAGTACTCGGCGATGTTGCCTTCGGCCGCTGCCGTCTCCATTGCTGCATGCAGCTCTTCCAGCTGCTGCACGCCGGCATCGTCGATGTGCCTGACCGCCTCGTGTGCGCAGCGGCCTTCCAGCATCGCCATCACCGGGAACAGCTGGTTGAGATCTTCCAGCGTCAACCGGGTGACCCGGCTGCCACGGCCGGCATCGATCTGCACCAGGCCTTCAGCGGCCAGCAGCTTCAACGCCTCGCGCAGCGGCGTGCGGCTGATGCCCAGTTCTTCGCACAGCGCGGGCTCGTCGATCCACTCGCCCGGCGGCAGCCGGTAGTCGTAGATGCGCTCGCGCACGTGCTCGGCCACCTCTTCATACAGAGGCGCGCGCTTCTTGGGTGACCGCGGGACAGGGGCAATGGCCATGGAGGAAGTGTACCGCCAGGTAGTGCCGACCGCTGGCCGGCACTACCGTTGGGTGGCTACATCCAGCCCGGCACCACGAACACCAGCCAGGCCAGCAGCGGCCCAAGCGCTACCACCAGGCCGCTGTAGACCAGGAAACGACGGAACAGCGTCTCGCGCTCTTCCTTCGCGGCCGAGGCCACCACCAGCGCGCCGTTGGTGGAGAACGGGCTGACATCGACGATGGTGGACGACACCGCCAGCGCGCAGATCACACCGGCCGCGCTGAGGTGGCCCTGCATCAGGAACGGCACCGCCAGTGGAATCGTGGCGCCCAGTACGGCGGCCGACGAAGCGAACGCCGAGACGATGCCACCGACATAGCAGACCAGCAGCGCACCCAGCAGCGGAATGCCGATGCTGGAGACGCCGTGGCCGATGAAGTCCACAGCGCCGGCATGTTCCAGCACGCCGATGTAGGTCACCACGCCGCAGATCAGCAGCACGGTGGACCAGCTGATGCCATCGACCGCGCCCTTCTGGCTTTGTGGCGACAGCAGTGCCAGCGCGACAGCCACGGTGATCGAGACCAGACCGACATTGAGGTTGTAGATCAGCGCGGCCACGCCCAGGCCGAGCAGGCCGATCAGGGTGAACAGGCGCTCGCGGGTCAGGCCCACGGCGTCCAGCGCAACCGGATCGTTGGAGAGCGTGCCTCCGCCCGCCGAGACCAGCGCGCCATGGCCTTCAATGGCGAACTGCCGCGACGACGCCTGCGGGCCACCGGCCATTGCCAGCTCTGCATTGCCCAGCGCACCGGCTGCGGTAATCGAGCCACGGCGCAGCAGTGCGATGCCACCGAAGGCGAAGAAGCAGATCGTCGCCATCATGAAGTTGAAGCCCAGGCTGGTCAGGAACACTGCCATCTCGGTCACTTCCAGCCCGGCTTTCTGCACCACGCCATTGGTGATGCTGCCGTACACGCTGATCGGCGAGAAGCCACCGGCCTGCGCGCCGTGGATGACCAGCAGCCCCATCATCAGCGGGTTGATGTTGTACTGCTTGGCAAAGCGCAGCGCGACCGGGCCGATGATGGCCACCGCAGCGGGCCCCAGGGCGCCGAAAGCGGTGAGGACCGCGGTGATCACGAACATCACCCACGGGATGGCCACGATATGCCCGCGCACCGCTTTCACCGCCCAGTGCACCAGCAGGTCGATGGTGCCGTTCTTCTGCGCGATGGCGAACAGATAGGTGATGCCGACCAGGGTCAGGAACAGATCACCGGGAAAGCCGGCCAGGACCTCCTTGCCGCCCATGTCGACCCACAGGCCGCCGACGATGAAGGCCAGCGCGAAGGCGACTGCGCCCATGTTGATCGGCATCGCAGTGGCGACGACGAACATGATCACCAGACCGATGATCGTTGCGATTTGTGGACTCATGCGCCCTCCCAGACACGTGACTCACGTACAGCGCGGATGGAGACCCGCCATCCCGGGGTAAGGCGACGTACTGCGTGTTGCGTGATACGTACTGCTCGAACCCGTTACTGCAGCCGCTCCAGCGCGCTGCGGACCCAGGCCGCCGCGCCTTCAAGGCTCTGGAATTCCTCCACCGCGCGTACTTCGCAGCACGGATAGGCCGGCGCGACCATGCGCGCCAGCGCGTTGCCCGGGCCCAGCTGCAGGAACACCCGCGCGCCGCGCTCGAAGGCCTGGCGCATCACCTGCGTCCATTCGATGGTCTGTGCCAGCTGCGCCGACAGGGTGTGCACCACAGCAGCGGTATCGCGTACCGGGCGGGCGTCGATGCCGGCCAGCAGCGGCAGGCGGGGCGGTTGCAGCGCGGCCGCCCGCAGCGCATCGGCAAACGATGCAACGGCCGCCGACAACAGCGGCGTGTGCGCCGGCACATGCACCGGCAGGGGCTTTACTTCGGCGCCCTGCGCAAGCGCTGCGGTAGCCAGCGCATGCAGCGCGGGCAGCCTGCCGCCCACGATGAAATGGTCGTGGCCGTTGGCGATGGCCACGTGCGCACCCCGGGCATCGCACAACGGCTGCAGCGCACGGCGATCCAGCCCCAGCACCGCCTGCATGCCCGCATCGGCCGGGCTTGCAGCGTCCATCAGCCGTGCACGCTGTACTGCCAGGGCTAGGCAGGTGCCTGCATCAAAACTGCCAGCGATCGAATGCGCGGCCAGCTCGCCGATGCTGTAACCGGCCACCAGCAGCGGAGCGGGCAGGGCGTCACGCAGGCCCTGCCAGTGCGCCAGGATTGCCGCACACAGCAGCGGCTGGGCCTGCGCATTGTCAAAGCGGTTGTCGCGTGCTGCGGCAGCGATCACGTCGTGGCCCAGCACGGCGCTGGCCGCCTCCAGCACGGGGCGCGCGGCGGCAACATCGCGCACGCGGTCGAACATCGCCGGATGCTGTGCACCTTGTCCGGGGCAGAGCAGGGCCAGGCTCATGCGCCCTCCTGCTGCAGCAGAAACCATGCGCAGGCCAGCAGGTCTGCACTGCCGCCCGGGCTGAGCCGGCGTGCGGCGAAGGCATCGCCGATGCCGTGCAGACGCGTGTGCCAATCCGGTGCGAATGCGCCGCCGCAGGAAAGGAAGGCGGCGGCCTGCTGCTGCGCCCAGCGCAGGCCATCGGCGCCGCCACGGTGCAGCAGGTTGAGGTCATCCACCTGCGCGATGAGCTGCATCAACGTGTGGCACAGCGCGGCATGGGCAGGCAGGCCACTGCCCAGCGCGTGGCGCAGGGTGGGCAATGCCAGTTCGCGCAGGATGGGGTAGCCGGCAGCGGCCTGCTCGCGCACACCGGCCACGCCATGCAACGTTCGCGCGCGCTGGCCGGGGCTGTCTGCATTCAATGGTGCTGCTGCCAGTGCATCGTTCCACTGCCGTACTGCCAGGCATACCTGGGCACCGGACGGGGCGTGGCCCTGCTTACGTCGGCACGCTGCCGAGGCAGCCACCAGCAGGCCAAGGCTGAAGATCGCGCCGCGATGGGTGTTGATGCCGCCGGTGGCGCGCAGCATCGCTGCTTCGGCGGCGATGCCGTGTGCGCGCAGCACCGCGAACGGTGCGCCTGCCGCGCCCTCCCGCGCCACCGCAGTGAAATAGTGGCGCAGCGCAAATAGGCTGCGCAGGAACGTGCCTGCATCCATATCGTCATGGCTGCCGCTGTCGAACGGTGTGACCAGGCCGGGCTTGGGCGCACAGGCCAGTTCGGTGTGCAGGCTGGCGACCGCCAAGCGGCCCAGACGCGCGCTGTCGACCTGCGCGGTTGTGGGCGTCGATAGGCGCACGACGGCGTTCATGCCGCCGCTCTTGCCGCAGTGAACAGCGATATACGAGGTTCCAGCGCGGCGCCTTCAAGGCGCTTCACCAGCACTTCGCGGGTGGGGCCGGCGTATTCGCGCCAGTTCACCGCACCGCCATCGGGCAGGCACAGTTCGCCGTCCACCCGATGGGGATGCTGGCTCTCCCAGTGGCGCAGTTGCGCAATCAGCGCATCAACCTGCGCGGCATCGGCAACCTGCCACAGCAGATCGATGTCGGAGTGGTCATGCACATAGGCAAGGCCGGTCAGATGCTGCCAGGCGAATGCACCAAAAACGCGCGCTGGTGCGATGGCCGCAAGTGCCTGCAGCGGCGCATGCCAGCCGGGGGCAATGATGGGATCAGTCACCGAAAGCAGCTCTGCTAAGGTCGGCGGTTCCTGCACACGCTCAACATCCTGCAGGGCAACGCGCAGGGCCAATCGCTGCTTGCCGTCGGCCGGTGGCAGCGGCACGCCCAACCGCAGGCGCGGATCGGGGTCATCGGCCGCGCGCCGCGCCACCATCGCCGGCAGGCCCTGCGCGAACCACGCGGCAAGGCGCGGCTCCTGCGTAGCCACGTCGGCGCGCCAATCGGCGTGGGCCGACAGCCAGACCAGCATGTGGCGGGCGGGATGCTCAGGCATTGCCGTGGCTCACCGCTTCCACGACCTGCGCGGCCAGCAGGCGTCCACCGCGTTCGGCACCCAGAATGGCACGCCGGTCGCAGTCGGCAGGTGCGCGCAGCGCCTGCAGCAGATGCTGCGCAAGGTCGCCGTCCCACAGCGACTCCACTGCACCCATCGCCACATAGTTCTCCACGCCCGGTGCAAATACCGGCGAGGTCTGGCTCAACGCCTGCAGTTTTTCCAGCGGCTGCTTGGTCACCCGTGCCATCGCGCGCAGGTCCATCACCCGCACCTGTGCATCGGGCAGGGCATGGATGTGGTCGGCCATCAGCCCGAACGAGAGGAAGCCGCCACTGACCGATTCGCCGTAGACCAGGGTGATCAGGCGCGCGCCGCGACGGCGGGCAAGATCCAGCGTCTGCGCCAGGTGCGCGAAGTAGCCGTTGATGCCCAGCAGTTCATCGCGGCGGGCCAGGCGCTGGCCCGCGGTATCGACCAGCATCACGATCGCGCGTTGCGGGTAGGCGGTGGTGCTGGCCAGCACCGTATCTGCCAAGGCCCACGCATGGTCCACACCTACTTCGATCTTGTCGGTGGTGCCGATAACGGTCACTACGCCGTCAGCGGTGGTGGCCGTACCGGTCAGCACCGAATCCTCCACGGCGATGGTGTGCCCCTGCGGGAACAACGCGTCCAGCAGGGTGTGCAGGGGCGCAGTCATGGCAGGCTCCGGTGCGCGGTGGCGGCAAGGAAGGCATCGGTTTCCAGCAGCGGCAAGCGCTCCGGGTCGGCAATGCCCTGGCGCGCCCAGATCTGCAGGCCATCGGTGCAGTCACCCCAGGCATCCACGCGCGCCTTCAGCGCCGCGTGGCGTGCCTGCAGGGCCGCGAGCGCGGCATCAGGATCGGCGCTTTGGATGTCTGCCTGCAGCGCCTCGAACGCAGCCTGGGCGAACGCGCTGATCGCATCGGGTACCAGCACCTGGGCCTGGTCGATCAGGTAGCGGTGCTTGCCACCGGTCACCCGCCACACCAGCGCGCGGTCGCGCGAGTCGAACTCTTCTACGCCGCGTACGGTTTCGATCACCTCCGGGCCGGACAGCGACAGCCGGCCCTCTTCGGACATGATGACCGTACTGCAGCAGCGGGCGACGATGCCCATGCCGCCGAAGGCACCGTTGCCACTGCCGATCAATGCCAGCACCGGCACGCCTGCCGCGCGCGCAGCCAACGTGGCACGCATGATCTCGGAAATGGCGATCAGCCCGGCATTGGCCTCATGCAGGCGCACGCCGCCGGTATCGAGCAGCAGCAGCACGCCATCGGGCCGGGTCTGCGCGGCGCGACGCAGCAGGCCGGTCAGCTTGGCGCCGTGCACCTCGCCTACGCCGCCGCCCATGAATTCGCCCTGCTGCGCCGCCACCAGCACGCGTTTGCCGCGCACTGTTGCCTCGCCAACAACGATGCCATCGTCGAAGGCGGCGGGTTGGTCCAACTGTGCCAGGTGGGGGCTGATGACGCGTCGGGCCGGACCGAGGAATTCGTGGAAGGAGCCCGCATCGAGCAGTCCGGCCAGACGCGCGCGCGCATCGGCTTCGTAATAGCTGTGGCGCGGGGCAAGGCTCATGGCTGGCCTCCAGCACGCAGGGTTTCCACCGCTTGGTCCAGGCGCAGGCTGACCACCGCCGGGGTGGCGCCGGCATCATTGATCGAGATGCGTATATCGCGCAGGGGATGACGCTGTGCGAAGTCGTTGATCACCGCTTGCCACACGCCGCCGAAGCCCTGCGCGGCGGTGATGACACGCACCGTCATCGTACCGTCCAATGCGGCCGGCTCCAGCAGGATTTCCAGGTTGCCCGAGGCCAGTACGCCGACCAGCACCGCATCGCGCGGGAACTGCACTGCGGTGTGTCCTTCGAATCGATAGTCGAGGGTTTCCATGCTCAGTCCCTTACCAGTTGCGGAAGCGCTTGGGCGGGTCGTACAGGCCGCCGGACCAGCGCACCAGGTCCTTCACCGAACGCGCGGCCAGCAGGTCACGGCTGGCATCGCGAACGGAGATGCCGAGGTCATCGGGGCGGCGGATCACGCCGCGGTCGCGCAGGTTTTCCACCATCGCGCGGTCGCGACCCATGCCCACTGCGGTGTAGCCGGAAACGCCGCGGATCGCCTGCTCGCGTTCCTCCGGGGTGCGGCACAGCAGCAGGTTGGCAATGCCTTCCTCGGTCAGCACATGGCTGACGTCGTCGCCATAGATCATCACCGGCGGCAGTGGCATGGCCGCGCGCTCGGCCAGCTCCCAGGCATCAAGGCGATCGACGAAGGCCGGCGCCATGTGCTCGCGGAAGGTCTCCACCATCTGCACCACCAGCTTGCGTCCGCGCGGCATCTCACCCGGGCGCGCGGCCTGCTGACCGGCCTTGATCCAGGCCTCGCTGGCATGGCGCCGGCCGCGTGCATCGGAGCCCATGTTCGGTGCGCCACCGAAGCCGGCGATGCGGTCGCGGGTGGCGGTGGAGCTGTTGCCCTGCAGGTCGATCTGCAATGTGGAACCGATGAACATGTCGCAGGCATACAGGCCGGCGGTCTGCGAGAACGCGCGGTTGGAGCGCATCGAGCCATCGGCGCCGGTGAAGAACACGTCGCCTCGCGCGGCGATGTACTTCTCCATGCCCAGTTCCGAACCGAATGAATGCACCGACTTTACGAAGCCCGATTCGATCGCCGGAATCAGTGCCGGGTGCGGGTTCAATGCCCAGTGCTGGCAGATCTTTCCCTTCAGCCCCAGCGACTCGGCATAGGTCGGCAGAAGCAGTTCGATGGCCGCCGTGTCGAAGCCGATGCCATGGTTGAGGCGATTCACGCCGTACTCGGCGTAGATGCCTTTGATGGCCATCATCGCCATCAACACCTGGATCTCGGAGATCTGCGCCGGGTCGCGGGTGAACAGGGGTTCGATATGGTTCGGCTTCGGCGCCTGTACCACGAAGTTGACCCAATCAGCGGGAATGTCGACACGGGGGAGGGTGTCGACGATTTCGTTGACCTGGGCGATGACGATGCCGCCACCGAAGGCGGTGGCCTCGACGATCACCGGGGTGTCTTCGGTGTTGGGGCCGGTATAGAGGTTGCCGTTTCGGTCGGCGGCCTGCGCGGCAACCAGTGCGACGCGCGGGGTCAGGTCGATGAAGTAGCGGCCGAACAGTTCCAGGTAGGTGTGGATGGCACCGATCTGGATGCGCCCTTCGGCCACCAGATTGGCCAGCCGCACCGATTGCGGTCCGGAGAACGAGAAATCCAGCTTCGAGGCGATGCCACGCTCGAACACATCCAGGTGCGAGGGCAGGGACAGCACCGACTGCACCATGTGCAGGTCGTGGACCCGGGCCGGGTCCAGATCGGCCAGGGCCTGGGCGAGGAAGTCGGCCTGCTTCTGGTTGTTGCCTTCCAGGCAGACTTTGTCGCCTGGCTCCAGCAGTGCGTGCAGAAGCGCGCCGACATCGGCGGCGGCGACCTCGTGGCCGCGCGCCCAGGGCGCGGCGCGCTCCAGGCGCGCCCGACGGTCGCGTTCCAACGTGTCCCAGCTCGGGTTCATCGACCGGCTTCCGATTGGCGTTGAAATAATTACGGCATAATTACGGCGACGGGCGCAACCTGCAGTGCAGCAAATCTGGCCGCCCTGCGCATTCAGTAGAGCCACGCTGTGCGTGGATGGTGCCTGGCGTGCCGACCAACGGTCGGCACCCACCAAAAAGAAGGGCCCGCAAGAAGGCGGGCCCTTTCTCAGTGCCTGGGGTCGGAGCCCTTCCCTGCGGAAAGGGATCCGAGCCCGGTCATGACCGTTTCCAGTTGCTCAGAACTTCCAGCGCAGGCTGGCCGACACGAAGCGCGGTTCGCCGTAGTTGTTGTAGTCCAGGTTCGCCCAGTAGGTCTTGTCCAGCGCGTTGCGCACGCTCAACGTTGCAGTCCAGCTGTCGCTGATGCGGTAGTTGGCGTTGAACTGCACCAGCATGTAGGCCGGCTGGTTCACCGTCACCGTGCCCCCCAACGGGTACTCGATGTTGTAACCCTGCACCTTGCTCTGCCACTGCACGCCACCGCCAATGCTCAGGCGTTCCAGCGCGCCGCGCAGCTGCAGCTGGGTGTTGAGCTGCAACAGATCCTTGGGCGGATTGGCGTACAGCAGGTCGGTCGCCGCGCGGGTCACCTTGACGTGGGTGTAGCCGGCATTGACCGTCCAGCCCGGCAGGATCTCGCCGTTGACGTCCATTTCCCAGCCACGCGCCTTGGTGCCGTTGACGCCGACGTAGGCGGAGGTGCCATCGCTCAGCGAACCTTCCGGCACGCCCATGTCGCGCACCGCGTAGTTGTCCTGCTTGGCCTCGAACACGGCGGCATTGGCGGTCAGGCGGCCCTCCAGCCACTGTGTCTTGATGCCCGCTTCCAGGTTCGAACCCTGCACCGGTGCCAGCAGGTTCTCGTTGCGGTCCTTGAAGTTCTGCGGATTGAAGATCTCGGTGTAGCTGGCGTAGGCGGACACGTTCGGGGTGATGTCGTAGACCAGGCCCACGTACGGGGTGATTTCATCGCTCACCTTGTATGCGCCACTGGTAGCGGTGTAGGCACCTGCCGCGTTGTACGAACGACTGAGGGTTTCCCAGCGGCTCAGGCGCGCGCCGGCAATCAGCGACAGCGGATCGGCCAGACGCAGGCGGGTCGCCAGGTAGACGCCGCTCTGCGTGGTCTTGGCCACGCGGCGTGCGCCGGTACGCCGGTAGGTCACCTCGGAAATGTCGCCGTTCCAGTTGTACACGTTGGGAATGTAGTAGCAGCGCTCGCGTGCACCCGTGGCGCTGACACACGTTGCCCAGTCAGTCGGGAAGTTCAGTGCCAGGGTATTCGTCGTGCCTTCCAGGTCCGACCACTGCGCGCCCACGGTGAGGTCGTGCTCGCGGCCGAACAGGTTGAAGCTTCCGGTCAAGTAGGCATCAACATTGCGGCGGGTATCCTTGGAATCACCGGCGGCCGCACGCAGGAAGATGCCCGAGCCGGTCACCGGGTCCGGCTCCCCGGTGCCGTACAGGCGCACGTTCTGCACGTTGCCGCGGGTGTAGGCCGTGTTGATCTTCAGCAGCCAGTTGTCACCGAAGCGCTGTTCCAGGTTGGCGAAGGCGGTATTGCTCTCGCGCTTCCAGTAGCTCCACTTCGGCGACAGGTTGGTCGAGCGCGGCAGGTGCGCGAAATTGCCCTGGTTGTCGAAGAACGGCACGGTGCCCCAGGTTGAACCGGTCGGGTTGTTGTCCTGGCTCTGGTAGCCGAGGGTGACGGTGGTGCTGTCGGTGACATCGCCTTCCAGCACCGCCATGCCGGCCATCTTGTTCTCGTCGTAGCGATCGTAATAGAGCCCACGATCGGTATAGGCAGCGACCACGCGGCTGCGGAAGCGACCGTCGGCAGTCAGCGGTGCGGTCACGTCGGCTTCCATGCGGCGGTAGTCCCAGCTGCCGGCACTGACCGAGAACGATGCATCGAACTCCTTGCCCGGACGCTTGCGCAGCAGGTTGACCGTGGCCGAGGGCACACCGGCGCCGCTGAGCAGGCCGTTGGCGCCGCGGATCACTTCGATGCGGTCGTAGAAGGCAGTGTCGTATTCCTGGTTGGTGGAGCCGCTGTAGGTGGGAATGCCATCGACCTGGAAGTCGGTGATGGCAAAGCCACGCGCGTAGTACAGCGGGCGCTGGGTGTCATAGAAGGACACGCTGACGCCGGTGACGTTGCGCATCACATCGTTGATGCTGAACAGTGATTCGTCCTGCAGGCGCTTGAGGCTGATCGCGGTGGCCGACTGCGGGGTTTCCTGCAGGGTGATCGGCAGGCGCGTGGTGCTGGCTGGCGGTGCCGACTGCTCGGCGCGCACGCTCACACGGTCCAGGGTTTTGGCGTCGGCAGCGCCATCGGCGGCGGCGAACGCGCTGGGCGCGGCCAGCAGGGTCAACGACGAAAGCAGGGCAGCCGGCAGCAGCGCGCGGCGGGGCAGGCGATTACGGAGGGGCAGGGACATGGTGGGCTCGAGGCTTGTAAGCGGGGAAGGGCGGCAACAGTCGTCCAGCACCCGGGGCGGCGGCTTCGGGCACATCAGGTCCATCTGGGAGGGGCGCGGTCACTGCGCAGGACGCAAATGTAAATAATTCTTAACAACATTACAATTCTCGTCATTGTGCATCGGCATTCCGGCGCTGAGGAGTGGTTGAGTGGGGTCGGATCCCATTGCCCTGGACAATGGGCTCTGACCCCGTTGCGGCCTCCTGAGAGCAGGTCAGAGCCCTCTCGTGCGGGAGGGGTCCGACCCGCCCCCGCACAAAAACAAACGGCCACCCGAAGGTGGCCGTCCATCTGCATCGCAAGGAGCGCGCAGGCTTACAGCGCCTGCAGTTCCTCGTTGGCGTTGCGCTTCTCCTTGGCCGGTGCCGGCACCGCTGCCGGAACCGCAGCCGGAGCGGGCGACGCCGCGTTCGCATCCACCGGTACTTCCAGGTACGGCAGGCGCAGGGTCTGGCTGGTCAGCGTACGGATCTCGTTGACCAGCGCGGCGTTGTCGTTGAGCTTGCGCCCGTACGACGGCACGATCTCGCGCAGGCGGGTTTCCCAGCCGGCCTGCATCTGGTCCGGGAAGGCCTTGGCCATCAGGTCCAGCATGATCGGCGGCGAGGTCGAGGCACCCGGCGACGCGCCGAGCAGGGCGGCGATGGTGTGGTCCTTGTCGGTCACGATCTCGGTACCGAACTGCAGCACCGGGCCCTTCAGCGGATCACGCTTGATGATCTGCACGCGCTGGCCGGCGGTGACCAGCTTCCAGTCACCCGGCTTGGCATTGGGGAAGTACTTGACCAGCTCGGCCTGGCGGTCGGCATCGTTCAGGCGTGCCTGGCCCATCAGGTACTGCACCAGGTCCAGGTTGTCCTTGCCCACTTCCAGCATCGGGCCGACGTTGTTGTGGTTCACCGACGAGTACAGGTCCCACCACGAGCCGTGCTTGAGGAACTTGGTGCTGTACAGCGCGAACGGCCCGAACAGGACCACCGGCTTGCCGTCCAGCTTGCGCGCATCCAGGTGCGGCACCGACATCGGCGGCGAGCCGGTCTCAGCCATGCCGTAGGCCTTCACGCCATGGCGCGAGGTCACGTCCTGGCCCTGGAAAGCGAGGAACTGGCCACCGACCGGGAAGCCGGCGTAGTCCTTCGATTCCGGAATGCCGGACATCTGCAGCAGCTTCAGCGCGGCGCCACCGGCACCGATGAACACGAAGCGGGTGTGGGTAGTGGTCTCGGTGCCGGCCTTCAGGTCCTTCACCGTCACGTTCCAGCTCTTGTCGGCGTTCTGCCGCAGCGCGCTCACTTCGTGGTTCAGGTGCAGGTTGAAGTTCGGGCTGCGCTGCAGGCCGGTGGTCAGCTGGCGGGTGATCACACCGAAGTTGACGTCGGTGCCGAGCGGCATCCAGGTCGCGGCGACTTTCTGCTTCGGATCACGGCCTTCCATCAGCAGGGGGGCCCACTGCTGGATCTGCTTGGGATCCTCGGAGTACTGCATGCCGTAGAACAGCGGGTTCTTGACCAGGGCCTGCTGGCGCTTGTGCAGGTAGGCGATGTTGTCATCACCCCAGACGAAGCTCATGTGCGGCGTCGGGTTGATGAAGTCGCTGGGCTGGCTCAGCCGGCCTTCCTTTACCTGGTGCGACCAGAACTGGCGCGAGACCTCGAACGATTCGGCGATGCCGACCGCGCGCTTGGTCTCGATGCTGCCATCGGGCAGTTCCGGGGTGTAGTTCAGTTCGGCAAAGGCCGAGTGGCCGGTACCGGCATTGTTCCAGCCATCGGAGCTTTCACCGGCCACGCCGTCGAGGCGTTCATAGACCTGGATGTTCCAGTCCGGCTGCAGTTCCTGCAGGTAGGTGGCCAGGGTGATGCTCATGATGCCGGCGCCGACCAGCACAACGTCGACAGGCTTGTCATTGCTGGCGGCGGGCACCGAGCGCTTGGTCAGCGGCCAGTACAGGAACAGTGCGGCGGCCAGCAACAGCAGCACGAGCAGGGCGAGCAGAACCTTGCCAAATTTCTTCATGGGGGCGGGATCGTTGGCGGAGGGGAGGGGGTCAGGATGCGCGTGGGGCAGGGAAAGGGCGTGAAGAAACAACGCCTTGCGCCATCCATCCGCGATTCTAACCGGATCCGGTCCGTTTTTGATGCAACGCAGCATCCGATGTTTCGCGGTCCCGTCACCAGGGCGGCGGGCCCGCTCTGGCGATCGCAGCTGTAGTAGCGCCAGGCCATGCCTGGCGACCTCAGCTCCAGTAGCGCCAGGCCATGCCTGGCGACGCCTTCAATCAGACCAGCTCAAGAATCTCGTCGCCGGCCTCATCAATTTCGCCGGTCGGGCGCCAGCCCAGGCGGCGGTAGAAGCCATGGGAGCGAGAACGCGGATCGGCCGAACAGGCCAGGAACAGACGTTGGTGGCCGGCATCGCGGGTCAGGCTCACCACCTCCTGCAGCAGCTGGCGACCGAGGCCGCGGCCTTCGTAGTCTGGCAACAGGGCCAGCACCAGTATCTCGCCACTGTCGCGGTCGGCGAAGCAGTAGCCGGCCATGCGCTCGCCTTCCCAGGCGATGCGACCGATCGAATCGCCCCGGGCGATGCCGGCCGCCCAACTGTCCCCGGTAATGCCCAGTTCTGCCAGCTGCGTGGCACTGAAGGCGTTCTCGCGGGTGCGCCCGCGCAGGTCGATGCAGGCGGCGGCATCCTCGGGGCGGGCATCGCGCACGGCTATCGGCATACCGGACATCCTTGTAGTGATTGGCCCGCCAGTATCCGCATCACGCATGGACCCGGTGTGGAGGTTGCGTGGAGATCCGATGGAGCAAAAAGGGGACGGAGGGGATTAAGTCGTCTTTGCCCCGGATGTCGTTTGGGCCTTAAACGACTTAATCCCCTCCGTCCCCTTTTCAGCGCTTGCGCCGGATCAGCGCCGAGGAGGCATCCAGCACCGCGCGGGTCAGCAGCGCCATGGTCTGCACGTCGCCCTTCCAGTGCTGCCAGTACAGCGGCACGTCTTCCCACGCGCGCTGCCGTACGTAGACCAGTCGCCCGGCGTCCAGGTGCCGCTTGACCAGCGGCAGCGGGTTCATGGTCCAGCCCATGCCACCCAGGTTGGCCTGCACGAACGCGCGGGTGGAGGGAATCCACCAGGTCGGCGCGGTGCTGGGCAGGTCGTCGCCGGCCATGCGCCGGGCGAAGCGCGACTGCATTTCGTCCTTGCGGTTGAACACCAGCACCGGCGCAAGTGCCAGCGCCTGCGCGGTTACACCCTTGGCAAAGTGGCGCTCGCGGAACTCCGGGGTGCAGGTGGCGGCGTAGCGGATGCTGCCCAGCGCATGGATCTGGCAGCCCTGCACGGGCTCGTCCAGCGTGGTTACCGCGCCCAGCACGGTGCCCTGGCGCAGCAGTTCGACGGTGTGGTCCTGGTCCTCTACGCGCAGGTCCAGCGTGGTGCCGGTGCTCTGCGCGAACTGCGAGGCGGCCTGCGGGAACCACGTTTCCAGGCTGTCGTGGTTCACCGCCACCGGAATACTGGCCTGGGGCAGGTCCTCGTCGGCCAGGCCCATCCGGTGCAGCGCGTCGTGTTCGAGCAGGGCGGTCTGCTCGGCCAGCTGGACCAGTACCTGGCCCTCGGCGGTGGCGGTGGCCGGGGTGCCGCGCTTGACCAGCAGCCGGCCCACCCGATCCTCCAGCGCCTTGACGCGCTGCGAGATGGCTGACGGCGTGACATTGAGCGACTGCGCGGCGCGGTCGAAGCTGCCTTCGCGGATCACCGCAGCCAAGGCGCGCAGCTGGGCATGGTCGATGCGCATCGAATTAAGCTCCGCTAATGTTGGTTTAGTAAGTTTAGCTCGTCTTTTTCATGTTGCGGCGCGACAATAGCGCCTGTTCCGGTGCTGTCCGCCTTCGCGAGGCACCGTCCCCCAAGCAAGTAAAGGCAGTGAATCCCATGTTCTCGGTCATCTCCGCCAGCACCGGCCTCGGTGCCTGGTTCTCTGGTGCAGCCACCGGCATCGGCCTGTTCGCCGTGGTCGGGGCCCAGAGCGCCTTCATTCTGCGCCAGGGCATCCTGCGCAAGCACATCGTGCCGGTGGTCGCCACCTGCGCGGCCATCGATGCGATCTTCATCTTCGCCAGCGTGGCCGGCCTGCGCACGCTCACCTCGGCGCTGCCGTGGCTGACCACCGCCGTCCTCTGGACCGGCGTGGCGTTCCTGGCCTGGTACGCGATGAAGTCGGCACGTCGGGCGATCGCCGGTGGCGGTGGCATGGGCGAGGCTGACAGCGACGACGGCAGCCGCCGTGCGGTGCTGATGGCCGCGGTCGGCTTCTCGCTGATCAACCCGCACTTCTGGCTGGACATGATGGTGATCGGCTCGATTGCCGAGAACTTCGGCAACGCCCGCATGGCCTTCGCCGCCGGCGTGGTTACCGCCAGCTGCCTGTGGCTGACCGCGCAGGGCCTGGGCGCACGCCTGCTGGCGCCGCTGTTCACCAAGCCCAGTACCTGGCGCGTGCTCGATGGCACCATCGCCGTGATCCTCAGCATCCTGGCCCTCACTCTGGCGGTGCGCGGGGTCCATTGACCCGGCGCACGCCCCCCGAACCCACGTCCTGACTCTCTCTCCAAGGTAGTGGCAACAACGGCACCGGCAACGGTGCCGTTGTCTTTTCTGGATCTGGTCCATTGGCCTCTGGCGGGAAATGCGGAGGCCTGCCTAGAATCGGCAATCAGGACAAGGTGTCCGAGGAGCAGGGGGAAGGATGCGCAGGACGACGTTGGCGGCCGCACTGGCCGCTCTGGGGTGCGTTGCCATGGGCAGCGCGGGCGCGGTGGACCTGTCGCAGTACGTGCGGCAGGAGGCCTTCACCGACATCAAGATTTCACCGGCAGGCGAATACGTAGCGGCGACCGTGCCGCTGGAGGATGCCACCGCGATCGTGGTGCTGCGCCTGAAGGACAAGCAGATGGTCGGCAATTTCCGGCCGCCGGACAAGAATCACGCTTACCAGTTCGACTGGGTCAGCGACGAACGACTGCTGATCGGCCTGGCGCAGAAGTGGGGTTCGCTTGACCAGCCCAATCCCACCGGAGAGCTCTACGCGATCAACGCCAACGGCAACCGCGGTGAGCTGCTGGTGGGCTACCGGGTGGAGAGCAAGGGCCCAGGCACCCTGATCCAGCCGAAGAAGGTGGAGGCTGTCGCCGCCTTCCTTGCCGATGATCTGCCGGGCGACGAGCGCAATGTGCTGGTGACCGTGTGGCCACTTGCCGAAGACCCTTTCACCCGCGTCGATCGGATGGATGTGACCAGCGGCCGCCGCTCGCGGGTGGCGTCGTCGCCGGTACGTCGTGGGGAGTTCACCACTGACGGTGCCGGCGAAGTCCGCTTCGTGCACGGCGCCGGCAGTGACAACGTCAACAAGCTCTACTTCCGTGAGCGCTCCGGCGACAACTGGAAGCTGATCAACGACGAAGCGGTCAGCAAGCGCATCGAAACGGCCATTGGCTTCTCCGCGGGTGACGGCCTGGCCTATCTCAATGTCGAGCAGGCGCAAGGGCCCAACGCGATCGTCAGCTGGAATCCGCAGACCGGCGAGCGCGCGACGGTGCTGCGCGACGAGGTGGTCAATCCGTACCGGATCATCCGCCGACCCGGGAGCCATGTGCCCGTAGGCGCACTGTATCTGGGGGACAAGCCGCGGACCCGCTTCTTCGACGACAGTTCAGCCGATGCGCGCCTGTACCGCAGCCTGGAGGCGGCGTTCGGCAGCGCGGTCTACATCACATCCAGTACCCGCGACGGTCGCGTTGTCCTGGTGGAGACCTGGTCGGGCAAGAACCCTGGCGATTTCTACCTGTACGACACGGTGGCACGCAAGGCCGAGCACCTGATCAGCCGCAGTGAGTGGATCGATGTGGACCGGAGTGCCAGCGTACGCCCGGTTGCATTGAAGGCCCGCGACGGGCTGCCGCTGCATGGTTTCCTGACCGTGCCGGCGGGCAGCGACGGGCGCAACCTGCCGATGGTGGTGATGCCACACGGCGGGCCCTTCAACATGTTCGATTCGGGCGAGTACGACCGCGAGACGCAGATGCTGGCCGCCGCCGGTTACGCCGTGCTGCAGGTCAACTTCCGTGGCTCTGGCAACTACGGCCGTGCGCATACCCAGGCCGGTGCGCAGCAGTGGGGTGCGGCGATGCAGGACGATGTCACCGATGCCACCCGCTGGGCCATCGCAGAAGGCATTGCCGATGGCCGCCGCATCTGCATTTACGGCGCCAGCTACGGGGCTTACTCGGCGATGATGGGCGCCGCCCGTGAGCCAGGGTTGTACCAGTGCGCGGCCGGCTATGTCGGTCTCTACGACCTGCCGATGATGTACACCCGCGGTGATATCCAGGATCGCGGTTCAGGCGTGACCTACCTGCGCGAATGGCTGGGTGATCCGGCCAAGCTGGGTGCGGTGTCGCCGGTGAACCTGGCCGAGCGGATCAAGGTGCCGGTGTTCCTCGCAGCGGGTGGCGAAGACAAGCGCGCACCGATCCTGCACACCGAGCGCATGGAAGCGGCACTCAAGCGTGCCGGTACGCCGGTGGAAAGCCTGTACTACAAGACCGAAGGCCACGGTTTCTACACCGAGGCACATCGCAGCGAGTACTACGGCAAGCTGCTGGCGTTCCTCTCGCGCAGCCTGGGGGGCAAGACCGCGACGACCGCACCCGCGGCCGGCAAGGACAAGGCGCCCTGACGTGAAGGGCGGCGGATGCTCTGTCCGCCGCCCTCGATATCCGCCTGCGGGGCGGGCTACTTCACCCCGTGCATCATCCGCTTCAGCAGCGGTGCGGCAATGAAGGCCAGCACCGCACAGCCCAGGCCGATCCACATCAGCAGCCAGAACAGGTGCGCATAGGCACCAGCGGCGGCCACCATGTCCAGCGATTCGCCTTCCGGCACCTCGATCGCGGCCAACTTGCCGAACAGGGCCGCCAACGTTTCAGAGAATGCCGTGGCCAGGAACCAGGTGCCCATCATCAGGCTCATCACCCGTGGCACGGCCAGCTGGGTCACTGCCGACAGGCCGACCGGCGACAGGCACATCTCGCCGCTGGCCAGCAGGAAGTAGGCCAGCACCAGCCACCACACGCTGGCCATCTCGCCGGTGGCGCCCACCTGCTGTGCGGCCAGCGCCAGCGGCACGAACGACAGCGCGCCGATCACCAGGCCCCAGGCCGACTTCACCGGCTTGCCCGGCTCCCAGCCACGGCGGTCCATCCACGTCCAAAGCGCGGCGAAGGCCGGCGCCAGCAGCACCAGGAACAGGCCGCCCAGGTAGGTCAGCGAACCGGCGGTCTGCGGGATCACCAGGCAATCGCGCACCAGCAGCACCAGCATCAGCGCGACGATGGCGATGAAGAACGCACGCGGTGCGCTCGATCCGGGGCGGCGTTCGGACAGTCGCGCGCTGACCACGAAGCCCAGCGGCGCCAGCAGCAGCGAGATGATCGACCACGGCAGCGGGGTACCGCCGGTGATCACCAGCGAGGGCACGATGTCCTTGGTCAGCAGGCGGTCGGTGAAGGTCACCCATGAGCCATACGACTGCTCGTACATGGTGAAGAACACCAGCGCCATGAAGATCAACACCATCAGTGCGATCATCTGCTGGCGCTGCACCGGCGTGCACTTGCTGCCGGTGAACCAGGCGAACCAGACCAGCACGCCGCCCAGCACCAGCAGCATCAGCATCAGTGCCAGGCTGATTTCACCGCCCAGCGCGAACGCACCATTGCCTGCGGCCCACATCAGCCACGCCACTGGCAGCACACCGAGCACCGCGCACAGATAGATGAGCCATTCGCGCGGCAGGCCCAGCACCTTCTGCTTCAACGCCGCCGGTTGCGGCGCTTCGGCGTGGCCCTGCAGGTACTTCTGGCCCCACAGGAACATCGCCAGGCCGGCCAGCATGCCGATACCGGCGGCGCCGAAGCCGTACTTCCAGCCATAGGCCTCGCCGAGGAATCCGCACACCAGCGAAGAGAACAGCGCGCCGAGATTGATGCCGGCGTAGAACAGCGAGAAGCCCGAGTCGCGGCGCGGGTCGTCCTTGGGGTAGAGCTTGCCGACGATGGTGGAGATGTTCGGCTTCAGGAAACCGACGCCCATGATGATCAGCGCCAGCGACAGGTAGGTCACCGCCAGTGCGGAGGTGTCGCGCACCACTTCGCCGTTCACCCGGTACGCGGCGTGCCCCTCGAAGGCCATGCCCAGATGGCCGAGCACCAGCAGGATGCCGCCGAACAGCACCGCCCGGCGCATGCCCAGCCAGCGGTCTGCCAGCATGCCGCCGAACACGGGAATGCAGTACACCAGGCCGCCATAGGCACCGAGCAGGTCCAGCCCGGCCTTGTCGCCGAACAGGTGGTACTTGGTGAGATAGAGCAGCAGCAGCGCCTTCATGCCGTAGAAGGAGAAGCGCTCCCACATTTCGGTGAAGAAGCAGACGTAGACGCCCTTGGGATGGCCCAGGAAGTCGTCGGAAGCAATTGCAGTGGAATTCATCGCGGAATTATAGGCGCGCGCCGGGTAGCGCCGGGCCATGCCCGGCGAGCGCGCAGCGCGGCGATCCATGGCAGGTGGCTCTCCGCAACGCCGGGCATGGCCCGGCGCTACCGCTCACAGATACCGCAACCACGCGAGATCGCGTCGCCGTGCCTTGAACCGCGCAAACGCCCGCGTCGGCGGGTACAGCACCACCGCCAGCGCACAGGCCACCAGCAGCAGGCCGGCCACCGAATCCAGTGCGTACAGGTCGCCGTGCGTCGGCCCCCAGATCGCCAGCGCGCCCAGGTACAGCCCCTTCAACACGTACAGATGCAGCAGGTAGAAGAACATCGGCGCCGCACCGATATCGGCCAACGGTCGCAGCGCACGCGCCAAGGGCGGCCATTCGTACAGGCGCAACCACAGCAGGCCCACGCCCAGGGTCAACAGCAGGAACTGCAGCGACGGCGGGTACTTGGTGATGTTGAACACGCTCATCCAGGTGCGCAGCGTGGTCTGCTGGTACTGCCAGGGTGCGTCGCCATACTGGTTGGCGAAGCGCAGCAGGGCGAACAGGGCCAGCGCGCCGACGCCTGCCCACAGCAGCCAACGCTGGCGCTGCGCCGGGTCGCACTCGCGGGCGAACCACGGTCCCATCAGGTAGCCCAGGGCGATCACCCCTATCCACGGCAGCACCGGGTAGGAGGTGCGCAGGCGCAGCGCGCCGGCCTCGATCCAGTCGCGCTGGTGCAGCACCTTCCACAGCACCGCCAACAGGCCATTGCCTTCCACGCGCACGCCATCAAGCAGGTTGTGGCCGGCCACCAGCAGCACCGCCAGCACTGCCAGCGCCGGGCGCGGCAGCCACAGCAGGCCGGCCAGCGCGATCATGCTCAGGCCGATGGCCCAGATCACCTGCAGGTACAGCGTGTCCGGCGGCAGCTGGAAGGTCCAGGCGAAGTTCACCAGAGTCAGTTCCAGCACGACCAGGAACAGTCCGCGCTTGAGCAGGAACGCGGCCGTGGCCCGGCGCGGATCCGCCTGGCGCTGGCCGTACAGCCACGCCGACAGGCCGGTGAGCAACACGAAGGCCGGCGCGCACAGATGCGCCAGCAGGCGGCAGGCGAACAGGGCCGGCGAGACCGTGGATGCATCCATCGGGTCGCTCACCTGGTACTGCAGGAAGAACGTCTCGCGCACGTGGTCGAGCAACATCAACAGCATCACGGTGCCGCGCAGCTGGTCGATGGAGGCCAGGCGGGGGGAGGGGGAAGAAGGCATGCGATGCAGTAACAACAAGGTAGCATTAAGATATAACATATCATTTGCGGTGCGCCCAGCCGGACTTTGCCGGGTCGGTCGGTTGCCGGTTCGCGGACGGGTCCATTGCGCTGCAGCACACGCCCCCATCCTTTGGCACGCTGGACTTGATCTGCCCTGAACGCTAGCGTGGCAGGGATTTTTTGCCAGCAGGGGCTTTCATGAACCATGACGCTGCGCCCAAGCAGCTCACTTTCCGCGCGGTGGTCCTTGCCATCGTGCTGGCGGTGGTGCTGTCGGCCGCAAACGCCTACCTCGGTCTGTTCGCAGGCCTGACCATCGCCACCGCCATTCCCGCCGCGGTGATATCCATGGGCGTGCTGCGCCTGCTGGGCGGTGGCTCCATCCTTGAAAACAACATCGTGCAGACCGGCGCTTCGGCCGGCTCCTCGATCGCCGCCGGTGTCATCTTCACCATCCCGGCATTGGTGATCATGGGCTACTGGCCGGACTTCAAGTACTGGTGGGTGCTGGGCATCGCCGGTCTCGGTGGCCTGCTGGGCGTGCTGTTCTCGGTGCCGCTGCGCCGTTCGATGATCGTCGAAGACCCGCTGCCGTTCCCGGAAGGCAAGGCTGCGGCTGAAGTGCTCAAGGCCGGTGAAAACCCCGGCCCGGGCCTGAAGATCCTCGGCCTGTCGGCGGTGATCGGTGCCTTCGTCAAGCTGGCCGCGGAAAGCGGCATGCGCCTGATCCCCGATGCCTGGGCCACCTCGGCCTACGTCGGCAGTTCCAAGGTCACCGCCTTCATCGGCACCAACCTGTCGCCGGCACTGCTGGGCGTGGGTTACATCGTCGGCCTCAACGTCGGCATCGTGGTGGTATCCGGCTCGATCCTGACCTGGCACATCGCCATTCCGATCTACCAGGCGTTCTTCATGAACACCGATCCAGCACTGGCCGCGTCGGTCGCCACGGCCTCGTCCACCGAGGCGGCGTTCGCCATCTGGGGCGCGAAGATGCGTTACCTGGGCGTCGGCGCGATGCTGATTGGCGGCATCTGGACCCTGATCTCGCTGCGCAAGTCGCTGCTCAACGGCGTCAAGAGCGGCTTTGCCGCCGCCCGCAAGAGCGGTGGCCCGGTACTGGCGCACACCGAGCGCGACCTGCCGATGAAGTGGATGCTGGTGGCCCTGGTGGTCTTCGTGCTGCCGCTGCTGGCCCTGTACCAGGCCATCGTCGGCCAGTGGCATGTGTCGATCCCGATGACCATCATCATGATCGTCGCTGGCTTCCTGTTCGTGTCGGTCTCGGCCTATCTGGCCGGCCTGATCGGCTCGTCCAACAACCCGGTATCGGGCATCACCATTTCCACCATCCTGTTCGCCTCGGCCGTGCTGGTCGTGCTGCTGGGTGCCGACGGCCTCAAGCCGGTCGGTGCCGGCGGTGCGCCGCTGGGTGCGGTAGCCGCGATCATGATCGGCGCGGTGGTGTGCTGCGCCGCAGCGGTCGGCGGTGACAACCTGCAGGACCTCAAGGCCGGTTACATCGTGGGTGCCACCCCGTGGAAGCAGCAGCTGATGCTGGGCATCGGTGCGTTCTCGTGCGCGCTGATCATGGCCCCGGTGTTGAACCTGCTGGCTACCGCCTACGGCATCGGCGTGAAGTCCGAGCTGCACCCGAACGCGCTGGCCGCACCGCAGGCCAACCTGATGGCCTCGGTGGCCAAGGGCCTGTTCGGTGGCGAACTGCCGTGGACCTTCATCGGCATCGGCGCCGTGGTCGGTGCCGCCATCATCGCCTTCGACAGCTGGCTGAAGTCGCGCAACGCGCGCTTCCGCGTGCCGGTGCTGGCCGCCGCCATCGGTATCTACCTGCCGCTGGAGCTGATGGTGCCGATCTTCCTCGGTGGCCTGATCGCTTACCTCGTCGAGCGCTTCCACAAGGTGCGTGCCGATGACGAAGAAGGCCGCGACCGCGTGCACAAGCCGGGCGTGCTGTTCGCCGCCGGCCTGATCACCGGTGAGGCCCTGATGGGCATCGCCATTGCGGTGCCGATCGTGGTCAGCAGCCGCGCCGATGTGCTGGCCGTGCCGTTCCATCTGCCGGCCGCACAGTGGATCGGCCTGGCCGTGCTGTTCCTGGTCGGTTGGCTGATCTACCGCACCGGCAAGCGCGCCGTGGCCTGATGGCACGGGGTCGGATCCCTTCCCGCCGGGAAGGGCTCTGACCCCGGTTCGCCGCCAACAGCCGGGCAGGGGTCAGAGCCGATTCCTGCGGAATCGGATCCGACCCCGGCGTTGTCCCAAGCAAACCGCGCTACGGCGCGGTTTGCCTTTTCTGGCGGCGGGGCCAATCCCTACGGGCGGCCATGACCGATGGCCTTGGCAGCCCCGGCCGCACGGGCCTACCATCGGTTTTTTGCCGTCCTGCGGAGACCCCGATGAAACTGCGTCATGCCCTGCTGCCACTGAGCCTGCTGGCTGCCCTGCCCAGCGTTGCTGCTGCCCGTGGCCTGGAAGTCCGCGACATGGTGGCCATGGACCGCGTCTCCGCGCCGGTATTGACCGCTGACGGCGGCACCGTAGTGTTCGCCAAGCGCAGCGTGGACGCCAACCTGAAGGCCTCCACCGCGCTGTTCGCGCGCAACCTGCGTACCCGCGACGCAGCGCCGCCGAAGCAGATCACCCCGGCCGGCTGGAGCGTCAATTCCGCTTCGCTCTCGGCCGATGGCCAGACCGTGTACTTCCTCAGCGCCAAGAACGGCAGCCAGCAGCTGTACGCGCAGCCGATCAATGGCGGCACCCCGCGCCAGCTGACCGACTTCCCGGTCGACGTGGACAGCTACCACGTGTCGCCGCAGGACGACCGTGTGCTGTTCAGCGCCGGCGTGTTCCAGGTCTGTGCCTCGGACCTGGCCTGCACCGAAAAGAAGCTCAAGGACGTGGCCGGCGCCAAGGCCAGCGGCAAGGTCTTCGATTCGCTGTTCGTGCGCCACTGGGATACCTGGAACGACGGCCGCCGCAACACCCTGTTCGTGGCACCGCTGCCGACGACCAAGGCCGGCGCGGTCAAGGGCGCATCGGCGCTGAGCGCGACCATCGATGGTGATGCACCGTCCAAGCCGTTCGGCGGCAACGATGATTTCGCGTGGTCGCCGGATGGTGCCAGCGTGGTGGCCAGCATCCGCGTGGCCGGCAAGCAGGAGCCGTGGTCGACCAACTTCGACCTGTACCGCTTCGACGCTGCGGGCAAGCAGGCGCCGGTCAACCTGACCGCCTCCAACCCGGCCTGGGATGCCGGCCCAGTGTTCAGCGCCGACGGCAAGACCCTGTTCTACCGCGCGATGAAGCGCCCGGGCTTCGAGGCCGACCGCTTTGGCCTGATGGCCATGGACCTGGCCAGCGGCAAGACGCGTGAGATCGCCCCGCAGTGGGATCGTTCGGCCGGCGGCATCGCGCTGTCCGCTGATGGCACCAGCATCTACACCACCGCCGACGATCTCGGCGAACACCCGTTGTTCCAGATCGACGTGGCCAGCGGCAAGGCCACCAAGCTGATCGGCGATGGCAGCGTGACCTCGGTGGACGTGGCCGGCACCAGCGTGGCGATCACCCGCAACAGCCTGAAGAGCAACGACCAGGTGCTGGTCGGCCTGCTGCCGGCTGCCGGTGAGCCGATCGGCGAGCTGCGCGCGCTGACCCCCGCCGCCGGTGACGTGCTGAAGGACGTCAGTTTCGGCGACTACGAGCAGTTCGAATTCAAGGGCTGGAACAACGACACCGTGCATGGCTATGTGGTCAAGCCGCACAACTACCAGGAAGGCAAGTCCTACCCGGTCGCATTCCTGATCCACGGCGGCCCGCAGGGCAGCTTCGGCAATGGCTGGAGCTACCGCTGGAACCCGCAGACCTATGCGGGCCAGGGCTACGCCGTGGTGATGATCGACTTCCACGGTTCCACCGGCTACGGCCAGGCCTTCACCGATGCGATCAGCCAGCACTGGGGCGACCGCCCGCTGGAAGACCTGCAGAAGGGTTGGGATGCGGCGCTGAAGAAGTATTCCTTCCTCAACGGTGACAAGGCCTGTGCGCTGGGCGCCAGCTACGGCGGCTTCATGGTCAACTGGATCGCCGGCAACTGGAACAGCCCGTTCAAGTGCCTGGTCAATCATGACGGCGTGTTCGACCAGCGCATGATGGGCTACGCCACCGAAGAGCTGTGGTTCACCGAGTGGGAGCAGGGTGGTACCCCGTACCAGAAGGCCGCGAACTACGAGAAGTTCAACCCGGTCAACCACGTGGCCGACTGGAAGAAGCCGATCCTGGTCATCCATGGCCAGCAGGACTTCCGCATTCCGGTCGAACAGGGCCTGGCCGCGTTCACCGCCGCCCAGCGTCAGGGCATCGAATCGAAGTTCCTGTACTTCCCGGACGAGAACCACTGGGTGCTGAAGCCCAACAACAGCATCCTCTGGCATGACACCGTCAATGCCTGGCTGAAGCAGCACATCGGCGAGTAAGCCGGTCCAGCGCCAAGGGGTCGGATCCCTTCCGCACCGCGGAAGGGCTCCGACCCCGTCATTGACCGCCCCTGGGGTCAGAGCCCTTTCGCGTGGCGAAAGGGATCCGACCCCGCACCCAGAGCACCTGCATGATCCAGAACGACATCGTCGTCTTCGGTTTGATCGCCGCCACCCTTGGCGCCGTGTTCTGGACCGCCTCGCGCGAGCAGGGCCTGTGGAAGCGCTTCTACACCTTCGTGCCGGCACTGCTGCTGTGCTACCTGATTCCCGGCATCTACAACACCGTCGGCTTGATCGATGGCCAGAACACCAAGCTCTACAACCCGATCGCGCGCGACATCCTGCTGCCGGCGGCGCTGATCCTGCTGACCCTGGCAGTGGACATCAAGGGCATCCTGCGGCTGGGCCCGAAGCTGGTGCTGATGTACCTGGGCGCTTCGGCCAGCATCATGCTCGGTGCGGTGGTGGCGTTTCTGGTGATGCGTGCGATCCATCCCGATACCGTGGCTGGCGATACCTGGGCCGGCATGGCCGCGCTGGCCGGCAGCTGGATCGGCGGTGGCGCCAACATGCTGGCGATGCGCGAAGTGTTCGACGTCAACGCGACCACGTTCGGCCAGTTCGCGGTGGTCGATGTCGGCGTGGGCTACGTGTGGATGGCCGCGCTGATCTTCCTGGCCGGACGCGCGGCGAAGATCGACGCGCGCAGTGGCGCCGACAGCTCGGCCATCGACGAACTGAAAGAGCGCATCGCGCGCTTCCAGGCCGAGCACGAGCGCATTCCCAGCCTGACCGATCTGATGCTGATCGTGGCGGTGGCTTTCGGCGGCGTCGGCCTGGCCCATGCCATCGGCGCGCCGCTGGCGGCGTGGTTCAAGGCCAATGTCAGCTGGGCCTCACAATTCAGCCTCGATGCGCCGTTCGTGTGGGTGGTGGTGCTGTCGACCACGCTGGGCCTGAGCCTCAGCTTCACCCGCGCCCGCAATCTGGAAGGCGCAGGCGCATCGCGCCTCGGCTCGCTGCTGCTGTATTTCCTCATTGCGTGCATCGGCATGCAGATGGACCTGCTGGCGCTGCTGGACCGGCCGTGGCTGTTCCTGCTCGGCATCATCTGGATCAGCGTGCACATCGTGCTGCTGTGGTGCCTGGGCAAGCTGCTGAAGGTGCCGTTCTTCTACTTCGCCATCGGTTCGCAGTCGAACATCGGCGGTCCGGCCTCGGCACCGGTGGTGGCCGCCGCGTTCCATCCGGCGCTGGCGCCGGTGGGCGTGCTGCTCGGCACGATGGGCTATGCGACCGGCACCTATCTGGCCTACATTGTTGGCATCACCCTGCGCGCGCTGGCCGGGCAGGGCTGATCGTGCACGGGGTGATGGGGTCAGATCCCTTTTGCGCAGCAAAAGGGATCTGACCCCGGTTCATGGTGCGTCACGCCACCGGCAAACCGCGTTCGATCAACCACGCTTTCGCGTCTTCCGCATCCTGCTCGAACCACGCTTTCGTAGATCCCAGCCGATACGTATACCCCCACGCATCCATGTCGGCCATCAGCTGTTCGCTGCCAACACCAGGCAGCTGCCCAGCCAGCACGATCTGCAGGTAGCAGGTCGCATCCTCCTCGGGGACCGAGTCGGTGGCGTCGGTATGCACCTGCGCGCGCCGCTCCGGCGGCAGCACGATCAGGTGGCAGGCCTCGTGCAGCATCGAATGCACGGGGGTGTCATCGCGCACGTACACGTTGCTGGCGATGATGCCGGCCTCGGGCTCGCCCCAGTAACTGCCGGGAATCGGTTCACCGGCCGCGACGTGGTGCAGCAGCAGGCCATGCGCAGCGAGCAGGCACTGCGCATCGGCGAAGGCGATATCGCCGACGCGGGTGACGTTCGGTTCGGGCGTGGTGTCGGTCATGCGGGCCATGCAGCCCCGCCCGTGCAGGCACGGGCGGGGCCGGGGATCAGGGTTTGTCCGGGCCTTCCGGCAGCGCCACGGAGATATCCAGTACGTCGTGCTGGCCATCCTTGACCAGGTCGACCTTTACCGCATCGACGTCGATGTTGACGTACTTCTTGATCACTTCCAGCAGCTCGCGCTGCAGCAGCGGCAGGTAATCCGGACCGCCGCGGTTGCTGCGTTCCTGCGCGATGATGATCTGCAGGCGGTTCTTGGCGGTTTCGGCGGTGGTCTTCTTCGCTTTGAGGAAATCAAACAGGCCCATGCTTACCCTCCGAACAGCTTGCTGAAGAAGCCCTTCTTCTCGACGTTGGTGAAGCGCATCGGGCGTTCTTCGCCGAGGATGCGCGCGACGGCGTCGTCATAGGCCTGGCCGGCAGCGGATTCGACATCCAGGATGACCGGCTCGCCCTTGTTGGAGGCGTTGAGCACGTCACCCGACTCGGGGATCACGCCGATCGCTTTCAGGCCGAGCACTTCCTCGACGTCGGCAATGCTGAGCATTTCGCCGCTTTCCACGCGCACCGGGGTGTAGCGGGTCAGCAGCAGGAAGGCCGGCACGTCCTGGCCGGACTCGGCCTTGTGGGTCTTCGAATCGAGCAGGCCGATGATGCGGTCCGAGTCGCGGACCGAGGACACTTCCGGATTCACCACGACCACGGCGCGGTCGGCGAAGTACATCGCCAGGAAGGCGCCCTTCTCGATGCCGGCCGGGGAGTCGCAGATGATGTAGTCGAAGCCGTCGGCGGCCAGGTCCTTCAGGACCTTGCCCACGCCTTCCTGGGTCAGTGCGTCCTTGTCGCGGGTCTGCGAGGCGGCCAGCACGTACAGATTGTCGAAGCGCTTGTCCTTGATCAGGGCCTGCTTGAGGGTCGCTTCGCCGTGCACGACGTTGACGAAGTCGTACACCACGCGGCGCTCGCAGCCCATGATCAGATCGAGGTTGCGCAGGCCGACGTCGAAGTCGATCACCGCCACCTTCTTGCCGCGCCGTGCCAGGCCGCAGGCCAGGCTTGCGCTGGAAGTGGTCTTGCCGACGCCGCCCTTGCCGGAGGTGACTACGATGATTTCAGCCAAAGGACTTCTCCTGATGATTCTGTTTGGGTGCTGCGTCAGTCCAGCGCAGCGATCTTGATCTGGTCCTGTTCCAGCCACACCTGCACGGCCTTGCCGCGCAGGTTGTCCGGGACATCGTCCAGTACCTTGTAGTGGCCTGCAATGGCGACCAGTTCCGCATGGAAATCACGGCAGAAAATACGTGCCGCGGTGTTGCCCTGGGCCCCTGCCAGCGCACGTCCGCGCAGGGTCCCGTAGATATGGATGCTGCCATCGGCGATGACCTCTGCGCCGGCGCCGACGGTGGCCATCACGGTCAGGTCGCAGTTCTCCGCGTACAGCTGCTGACCCGAACGCACGTTGCCCAGCTGCATGCGGCCAGGCTGCGGTGCGGCCGCATCGGCGACCTTGGCCACCGGCGTGGCCGGGGCCGGCTTCGGTTCGGCGCGGACGGCACGGCGCGGTTCCGGTGCGGGCGGCGGCGGGGCCGGTTCGGCCTCGGCACGCTCGTACTGGGCGCGGAACTTGGCCAGCAGCGGCAGACCGAGCTGCTGCGAGAGCAGGTCGACCGCGCTGGTGCCATAGGCCAGTGCCACCGGCAGCACGCCGGCGCTGCGCAGGCCATCGACCAGCGCTTGTGCCGTGGCCACGTCCGGCACCTGGCTGAGGCCACCAAAGTCAAGGATCACCGCCGCGCGGCCGAACAGCTTCGGCGCACGGGTCACGCGCTCGTGCATTTCCTGCACGAGGCGTTCGACATCAAGGGTACGGATGCGCAGGTTGGCGATGCCCACCTGGCCGATCTTCAGTTCACCGGCCTGTTCGTAATCGAAATTCACCGCCACGCTCAGGTCCCCGTCGGCCGCTGTGCCTGCGCCGGCAGCTGCCGGGCACGCGTCCATGCCACATCCGGCAGCGTGTCACCGTAGGTCTCCTGGACCCACGGGTAACTGCACAGTTCCTTGGCCAGCATGCTGGCGCGCACATCGACGTGGGGCATGGTGTTCTGGCCCAGTTCGCGGAAGCCGAAGCTGCCGTGGAAGAGCAGGGCGGCATCGGCGCCATGGTCGAGGAACACTTCGCAGGTCATCTGCGGATAGCGCAGCTCGGCGAAGCTCTGTGCGTCGGCATAGAACGCACGGCCGACGCCACCACCGCGACGGCGGCTGGCGACCACGATGCGGTCGATGTAGAAGAACGGGGTGTCCAGTTGCTGCTTGAACCAGGCGAAGTTGCTGCTGTCGTGCTGGCTGTCGCTGCCGAAGCCGATCAGGAAACCGGCCAGGTTGCCGTCGCGCTCGGCGACGCGGAAATATTCAGCGGTTTCATAGAACAGGCGCAGGCGTGCCGCATCCAGGGGAAGGATGGCCAGGCCAGCGTTGTTGTTCAAAGCCAGGACGGAATCGAGCTCGTGCTCGCGCACGTCGCGGATGACAATCGACATTGTGACTCCGTGGGGTAACGCGGTTGGTCCATCAAAGGACCCTGCGCACGATTATTGCATGCCCGGGGTGGGCTGCGGCATGAACAGGCGACCGGGCGGGCATGACTTCCGTGGGGTGCGGGACGCAGGCCGGGCCCGTAGAGTGCTGGCATGTTGGGAGTCCTCAGCCATACACGCGTCCTCCGCCTGGCCGGCCTGTTCACCTGGGTCATGGTCGGGTTGCCGTTGGCGTACTCGCAGATCGAGAACCTGCACAGCCGCAACGACGTGGGCGGCTGGGCGATCCTGTTGTTCGCCGCCTACCTGTCCTTCGGCACCGCCTACTACTGGTTGACCCGCACCCTGCGCAGCGACAGCCATACCACCTGGCTGGACCGCGGTCTGCTGCTGCTGCTGACCGTCTCTGCGCTGGGGGTGAGCTTCCTCAGTGGCTCGGGTCTGGGCAGCATCCTGATGATGGTCGCCGCCAGCGTCATCCCGTGGATGCTGTCGGTGCGCCTGGGTGTGCTGTGGCTGCTGGTCAGCCAGCTGGCGGTGGCCCCGGTCTACTACATGCTGCTGCCCTTCTCGCTGTTCGAGGCGGTGATGCAGTCGCTGCTGTACGGCGGCTTCTCCATGTTCAGTTTCGTGACCAGTCTGGTCGCCCGCCAGCAGACCGAGGCCCGTGACGAGCAGCGTCGACTGAACTCGGAACTGCGCGCGACCCGCGCCCTGTTGGCCGAGAGCGCCCGGGTCAACGAGCGCACCCGCATCTCGCGCGAACTGCATGACCTGCTGGGCCACCAGCTGACCGCGCTGACGCTGAACCTGGAAGTGGCCAGCCACCTGGCCGAGGGCCAGGCCCTGGAGCACGTGAAGCGTTCGCATGGCCTGGCCAAGCTGCTGCTGGGCAACGTCCGGGAAGTGGTCAGCCAGCTGCGCGAGACCGGCGCCATCGATCTGGCTGCCGCACTGCGGCCGTTGACCGAGAACGTGCCTTCGCTGGACATCCAGCTGGAGATCGGGGACTCGCTGAACGTGGAGGACCCGCAGCGGGCCCACGTACTGCTGCGCTGCACGCAGGAGATCATCACCAACGCCGTACGCCATGCCGGCGCGCGCCACCTGTGGATCAAGGTGTACCGTGAAGCCGCCGATCGGGTCGTGATCGAGGCCCGCGACGACGGTGTCGGCGCGGAAATGGTCAATGTAGGCAATGGCTTGCGCGGCATGCGCGAGCGCCTGCAACAATGTGGTGGCCAGCTGCAGGTCGAGACCCGTCCCGGCGAAGGCTTCCGCCTGCGGGCGACGGTACCGGCAACGCTGCCGGTGGCCGCCCTTACCAAGGTTCCTGAAGGAGTGCGTTGATGATTCGCGTCTGCCTGGTCGACGACCAAACCCTGGTGCGGCAGGGAATCCGCTCCCTGCTGGCGCTCGACGACGGTATCGAGGTGGTGGCCGAGGCCGGTGATGGCCGGCAGGCGGTCGAGCTGATACCGCAGGTCCGCCCGGACGTGGTGCTGATGGACATGCGCATGCCGGTGATGTCCGGGCTGGAGGCACTGCAGATGCTGTCCCGTCAGGAGCAGCTGCCGCCGACCATCATCCTCACCACGTTCGACGACGACCAACTGGTGCTGGCCGGGCTCAAGGCCGGCGCCAAGGGCTACCTGCTCAAGGACGTGACCCTGGCGCAGCTGGTCGGCGCCATCCGCACGGTGGCCGACGGAGGCTCGCTGGTGCAGCCGGCAGTGACCCAGCGGCTGTTGTCCGGCCTGGAGCACATGCGCAACGACTTCGTCAGCCTGGATCGGCCGGACCCGCTGACCGACCGCGAGACCGAGATCCTGCGGCTGATGGCCAGTGGTTTCTCCAACAAGGAGATCGCCAATTCACTGGGCGTGGCCGAAGGCACGATCAAGAACCATGTGTCCAACATCCTCTCCAAGCTGGGCGTGCGCGACCGTACGCGCGCCGTACTGAAGGCGTTCGAACTGCAGCTGGTCTGAGGAAAATCGTTCCCGGACAACAACTTGGCTGGCAGCCCCGGACCCTGGCCGGGGTTGACCCCTACTTGCCGGGTACCGGTATGCGTTACCCTTCGAATTCTTTGTCCATACAAATACGCAGCCGGCAGGGAAACCGGTGCGCCAATCCCGATAAACAATGCCCGCGAAGCCTGCTAGGATTGGCGCTTCGCTTCAATCAACCCGGCCGTGGGATCGGCCCCGGAGACTCTCTGAATGACCCGTATTATCGAGTTCCTGATCGCCTTGGGGATCGTGGCTGGCCTGTTCGTCATCATTGGCGTATGTCTGCCGGGCGAGCGTCACATCACCGAAAGCATCGAGACCAACCGCAAGATGACGATCGTGTACGACACGGTCAGCAGTCTGCGCCGCTTCAAGGACTGGAACCCGCTGGTACTGCGCGATCCCGCCGTTGAACTGAAGCTGTCCGGCCCGGTCTCCGGCACCGGTGCCACCCTCGACTTCACCTCCAAGGACCTGGGCACCGGTTCCTGGAAGATCACCGAAGCCGAAGAAAACAAGCGTGTTGTGATCGCCATCGACGACGCCACCAAGGGTCACGACAAGGTCACCACCTTTACCCTGGAGCCGACCGGCAAGGGCGGTCGCAACGTCAAGATCACCCAGGATTACTCGGTGAAGTACGGCTTCGATCTGTTCGGCCGTTATGCCGGTCTGTATGTCAGCCGCCAGATCGGCGACGACATCAAGATGGGCCTGTCGCGTATGGCCAACATGCTGGCCAGCGTTCCGAACGTGGACTACCGCACCCCGGAAGCCCCGCTGACCGATCTGGCCATCGTCAATGTGCCGGCTGAGGATCTGCTGGTGGTCAACGCGGGCAACGTGGACCGCGGCCAGGACAGCATCACCAAGTCCATCAAGGACAACCAGGAGTGGATCAAGCGCGTGATCGAGGCCAATGGCCTTGAAGCGGCGGGCCCGTTCCGCATCATCACCACGGACTTCGGTCAGGAGAAGTACGCCTTCGACATCGCCCAGCCGGTGAAGAAGAAGGGTGCTGAAGGTGCCACTGCTGAAGCCCTGACCGTCAAGATCGACGGCGGTGCTCCGGTCAAGTACGTGCACGTTGCTCCGCACCGTTCGGCGCATGCGGCCTACACCGGCCACATGGCGGGTCTGGACGTGGCCCGCAGCGGCCTGCGTGCCTGGGCCGTGACCTCGGGCAACGAAGTCATCGACCGTCCGTACGAGACCTGGAAGGACGGCATCGACAAGTCGTTCACCCCGGAAGCCACGTACGACATCTACTGGGCCGTCAAGTAAGCCTCGGCTGACCCATGTAGTGCTGGACACGAAAACGCGCCGCTTCCTGCGGCGCGTTTTTTTTCATCCCGCGCCCGGCATCGGGCGCTGCGCAAGGAGCAGTCATGTTCAATCTTGAACGACGCGCGCGTAAGCCCTCGCTGCTGGCCTGCCTGGGGGCGTTGCTGGCAGCGGCTTCCATCGGCCTGTCCGCCTACGCTTCGCATGGAGTGGCCGATCCGCTGGCACAGCAGCATCTGAACATGGCAGCGCTCTATGCGTTCGCACATGGCGCGGTGCTGGTGGCACTGGGGCCACGCGCGCAGGGGGCGATCGCGCACCTGGCGCTGTACGTGCTGCTGCTGGGCGTGCTGCTGTTTTCCGGCAGCCTGGTGGGAGCGGCGTTGTGGCAGTGGCCAGCGCGGCTGGCGCCGATCGGTGGCACCAGCATGATGGCCGGGTGGCTGCTGCTGGCGATCAATGCGTTGAGGCGATGACGGCAATGCGGTGAGCGACCGCGCACGACTCGGCCCTGCATGGGATTGTTGCGCGGTAGCTCCTGTAGCGCCGAGCCATGCTCGGCTTCGAGCGAAGCGACCCGCTTTTGTCTTTGCTCGCTTGTTTCATCCCGTCGTGGACGGGACGTGCGCGGACGGCTCCATGGAGTTCGCCTTGCGACCGCCACGAGCGGCTCAGCCGTTGGCCGGTCTCCAGCACCAGTGCCACGGTTCGTAGACGATCCCGTGCCGGTTGTCGCGCGGGTAGCTCAGATGGAAGCCGTGCCCGCCCGCGTGTTCCTGCAACCACGCAAATGCTGGCGTGGCCTCGAACGATTCTTCGGCAGGGGCGTCGCCCGGTGTGCCGATGTCCAGCGCGTGGCCGCTGTGGTGTTCGCTGAACCCCGGTGCGGCATTCACCTTCAGGATCTCCGCCACGCTCAAGCCGCGCGCCAGCTTCCGTTCGAAGATGCCGAGCTGGTAGGCATGGCTGCGGAAGCCGGAGATCGCGTCCAGAGCAATGCCATCCTGCGCGGCGTGCAGGCGCATCCGTCGCCAGCCCTGTGCGGCGGCGCGGCGCAGCCACAACGGACGGGCGAAACGGTCGCGGCCCGCGAAATGCAGCAGGCAGGGCTCCGGTTCCAGCGGCAGGCCGCTGTCGTCGGCATAGTGATGCGCATCCAGGCCCAACTGTTTAAGGCGCCGTTCCAGCCCGGCCAGCGGCAGCCACTGATCTTCCAGCGTCGCGCCGAATGGACGCGCCGCCGCTGCATCCAGCAGGGCCAGTGCTTCTTCCACCCCGGGCTCCCGAGGCAGATGCGGCACCAGCGAATGCACGCCGTGCATCAGTACCGTTGCCAGGTAGCGGCCATCGCGCTTGCGCCGCAGCACCCAGTTCGCCCGCGACAGCAGGCGAGCATCCAGATTGCTGCGCGCACGCAGCAGGTCGGCCGGCCACAGCTCGATGGCCTCGGTATTGATCAGCAGAGGGGGACGTCGTTGCATCGCCGCAGCTTACTGCCGTGGCGCCGATGCGGCCACCTTGCGTAGTGCATCGAGCAGTGCCTGTGGCCGGTCCAGACTGAGCAGCAGCGTGCTGCCATCGCTGACCGGCAGGGCCAATACGTGCGCACGGTCAGTGACCAGGGCGAATCCCTTGCCGCCGCCCTGCAGGCGGAAATGGCCGGAATGGAAGCCGGGCATCGAATAGCCGTTGGTCTTGAAGCGGATGCCATAGCGACGGTCACGGCTGAGATCGACCAGCTCGGCCTGGTCCAGCCGCAGTTGCGTGACCGGCACGCGCCGGCGGTACATCGTCGAGCGCACGTCCAGTACGTCGCCGGCCAGTTCCACCCGGCGTCGGAAGAAGGCCGCAACCAGCCCGATACCCATCAGTGCGATCACCACCAGGCTCCACGCCGCGCTGCCGCCCATCCGGAACCAGGGCGGCGAGAACGTGACCTCGATCCAGGGCGCAGTGGCCGGTGCCTTGTACAGCTGTGCATAAACGCACGCCACGAATGCCAGCAGCAATGGCAGTACGACCCAAAGCACCCGCAGCGGCGAGCTCTCGGCCACGTCAAACGGTTTCGGGTCACTGCCGCCCACGGCTCAGGACTCCTTCTTGAACACCAGCATCGCCGGGCGCATCGGCGCCGGGATGATGACGTTGACCAGTTCCCAGCCCAGCTGGCCCTGGCGGGTCAGTTCGCTCTGGATGTCCTCGGCTTTGAGAACGCCCATCATGGACGTCTTGACCTCGATGGTCTGGTAGCTCCAGCGCTTGCTCATTCCTTGTCCTCCGGCGATGCCTTGGGTTTGGGCAGGCGTCCTGCCTTGCGCAGCGCGTCGCGCAGCACGTATTCGATCTGTGCGTTGAGGCTGCGCAGTTCGTCATCGGCCCAGCGCTGCGCCGCAGCCAGGACCTCGGCATTGATGCGCAGCGGATAGGCTTTCTTCTCACTCATGGGGGCTCCTGGCGGGGCGGTGGGGCGCCCCGTTGCGAGTGTGGCTCAATACAGCGAGCCGGCATTGACGATCGGCTGGGTGCCGCGGTCCGAGCACAGCACGGTCAGCAGGTTGCTGACCATGTGCGCCTTGCGCTCCTCATCCAGCTGCACCACGCCGTTCTTCTGCAGTTCGGCCAGCGCCATTTCAACCATGCCCACCGCACCGGCAACGATGCGCGTGCGTGCGGCGATCACTGCGTTGGCCTGCTGGCGCTGCAGCATCGCCTGGGCGATCTCGGCGGCGTAGGCCAGGTGGCTGATGCGCGCGTCCAGGACCTGCACGCCGGCATCGGCCAGGCGCTCGGCCAGCTCGTTCTTCAGGTGCTGGGAAATCTCGCTGGCATGGCTGCGCAGCGCCAGCTGGCCTTCCTCGTGCTGGTCATACGGGTAGCTGGTGGCCATCGCGCGCAGCGCCGATTCGGACTGGATGTGTACGAAGCTCTCGTAGTCGTCCACGTTGTAGACCGCCTCGGAGGCATCGACCACCTGCCAGACGATCACTGCGGCGATCTCGATCGGGCTGCCGTCCAGCTCGTTGACCTTCAGCTTGCCGCTCTCGAAGTTGCGCACGCGCTGGCTGACCCGGCGCTTGCTGTAGAAGGGGTTGTTCCAGCGCAGGCCGTTGTCCTTGACGGTGCCCACGTACTTGCCGAACAGGCTCAGCACCGCCGCCTGGTTGGGCTGGATGGTGTACAGGCCAGCCATGGCGAACAGTGCCAGTGCGCCGATCAGCAGCCCGCCGAACAGCATGACCAGGTTCGGCGAACCGGTGGTGGCCTTGGCCGCGATTCCGAGCACGAACAGCGCGCCGCCGGCCAGGGTGACCAACAGAGTGACGGCCAGCATGCCCAGACCGCTGGGGGAGGAAAGCGACTTCTCTTTCATGGCAGTACGTCCTTGAGGGTTCTAAGGGAAGATATCAAAGTGATATCACTTGTCGACTACCGTTCGTCGGATGCCGTGGCCGGGGGGCCGGCCAGCTAGAATGCCCACCCGCCTTCACATCGCTGCTGGAACTGCCATGGCCAAGCTTGGAACCCCGCTGTCTCCCTCCGCCACCCGCGTGCTGCTGCTGGGCTCGGGCGAACTGGGCAAGGAGGTGGCCATCGAGCTGCAGCGGCTGGGCGTGGAAGTGATTGCCGCCGACCGCTATGCCGATGCCCCGGCCATGCAGGTCGCGCACCGCTCGCATGTGATCGATATGCTGGATGCGATGGCGCTGCGCGCGCTGATCGCCCAGGAGCAGCCGCACCTGGTGGTGCCGGAGATCGAGGCCATCCACACCGAAACCCTGGTCCAGCTGGAGCAGGAGCAGGGCCTGCGCGTGATCCCGACCGCGCGCGCCGCGCGCCTGACCATGGACCGCGAAGGCATCCGCCGCCTGGCCGCCGAAACCCTGGGTCTGCCGACTTCGCCGTACCGCTTCGTCGATACCGAGGCCGAATACCGCGCTGCCGTGGCGGCCATCGGCCTGCCGTGCGTGGTCAAGCCGGTAATGTCGTCCTCGGGCAAGGGCCAGAGCACCCTGCGCAGCGAGGCGGACATCGCACCTGCTTGGGACTATGCGCAGACCGGTGGCCGCGCCGGTGCCGGCCGCTGCATCGTCGAAGGCTTCATCGATTTCGACTACGAGATCACCCTGCTGACCGTGCGCCATGCCGGCGGCACCTCGTTCTGTGCACCGATCGGGCATCTGCAGAAGGATGGCGACTACCGCGAAAGCTGGCAGCCGCAGCCGATGTCGAGCGCGGCACTGGCGCGTGCCGAAGAGATCTCGCGTGCGATCACCGACGACCTCGGTGGTTGGGGCCTGTTCGGTGTCGAGCTGTTCGTGAAGGGCGACGAAGTGTGGTTCAGCGAAGTATCGCCGCGCCCACACGACACCGGCCTGGTGACCCTGGTTTCGCAGGAACTGAGCGAGTTCGCGCTGCACGCGCGGGCCATTCTCGGCCTGCCGATTCCGGTGATCCGCCAGAGCGGCCCGTCGGCGTCGTGCGCGCTGCTGGCGCACGGCGAGGGCGTGCCGTACTTCAACAACGTCGCCGCTGCATTGCAGGTGCCGGATACCGCCGTGCGCCTGTTCGGCAAGCCGAGCGTGCACGGTCATCGCCGCGTGGGCGTGACCCTGGCGCGCGCGGAAAGCATCGACGAAGCACGTTCGATCGCGCGCGACGCCGCCGACGCCATCGGCGTCGAACTGCGCCCGTAAACCGGTAGCGCTGGGCCATGCCCGGCGCCTCGCCCATGTAGAACAGCGCGACCTGGAAAGCCGCCGGGCATGGCCCGGCGCTACCGGTTATTTGACGTCCACCCACACCAGGTGGTGGTCGCTGCCATCGGCGATCTTCGCTTCCGGGCTTTCATTGGCCGGCCAGAACACGCCGCTGCCGATGTACTCGAAACCGGTCGAGGGCAGCACATAGTCCAGGCGCATGGTGCCGGATTTCGGGCCGAAATCGCCGGTGGCGTGGAACGGTGCGCCCTTGCGCTCGATGCCCTTGGCCGCATAGGCCAGGCTGGTCTGCTCGCCACCGACGCTGCGCGGGGTGGGATAGCGCAGCACGCGGGCGTTCTCGATCAGTTCGACGATGGCCTCGTGGCGGCCATCGCCGTCGACCGGATCGTTGTTGAGGTCGCCGAGGATCACGAAGCGCGCGTCCTGCGCCAGGCCGCCGCACGTTCCCTTGTCGTCGCACAGCCACGGTTTGTCACCCTTGGACAGGTATTCCTGCCACAGGCGCAGTTCGTCGTGGTTGCGCGCGGCGTTGCGCTTTTCCGGGCCATCGAACACCGGCGGGGTCGGGTGCGAGACCAGCGCGTGCACCACGCCGGCCGGGGTCTTCACCGGCACGTCCCAATGCGACTTCGACGACAGGCGCAGCTGCGACCACACGTGGTCGTTGTAGAAGCTCTGGCCGGTGCGTGGATCGACCGGGCGGATCGCACCGGGCATCGCGCTCCACTTCAACAGTTGGAAGCTGCGCACTTTGGCTTCATCGATCGGGTAGCGCGACAACACCAGCATGCCGTACTGGCCCGGGTGCAGGCCGTAGCCCCATGCATCGTTGCCGCGGCTGCGGCCTTCGCCGCCGACCACGCCGTTGTTGTCCAGGTCCAGGCCGCTGGGCACGCCGGTGTTGACCGGGGCCAGGTAGCGGTAGGCAAAGTGCAGCGGCTTGCCGCCGCCGCGCTGGGCCACTTCCAGATAGCGCTTCTGGAACAGGTCGGCAGCGCGATGGGCGTCGTCGAAGTCGAATTCGTTCAGCAGCACCAGGTCCGGGCGCGCCTGCTGCAGCACCGCGGCGATCTTGCGTGCGTGCTCGCTGTCGCCTTCCAGTTCCTTGATCAGGCCGCCGGTCTCGTCGGAGTACAGCGAGGTGTTGTAGGTGGCCAGGCGCAGTGCAGTGGACGGCGTTTCGGTCATCACAGGGGACTTGGCGAAAGCGGGGGCGGTGGCGCCACAGAGCAGGGCCAGGGCGAGGATCAGGGGATGGCGGCGAGTCATGTTCATGGGCCGTATTGTGCACCTGGCCCGGTGTCAGTGGTTTGTCAGCGCCCGTCCAGTTCGTCGTCGAAATCATGCCAGCGGCGTCCATCGTAGGCCTCCAATGGACGATAGCGCCGTTTGTAGTCCATCTTCTGGTGGCCGCGGATCCAGTAGCCCAGATACACGTGCGGCAGGCCCTCGCGGCGGGCCCACTCGATCTGCTGCAGGATCGCGAAGGTGCCCAACCCGCGTGCGGCGTGGTCCGGGTCGAAGAAGGTGTAGACCGCCGACAGGCCATGCTCGGTGACGTCGGTTACCGCCACCCCCAGCAGTTGGCTGGGCTGGCCGTCGTGGCCGGGCAGGCGCATTTCCATGAAGCGGGTGTGCGACCAGCTGCCGATCAGGAACTGCTCGAACTCGTGCGGGCCGTGATCATCCATGCCGCCATTGGCGTGGCGGTGCGCCAGGTAGCGGTGGTACAGCGCGAACAGATCGTCGCGGGCGGTGGCGGCGGTGATCCGCACTTCCAGATCGGCATTGCGGGCGGCACAGCGGCGCTGGCTGCGGTCCGGGGCAAAGCGGGCCACCGGGATGCGTACCGCCACGCAGGCCTGGCAGTGCGCGCAATGCGGCCGATAGACCAGGTCGCCGCTGCGACGGAAGCCCCAACTGAGCGCCAGCGGGTACAGGCCACCAAGGCGGCGGTCGTGCGGGTCCAGCACCAGGTCGCGTGCCACCCGGTCCGACCAGTACCCGCAGGGGTGCTCGCCGGTCTGGAAAAGTCGCAGTTCGTCGTCTCTGTCGCCATGCATCGCCATGGGCACAGCATAGCCCCAGGTTGTCGCAGTGGCGGCGACTGTCCGCCGGATGAATGGAACCCGCAGCGGCGTCAACCGATGTCGGGCCCGGGCGTTGTTGTCTCCCGAGGGTGAAGTGATCACCCCGACGCAATTCCCATCCCCAGGAGTGACCCCATGATCCGTACCCCCCTGCTGCTGGCCCTGCTGCTTGGCACTTCCGCTACCGGTATCGCGCTCGCGGCCGACACCCCGACCACGCCCGCGCAGCGCCCGGCCAGGCTGGACACCAACGGCGACGGCGTCATCGACCGCAGTGAGGCGGCTGCCAACCCGCGCCTGGCCGCGAAGTTCGACGAGCTGGACAAGAACAAGGATGGCAAGCTCTCGCGCGATGAACTGCCGCGCTGGCAGCATGGCCGCCGCGGCCATGGTGGTGAGCGCTGGGCCAAGCTGGACGTCAACAAGGACGGCCGTATCAGCCGCGAGGAAGCCAAGGCCGACCCGCGCCTGGCCGCGCGCTTCGACCAGCTTGACCTCAACAAGGACGGTTACCTGGACAAGGCCGACCGCGAGCTGCGCATGAAGCAGCATCGTGATGCCTGGTTCGCTGCCGCCGATACCAACAAGGATGGCCAGCTGAGCAAGGCCGAGTTCGATGCTGCCAAGGGCCCGATGCACCATGGCCCGCGCCATGGCGGCCCGCGCGACGGCGCCGCACCGAAGCCGCAGCGCTGAGTTGCAGCACAGTGAAAGAAGACAACGCCGGCGTCCTGCCGGCGTTGTCTGTTACAGGCGGCCGCTGCGCAGCAGCGAATACATGACCAGGCCGATGACCATCAGGCTCATCGCAATGATGCCGGTGCGGCCGTACATGGACTCATATTTCCAGTTGATGCCGGTACGTCCGCGTCGTGCCGAGTCACGCGCGATCATCGGTGCCATCAGCCGTTGCAGCGGCACCAGGCACTGGTAGTTGATGACGAGCAGGCCCACCGCGAGTACCAGCAGCTGCGTCCAGACCGGTGTCTGCAGCACGGCCGCGAGCAGCAGCGCCAGGCACCAGACAAGGCTCGAGCCTACGTTGAGATAGAGGAAGCGGCGTACGTCGCTGCGCTCGGTTTCGGTCTGGGTGTAGGACATCAGCACGCGCCCGCCCACATAGCTGCCGACCGCACCGCCAACGACGCCGCCGATGATTGCGGCCCAGCTTTCGATCGGCAACAGATGCAGTTGGCCCAGCGTGGCAGTCAGCGAACCCAGCGCAGTGCCACCGGCGGCACTGGCACCGCCCAGCCCGAGCTTGCTGCCACCCACGCTGACACCGGTACCGAGCAGGATCGCGGCGCTGGCGGTGCCGGGTGCGGCCACCAGCACCATCGACACCACCGCCGTGGCGAAGGCTGCACTCGGTGCGCTGCTGCGCGCGAATTCACCGAAGCGCTGCAACAGGCCGTCGCGCACCAGCACGCGGGCACGTGACAGGCGTTTGCGCACGGCGGCATCGCTGAGTCCGAGCAGATCGGCCACCTGTTGCGAGCGCTGGCCTTCGCGGTAGTACAGCAACAGCACTTCGCGGCTGTCGGCGGGCAGGGAGGAGATGATGTCCTCGGCGGCGATTTCTTCTTCCACCCGCTGCAGGCGGTCGGCCGCTCCCGGGGTCGGGTCGGCGGCCATGCCCAGTGCCACTTCGGCGGCCTCGCCGGTCAGGGGCCGACCGCGTTGCGCGCGCAGCCAGTCGCGTGCCAGATTGCGGGTGATCTGCCGCAGCCAGGGCAGGAAGCTGGTCGAACTGCGTAGCTGGTGCAGCTGCTGCCAACCCTTGACGAACGCTTCCTGGGCGATGTCCTCACTGGCCTGGCGGTCGCGGGTGATGGCCAGCGCGATGGCGGTGACCGTGTTCTGGCAAGCCAGCACGATGCGCCCATAGGCGTGCTGGCAACCGCCAGCGGCCGCAGGCAGTTCGTGCTCCAGGGTCTGATCGATCGATGCGGCGAACGTCGTCATGGCGGCGGCTCTCCTGCTGGGATTGTGTCCCATGACGGAGCCGCGTGCAGGATGTGACCGGTTCGCTTCCCGGTAGCGCCGGGCCATGCCCGGCGGCTCTTCCTTCCGGCATCGCGGCCGCTGATGGAGGCCGCTGCGCTCGCCGGGCGTGGCCCGGCGCTACCGTCCAGGCCGCTGCGCTCGCCGGGCATGGCCCGGCGCTACCCGTGCATTATTTGGACGGCTGGATGCGGACCCGGATTTCTTCCTCTTCCGGTGCTGCCTGCGGTGCCTTCTGCGGTTGTGACTTCGGGGCGGCGGCAGGGGCCGGTGTGGCGGCCGGCGCCGGGGCGCCGCGATGGCGCAGGCCGATCACCAGCGCCACGCCGGCAATCACCACCAGCAGGCCGATACGGATACGCCAGGCCCAACCGCGACCGCCGCTGCCCTGTTCCTGCGTGTCGCGGAAGGCGAACTCGGCGGTCGGGTGATCGCGGCGGGTGGTATCGAGCAGGCGGGCGTCGCGCAGGATCTCGCGCGCGCGCGGCTGGTCGTCGGCGCGCACGATCCACACTGCCGGGTAGGCGTTGGCGTTGCCCAGCTCGGTATAGCTGAACTGGCCACGGCGACGGGTCTTGTACGAACGGCCATTGGTCACCTTGACCTCGATGCCATGCTCGCGGAGGAGCTCGGCGACGCCTTCGACGGTTTCCACGCGCTGGCTGCTGAAAATCTGACGCATCGGATCAATCCTTGGCCGGCACGGCGGCGGCTGCGGCCTGGTCGGGAACGACGCGGATCAGGCCTTCCTGCGCGGTGCTGGCGACGAGTACGCCATTACGGGTGAAGAACTGGCCACGGGCCAGGCCGCGCGAATCCTGCGCGCTGGGGCTGTCCAGCGAGTACAACAGCCAGTCGTCGGCGCGGAACGGGCGGTGGAACCAGATTGCGTGGTCGAGCGAGGCCATCTGCACGTGCGGGTGGTAGTAGCTGATGCCATGCGGGAACGTCGCCGTGCCCAGCAGGTGGAAGTCGGAGGCGTAGGCCAGCAGGGCCTGGTGCAGCTCGGGCGCATCACCGACCGGCTCGCTCAGGCGCAGCCACACCTGGTGGTAGGGCGGGCGCTTGGGCGGATTCAGTTCATCGCGCGGATAGACATGGCGGAACTCGAACGGGCCGCCGCGCGACAGCCAGCGCTGCACCTTGATCGGCAGCCGTTCCAGCACTTCGGCCGGCAGTGGGCGGTTCGGCTCGATGTCTTCCGGCTGGGGCACTTCGGGCATCTTGTGCTGGTGCTCGGCGCCGGTTTCGGCCTGCTGGAACGAGGCCGCGCAGAAGAAAATCACCTTGCCGTGCTGGATTGCAGTGACCCGGCGGACCGAGAAGCTGCCGCCATCGCGGGTGCGATCCACGTCGTAGACGATCGGGTGGTCGATGTTGCCGGCGCGCAGGAAGTAGGCGTGCAGCGAATGCACGTGGCGGCCGTTGTCGACCGTGGCCTGTGCCGCGGCCAGCGCCTGGCCCAGCACCTGCCCGCCGAACACGTACTTGGTGCCGATGTCGCGGCTCTGCCCGCGGAACAGGTTGTCCTCCAGCCGCTCCAGGGTGAGCAGGTCGATCAGCTCGGAGACGACGGGTTCGGGCGTGTCGTTCAAGGGGGGCGGCCACAGCAATGAAGAGGCCCCGATTATACCGGTCAGGGGTCGGATCCCTTTCGCTTTGCGAAAGGGCTCTGACCTCGGGCGGGGGGCGGCCGTTACTTGCCCAGCCGGGCGACCAGCGCCTGCAGGGCGTTCTGTGCGTCCGGGGCGAACCAGGCTTCGACGAAGCGGTCGAGCTGGATCAGGTCCGGCTGCAGCGCCACGTGCAGGTCCGCACGGGCGATCGCGCGGGTCAGCAGCATGGGCTGGCGCGGCTGCTTGAGCAGGTTCTGCAGCCAAGCCACCGCACGCGCGACCACCAGATCACCCTCGGCCAGTTCATCGACCAGGCCGATCTGCACCGCCTGTTCGGCCGGCACCAGCGAACCGGTAGTCAGCAGGACGCCGGCGCGGTGCACGCCCACCGCACGGCGCAGCAGGCGCTGGATGCCCTCCGGTGCGATCAGGCCCACCTGCACCTCGTTCAGGCCGATGGCGTACGGCCGCGACGGATCGGCGCTGCGCGCCATCACCCGGTAGTCGCAGCACAGGGCCAGCACGCAGCCACCCGCCGGGGCGTGGCCAGTGATCGCCGCGACCACCGGGATGCGGCTCTCGGCCAGCGTGCGCACGGCGCCAAAGAAGGCGTTCCAGGTGTCCAACAACTTGTGCTTGTCATCGCCATGCGAGAGCAGATGCGGCACATCCATGCCGCCGGTGAAGACGCGCTCGCCGCCCGACAGCACGATACCGTGCGCGTCCTCGGCCATGGCCAGCTCGATGGCGTGGATCAACTGCCGGCACAGTTCGGTGTCCAGTGCGTTGACCGGCGGCCGCGCCAGGCGCAGTTCGCGGATGGGTCCATGGTTGATCACCTCGATGAGCGTCGTCATGCTGCGGTCTCGTTGCGAAGAAGGAACCTGGGCGATGATAACCAAACCATGCGTTGGCGTACTGTTGGTTCTGTGTGCGGCTGCAGCACCGGCTTCGGCGGCAGAACCTGCGTGCGTCACGGTGGAGCAGGGCTGGGCGCGGTTGCCGCCGAATCCGGCGATGCCGATGACGGCGGGCTACGGCGTGATCCACAACGGCTGCAGCAAGGCGGTGGCGATCACTGGTGCGAGCAGCAGCGGCTTCGGTGATGTGTCGCTGCACGAGACCACGATTGTCGATGGCGTCAGCCGGATGCGCGCGATCGAGCGCCTGCCGCTGGCACCGGGCGCGCGCGCTGAACTCAAGCCCGGTGGCCTGCACCTGATGCTGATGCAGGGCAAGGGTGCGTTGAAGGAGGGGCAGGCGCTGCCGTTGCAGCTGCAGCTTGAGGGGGGGGGTGAAGCCGGCGCGACGTTGATCGTGCGCAAGGCCGCGCGTTAACGCGGCGCTCGTCCCGCCGGGCATCATGGGCGAATCGACCGCGGTAGCGCCGGGCCATGCCCGGCGAGCGCGCAACGCGGTAGAGGCTTACGACCAGTCGTACGAGAACAACACCGTGCGGCTTACCGGCTCGTACAGCATCACGATCGCATCGGCGCCGGTGGCGCACCAGTTGTAGCCGGCCACTTCGGCCACGGCGAAGAATGGGTGGCCGTCGCGGGTGATGATCGCGCGCTCGGCATCGTCCGGCGCATGCCGATCGTCCGCAGCTTCAGTGAATTCAAGCGTGAACGCGGCTGGAATCTCTGCAGTCTCGATCCAGTTGCCGGTCGAAATCTGCCCGCCCAGCACATCGAGATAAGCCTGCTCGCCTGGCTCACCATCGCCATAACGCGAGTAGCTGGCCAAGCGCCGATGTTGCTGGAAGTACGCGTGCGCCTTGCTGTAGCTCTGGCGCATCTCTGTGATGTGCTTCAGGGCGTGCTTGTCCTGCACCTGGTCACCGATGAAATAGCCCTCGTCACCGAGAAAGCGCATCTGGTTGCCGGCGGTCAGTTCGAAGGCGATCCAGTTGGTACCGGTGAAATCGTTGTGGTGTTCTTCGGTAGTCTCGCCTATGCAGCCGTCATATGGCTCGATCGGGCACAGCATCGTTGCCACTTGGCCCGCCAGTTCCGGGCGCAGCACACCCAGGTCGATCCTCAACAGCGGCAGCAGGTGCTGGCCGAGCCAGGCCTGGTCGGCAGGGAAGACGTCGGTGGGGAAGGGGACCATGCCGGGCAGCAGGTCGCGCAGTTCAGTCTGGTGGATCATGTCAGTCCTTTGATCGGTGTCGGTCGTGCCGGCCGCTGGCCGGCAACCTCATTGCCGCCGAAGCGTGCCGACCAAGGTCGGCACCTACCAGAGCGTTTCAGGTAGACGCGTTGCGGATCGCATCCGGCAGCGGCGCGCTCTTGCCGGTCTGCGTGTCCATCCACACCACCACCACGTTGCCGTCGGAATACAGCTTCGAGTCGTCCTGCTGGTCGACGATGCGATGGCCGATGGTCACGCTGCTGTTGCCCAGGCGCTCGACGAACAGTTCGACCAGGATGTCGTTGGGCCACACGATCGGCAGCCGGTAGTTGACGTTGGTCGCGGCCACCACCGGTGCGATGCGGTCGGTCATCGACACGCCGTCCACACCCAGCATCCAGCGCACGCGCGCTTCCTCCAGGTAGGAAATGTACTTGGCGTTGTTGACGTGGCCCATGCTGTCCATGTCACGCCAGCGCACGCTGATCGGGATGCGGGCCAGGATCTTGTGTTCGCTGCTCATCAGGCGTCCTTTTTCTTCTTGCTGGCAGTAGCGGTCTTGCTGGCCTTGCCGGTGCTCTTGGCGGCGGCGGCCTTCTTCGCGGGCTTCTCAGGCTTCACCTTGCGCGGCGGGCGCGCATCGGGCTTGTTGGCCACGGCGGCCGGTTGTTCCGGGCGTGCGTTGGTGGACGGCAGCATGCGCGCCAGGAACTGGCCGGTATACGACTGCGGGCAGGCCGCCACGTCTTCCGGCGTGCCGGTTACCAGGATCGTGCCACCGCGGTGGCCGCCTTCCGGGCCAAGATCGACGATCCAGTCGGCGGTCTTGATCACATCGAGGTTGTGCTCGATCACCACCACCGTGTTGCCTTCGTCGCGCAGCTTGTGCAGCACGCCCAGCAGCGCTTCAATGTCGTGGAAGTGCAGGCCGGTGGTCGGCTCGTCCAGGATGTACAGGGTGCGGCCGGTATCGCGGCGCGACAGTTCCTTGGACAGCTTCACACGCTGCGCTTCACCGCCGGACAGCGTGGTCGCGCTCTGGCCCAGCTTGATGTAGCTCAGGCCCACGTCCACCAGCGTTTCCAGCTTGCGCGCGATCGACGGCACCGGCTCGAACAGTTTCAGCGCGTCCTCGACCGTCATTTCCAACACGTCGCTGATGTTGAAGCCCTTGTATACGATCTCCAGCGTCTCGCGGTTGTAGCGCTTGCCATGGCACACATCGCAGGGCACGTACACGTCCGGCAGGAAGTGCATCTCGACCTTGATCAGGCCGTCGCCCTGGCAGGCCTCGCAGCGGCCACCGCGCACGTTGAAGCTGAAGCGGCCCGGCGAATAGCCGCGCGCACGCGCCTCGGGAACCTGTGCGAACAGTTCGCGCAGCGGCGTGAACAGGCCGGTGTAGGTGGCCGGGTTCGAACGCGGGGTGCGGCCGATCGGCGACTGGTCGATGTCCACCACCTTGTCGAACAGGTCCAGGCCATCGATCTCCTTGTACGGGGCGATCGGATGCGAGGCACCATTGATCTCGTTGGCGGCCAGCGAGAACAGCGTGTCGTTGATCAGGGTCGACTTGCCCGAGCCGGACACGCCGGTCACGCAGGTCAGCAGGCCTGACGGAATCGCCAGGTCCACGCCCTTCAGGTTGTTGCCGGTCGCCCCGCGCAGGTGCAGGGTCATCTTCGGGTTCGGCGTGTGCCGGCGCGCCGGGATCTCGATCGCGCGCTTGCCCGACAGGTACTGGCCGGTCAGCGAGCGTGGTGCCTCCAGGATGTCCTGCAGGGTGCCCTGGCCGACAATCTCGCCACCGTGCACGCCCGCCCCCGGACCGATGTCCAGCACGTAGTCGGCCAGGCGGATCGCGTCCTCGTCATGCTCGACCACGATCACCGTGTTGCCCAGGTCGCGCAGGCGGGTGAGGGTGCCGAGCAGGCGCTCGTTGTCGCGCTGGTGCAGGCCGATCGACGGTTCGTCGAGCACGTACATCACGCCGACCAGGCCGGCGCCGATCTGGCTGGCCAGGCGGATGCGCTGTGCTTCACCACCGGACAGGGTGTCGGCCTTGCGCTCCAGGGTCAGGTAATCCAGGCCCACATCGACCAGGAAGCCGAGGCGTTCACCGATCTCCTTGACGATCTTCGATGCGATCTCGCCGCGCCAGCCCGGCAGGCTCAGCCCGCTGAAGAACTTCAGGGCCTCATCGATCGGCAGCACCACCAGCTCCGGCAGCGGACGGTCGGCCACGAACACGTTGCGCGCAGCCTTGTTCAGGCGTGCGCCGTTGCATTCCGGGCACGGCCGTTCGCTGATGTACTTGGACAGCTCCTCGCGCACCGCCGGCGATTCGGTTTCCTTGTAGCGGCGTTCGAGGTTGGGAATGATGCCTTCGAAGCGATGCTTGCGCTGGGTGCGGCCACCGGCCTCGGTGAAGTAGGTGAAGGTGATCGCTTCATCGCCGCTGCCATACAGCACGGCCTGCTGGACCTTGGCCGGCAGCGAGTTCCACGCCGCGTCCACGTCGAACGTGTAGTGCTTGGCCAGCGAGGCGATCAGCTGGAAGTAATAGGCGTTGCGGCGGTCCCAGCCACGCACGGCACCTGCGGCCAGTGACAGCTCCGGGTGTACGACCACGCGTGAGGGATCGAAGAACTCGGCCATGCCCAGGCCGTCGCAGCCGGGGCAGGCGCCCATTGGTGCGTTGAACGAGAACAGGCGCGGTTCCAGTTCCGGCAGCGAGTAATCGCAGACCGGGCAGGAATACTTGGAGGAGAACAGCGTCGGGGTGGCATCTGCCGCATCCAGCGACTGCACCGAGGCCATGCCGTCGCCCAGCTTCAGCGCGGTTTCGAAGCTCTCGGCCAGGCGCTGTTTGATGTCCTCGCGCGGACGGAAACGGTCGATCACCGCTTCGATGGTGTGCTTCTGGCGCAGCGCCAGCGCCGGCACCTCGTCGATCTCATACAGTTGGCCATCCACGCGCACACGCACGAAACCCTGCGCGCGCAGCTGGTCGAACACCTGGGCATGCTCGCCCTTGCGGTCGCGGATCACCGGCGCCAGCAGCATGTAGCGCTGCTCCGGGTCCAGCGTCAGCACGTGGTCGACCATCTGGCTGACCGTCTGCGCTTCCAGCGGGTAGCCGTGGTCCGGGCAGCGCGGCGTACCCACGCGTGCGTACAGCAGGCGCAGGTAGTCGTAGATTTCGGTGATCGTGCCGACCGTCGAACGCGGGTTGTGCGAGGTCGACTTCTGCTCGATCGAGATCGCCGGGGACAGGCCCTCGATGTGGTCCAGGTCCGGCTTTTCCATCACGCTCAGGAACTGGCGTGCATAGGCCGACAGCGACTCGACGTAGCGGCGCTGGCCTTCTGCATAGATGGTGTCGAACGCCAGCGACGACTTGCCCGAACCGGACAGGCCGGTAATCACGATCAGCTTGTCGCGGGGCAGGTCGAGGTCGAGGTTCTTCAGGTTGTGCGTCCGCGCGCCGCGGATGCGGATGAAATCCATCGCCATGGGGGATCCGGTTGTGGGGGCGTTGGCTGGATGCCGGGCCAGCAGGGAACGGCAATCGGTCAGCCTACCGAGGTGACCAGATGGGGGCAATGGGCGACAATGCCAGCCCGGTGTCTCACCTGCTGAGACCGCCCGACAGGCAGGGGTCAGATCCCTTTTCACAATGTGAAAAGGGATCTGACCCCGTGCCGGCCCGGCCGTCCAGGCCGTTCAGGGGGGTTGACTTGACCCGCCCGGGCGCCTCTGCGTACAATTCCGCTCCTGTCCGCCCTCGATGGCGACAGTCCATAGACCACAATAACTACAGAGGAAGTCTGGTCATGTACGCAGTACTGGTCACCGGCGGTAAGCAATACCGCGTGGCGCAGGGCGAAAAGCTCCGCATTGAAAAGCTCGAAGTCGAAGTCGGCAGCGAGATCAAGTTCGACAACATCCTGCTGCTCGGCGACAGCGATGGCATCAAGATCGGCGACGCCCTGAGCGGCGCTGCGGTCACCGCCACCGTCCTGTCCCAGGGTCGTGCTGACAAGGTCCGGATCATCAAGTTCCGTCGCCGCAAGCACCACATGAAGCGTCAGGGTCACCGTCAGTACTACACCGAAATCGAGATCACCGGCATTGCCGGTGGCAGCAAGTAAGGAGATAGGTCATGGCACATAAAAAAGGCGTAGGCTCTTCGCGCAACGGTCGCGACTCCAACCCGAAGTACCTCGGCGTCAAGATCTTCGGCGGCCAGGCCATCGAAGCCGGCAACATCATCGTGCGTCAGCGCGGCACCCAGTTCCACCCGGGTTCCGGCGTTGGCCTGGGCCGTGATCACACCCTGTTCGCCCTCGTGGACGGCAAGGTGGAGTTCTCGGTCAAGGGCGCCAAGAAGCGTCGTACCGTCAGCGTCGTCTCGGTCGAAGCCTGATACGGCTGCGTCCAGCGGCCATGCTCCGGCATGGCCGTGCTGGATGAAGAGAGCGCTGCATGAAGAGCCCCGCTTTGGCGGGGCTTTTCGTTGGAATCAGTGGTAAAACGGGCATCGCCCGGTTGCAGGGCAGGGCCCGGCACTACATTCAAGGCGACGGCGCACAGGCCGCGCCCATCGCAGGCATCGAAACAATGAAACTGGTAGACGAAGCAGAAATCGAAGTGTTCGCCGGCAACGGCGGCAACGGCTGCATTGGCTTCCGTCGCGAGAAGTTCATTCCGCTCGGCGGCCCGGACGGCGGCGACGGCGGTGCGGGCGGCAGCGTGTACATCCGCGCCGACGAGAACCTGAACACCCTGGTCGACTTCCGCCATGACCGCATCTTCAAGGCGCAGCGCGGCGAGAACGGCATGGGCCGCCAGGCCTATGGCAAGGGCGGCGAAGACCTGACCATCACCGTGCCGGTCGGTACCGTGATCATCAACGTCGCCACCGATGAAATCATCGGCGACCTGACCCAGCATGGCGATCGCCTGCTGGTAGCCCAGGGCGGCCGTGGTGGCCTCGGCAACATGCATTTCAAGAGCTCGACCAATCGCTCGCCGCGCCAGGCGCTGCCGGGCGAGCCGGGCGAAGAGCGCACGCTGAAGCTGGAGCTGAAGCTGCTGGCCGACGTTGGCCTGCTGGGTTTCCCCAACGCTGGCAAGAGCACCCTGATCCGCGCCGTTTCAGCGGCGACGCCGAAGGTGGCCGATTACCCGTTCACCACGCTGTACCCGAACCTGGGTGTGGTGAAGGTGGAGAACTACCGCAGCTTCGTGATCGCCGATATTCCCGGCCTGATCGAGGGTGCCGCCGACGGTGCCGGCCTGGGCGCGCAGTTCCTGCGCCACCTGCAGCGCACCCGCCTGCTGCTGCACCTGGTGGATATTTCCCCCATGGAAGGCGGCGTGGAAGGCATTTCCCCGGTCGAGCAGGTGCGTGCCATCGAGCGCGAGCTGGAGAAGCATGATCCGGAGCTGCTGCAGAAGCCGCGCTGGCTGGTGCTGAACAAGGCCGACCTGATGTTCGAGGACGAGGCCAAGTCAGCCGCCGAGCAGATCGTCGCCGAGCTGGGTTGGAAGGAGCCGTGGTTCCTGGTCTCCGCGCTGGGTCGTGAAGGCACCTTCCCGATCATGAGCCGGATCATGGCGTTCTTCGATCGCCAGAAGGAAGACGAGCTGGAAGCCCGCAACGCGCAGTAATGCCTGTTGTGGTTCCGTGCGAAAAACCCGGCTTCGGCCGGGTTTTTTGTTTTCCGGTAGTGCCGGCCGCTGGCCGGCAATTCACTGGGGTTGCCGGCCAGTGGCCGGCGCTACCGGGCCAGATCGCAGGCAACAAAAAACCCGGCCGAGGCCGGGCTTTTGCGTGCTGCCGGAGCCGAAGCCCCGGCAACCAACCGGATCAAGCGGCCGAGAGGGCCTTGATGCGGTCGTTCAGGCGGCTCTTGTGACGAGCAGCCTTGTTCTTGTGGATCAGGCCACGCGCGCTGAAGCGATCCAGGATCGGCTGGGCAACGGCGAAGGCGGCTTGGGCGCCGGCGGCATCGTTGGCGTCCAGCGCCTTGATCACTTTCTTGACAGCGGTGCGCAGCATCGAGCGCTGAGCCACGTTGCGCGCGTTGCGCACGACGGTCTGCTTGGCGCGCTTCTTGGCGGACTTGATATTGGCCACGGTGGTGGTTTCCTGAAAAAATCGGTGTTATGGGAACAGCAAGCTAGCTAGTATGATGGCCCGAGAAATGCACGTCAAGTCGATTGTCAAGAGGGACGCTGAGTGAGTTCACCGAAGATGTTGCGAGGCCTGCTGTCGTTCAGCAGCATGACCATGGTCTCGCGGGTACTCGGACTTGTCCGGGACCAGGTGATCACCACCACGTTCGGCACCAATGCGGTCACCGATGCGTTCTGGGTTGCCTTCAGGGTACCCAATTTCCTGCGCCGGTTGTTCGCCGAAGGCTCTTTCGCCACCGCTTTCGTGCCGGTGTTCACGGAAGTGAAGGAGACCCGCAGCCACGCCGAGCTGCGCGAACTGATGGCCCGTACCGCCGGCACCCTGGGTGGGGTGCTGATGCTGGTCACCGCCGTGGCGCTGATTTTCGCGCCGCAGCTGGCCTCGGTCTTCTCAAGTGGCGTTGATACCGATCCGGTGAAGCAGGGTCTGCTGGTCGACCTGTTCCGCCTGACCTTCCCGTTCCTGCTGTTTGTCTCGCTGACCGCACTGGCCGGTGGCGCGCTGAACAGCTTCCAGCGCTTCGCGATGCCGGCGCTGACCCCGGTCATCCTCAACCTGTGCATGATCGCCGGTGCGCTGTGGCTGGCGCCGCGGCTGGGCGGCACTCCGGAGAAGCAGATCCTGGCGCTGGGCTGGGCGGTGCTGGCCGCCGGCATCCTGCAGCTGCTGTTCCAGCTGCCGTCACTGAAGGGCATCAACCTGCTGACCCTGCCGCGCTGGGGCTGGAGCCATCCGGGCGTGCGCAAGGTGATGACGTTGATGGTGCCGACCCTGTTCGGTTCCTCGGTGGCGCAGATCAACCTGTTGCTGGACACGGTCATCGCCGCCAAGCTGACCGACGGCTCGCAGTCCTGGCTGTCGCTGGCCGACCGCTTCCTGGAGCTCCCGCTGGGCGTGTTCGGCGTGGCCCTGGGCACGGTGATCCTGCCGGCGCTGGCCCGTCATCACGTCAGCACCGACCGCGAGGGCTTCTCGCGCTCGCTGGACTGGGGCCTGCGCATGACCCTGCTGATTTCGGTGCCGGCCATGCTGGGTCTTCTGCTGCTGGCCGAACCGCTGATCGCGACCATCTTCCAGCATGGCCAGTTCAGCGCCTTCGATACCCGCATGACTGCACTGTCGGTGTACGGCCTGAGCTTCGGCCTGCCGGCGTTTGCCCTGCTGAAAGTGGTGCTGCCGGCGTTCTATGCGCGCCAGGACACCAAGACTCCGGTGCGTGCAGGCGTGGCTGCGCTGGTGGCCAACATGGTGTTCAATTTCGCCCTGCTGGCGGTGCTGTACCAGGTGATGGTCCCCGACGAGCTGAAGGCGCAGGGCGTGATGACCGCGCTGGGCAAGCAGCCAGGCCTGCATCTGGCGCTGGGCATTGCCAGCGCGCTGTCCAGTTACCTGAACCTGGGGCTGCTCTGGTACTGGCTGGGCAAGACCGATGTCTACCAGCGCCGGCCCGGCTGGAGCGGCTATCTGCTGCGGCTGGTTGTAGCCTGCATGGCGATGGTCGGCGTGCTGCTGGCGCTGCTGTACTGGCTGCCGGGCTTCTCGGCGATGGGCGTGTGGGAGCGGATCGGTGCCCTTGCACTGCTGGTGGGCGGCGGTGGCGCGACCTACGCGGTGGCCATGGTAGCGATGGGCTTCCGCCCACGCGACCTGCGCGGGCATTGATCGCGGCCCGTGGCGGCTATACTTCAGGGTTACACCATTGAAACGGCGGCCCCGGTCGGGCCGGAACGAGAGTTGATGAGCAGGCTGTTCAGAAGCGTCGAGGGCGGGGAGCTGTTCCCCAACGGAAGCGTGGTCTGTATCGGTGCATTCGACGGCCTCCACCTGGGCCATCGAGCGCTGGTCCGCCACGCGGTTGCCCGCGCGCGCGCCTTGGGCGTGGCCGCAGTGGCTGTGGCCTTCGAGCCGCTGCCGCGTGAATTCTTTGCCCAGGGCACGCCGCCGCCGCGGCTGACCCTCGCACGCAGCAAGGTCGAGATCCTGCGCGAACTCGGTGTCGATGCGATCGGCCTGCTGCGTTTCGACGCGGCGATGGCGGCGATGCCGGCCGAGACCTTCGTGCGCCAGCTGCTGACCAAGCGTCTGGGTGCCCGCGAGGTGTGGATCGGCCCGGAGTTCTGCTTCGGCAACCGCCGCCGTGGCGACCTGGCCCTGCTGCAGGCGCTGGGCGCCGAGCTGGGCTTCAGCGCTGGCGAGATCGAAGCGGTCGACCTGCACGGCGAGCGCATTTCCAGTACCCGCATCCGCCAGCTGTTGCAGGACGGCGACTTTGCCCGTGCCGGCGACCTGCTCGGTCGCCCGTACGCGATCAGCGGCCGGGTGGTGCGTGGGCGCCAGCTTGGCCGTACGCTGGGCTTCCCCACCGCCAACCTGCGGTTCCCGAAGACCCCGGCGCTGTCGGGCATCTACGCGACCTGGGTGCATGGTGTGTTCGATCAGCCCTGGCCCTCGGTCTCCAGCTTCGGCACGCGGCCGACGGTGGAGGGTGTGGAGCCGTTGCTGGAAGCCCACCTGTTCGATTTCCAGGGCGATCTGTACGGGCGCCACATCGAAGTCGAGTTCGTCGCCAAGTTGCGCGACGAAGAGAAATTCAATGATCTGGCGGCATTGACCGACCAGATGCACCGCGACGCCGAACAGGCGCGTGCCATCCTTTCCGAACATAGATTGCGAGCCACTGCGTGAGCCAGGACTACAAGACCACCCTGAACCTGCCAGCCACCGAATTCCCGATGCGCGGCGATCTGCCCAAGCGCGAGCCGGGCATTCTGGCGCGGTGGGAAGAGCAGGGGCTCTACCAGCAGCTGCGCGACAATGCCGCCGGCCGCCCGCTGTTCGTGCTGCATGACGGCCCGCCGTACGCCAACGGCCGCATCCACCTGGGCCACGCGGTCAACAAGATCCTGAAGGACATCATCGTCAAGTCGCGCTACCTGGCTGGCTTCGATGCGCCCTACGTGCCGGGCTGGGATTGCCACGGCCTGCCGATCGAAATCGCGGTCGAAAAGAAGTGGGGCAAGGTCGGCACCAAGCTCGACGCCGTCGAGTTCCGGCAGAAGTGCCGCGAATTCGCTGAAGAGCAGATCAACATCCAGCGCGTGGACTTCAAGCGCCTGGGCGTGACCGGTGACTGGGACAACCCCTACAAGACCCTCAGCTTCGATTTCGAAGCCAACGAGATCCGTGCGCTGGCCAAGGTCGTGGCCAACGGCCACCTGCTGCGTGGCGCCAAGCCGGTGTACTGGTGCTTCGACTGTGGCTCGGCACTGGCCGAAGCGGAGATCGAGTACCAGGAAAAGGAGTCGCCGGCGATCGACGTGGCCTACGCCGCACGCGATGCGCAGGCCATCGGCCAGGCGTTCGGCGTGAGCGTGCCGGCCGACGTTGAAGTGGCCGTGCCGATCTGGACCACTACCCCGTGGACGCTGCCGGCCTCGCTGGCGGTGTCGCTGGGCGCGGAGATCCGCTACGTGCTGGCCGAAGGCCCGGCCCACAGCGGCAAGCGTCGTTGGCTGGTGCTGGCCGCGGCGCTGGCCGAGCGTGCACTGCAGCGCTACGGCGTGGACGCGGTGGTGCTGCACGGTGAAGCCGAGGGCTCGGCGCTGGAAAACCAGCTGCTGTCGCACCCGTTCTACCCGCAGCGCGAGATCCTGGTGCTCAACGGCGAGCACGTGTCCGACGAGGACGGTACCGGTGCGGTGCACACCGCCCCCGGCCACGGCCAGGAAGACTACGTGGTCAGCCAGAAGTACGGCCTGCTGGACAAGTACAACGCCGGCCAGATCACTCCGGTCGACGGCCGTGGCGTGTACCTGGAATCGACCCCGCCGGCCGGTGACGTGGTGCTGGCCGGCCAGCACCTGTGGAAGGCGCAGGAGGCCATCGTCGGCGTGCTGCGCGACAACGGCTCGCTGTTGGCCTTCCATCCGATCCGCCACAGCTACCCGCACTGCTGGCGCCACAAGACGCCGGTGGTGTTCCGCGCCACCCCACAGTGGTTCATCTCGATGGACAAGGCCAACCTGCGCAACGATGCGCTGGCCGCCATCGACACCGTGGGCTGGTTCCCGAGCTGGGGCAAGGCGCGCATCCAGAGCATGGTCGACGGTCGCCCGGACTGGACGATCTCGCGCCAGCGCACCTGGGGCGTGCCGATCGCACTGTTCACCCATCGTCAGACCGGTGAGATCCACCCGCGTTCGGTGGAGCTGATGCAGCAGGTCGCCGACCGCGTCGAAGCCGAGGGCATCGACGTGTGGTATTCGCTGGACGCCGCCGAACTGCTGGGCGCCGAAGCGGCCGACTACGAGAAGGTCACCGACATCCTCGACGTCTGGTTCGATTCGGGCGTCACTCACGAAGGCGTGCTCGCCGCGCGTGGCTTCGGCAAGCCGGCCGACCTGTACCTGGAAGGTTCCGACCAGCACCGCGGTTGGTTCCAGTCCTCGCTGCTGACCGGCGTGGCCATCGACAAGCGCGCCCCGTACAAGCAGTGCCTGACCCACGGCTTCACCGTGGACGAGCACGGCCGCAAGATGTCCAAGTCGCTGGGCAACGGCATCGAGCCGCAGGACATCATGAACAAGCTGGGCGCGGACATCCTGCGCCTGTGGATCGCCTCGGCCGACTACAGCAACGAGATGTCGCTGTCGCAGGAGATCCTCAAGCGCAACGCCGACGCCTACCGCCGCCTGCGCAACACCGCACGCTTCCTGCTGGGCAACCTGGACGGCTTCGATCCGGCCCAGCACCTGCAACCGCTCGACCAGATGGTCGCCCTGGACCGCTGGATCGTGCACCGCGCGTGGGAGCTGCAGGAGAAGATCAAGGCAGCCTACGACGGCTACAACATGGCCGAGATCGTGCAGCTGCTGCTGAACTTCTGCAGCGTGGATCTGGGCTCGCTGTACCTGGACGTGACCAAGGACCGCCTGTACACGATGCCGACCGATTCACACGGTCGCCGTTCGGCACAGAGCGCGATGTACCACATCGCCGAAGCGTTCACCCGCTGGGTCGCGCCGATTCTGACCTTCACCGCCGACGAGCTGTGGGGCTACCTGCCGGGCGAACGCGCCGAGCACGTGCTGTTCACCACCTGGTACGACGGCCTGGCGCCGCTGCCGGCCGATGCACAGCTCAACGCCGCCGACTTCGACCAGCTGCTGGCCGTGCGTGAGCAGGTGGCCAAGGTGCTGGAGCCGATGCGTGCCAACGGCGCGATCGGTGCGGCGCTGGAAGCGGAGATCACCATCGCCGCCAGCGAAGAGCAGGCCGCGCGCTGGCAGCCGCTGGCTGATGAGCTGCGTTTCCTGTTCATCAGTGGCGACGTGCAGGTGCGCCCGGCGACCACCGACGAGGTGTTCGTCAGCGCCCAGCCGACCACCAAGGCCAAGTGCGTGCGCTGCTGGCATCACCGCGCCGACGTCGGCAGCAGTGCCGATCATCCGGAGCTGTGCGGCCGCTGCGTGAGCAACATCACCGGTGCCGGTGAAGTGCGGAGCTGGTTCTGATGGCCGCGCCCCGTCCGCATCCGAACGCCCTGGTCTGGCTGCTGCTGTCGGCCGCCATCATCGGCCTGGACCAGTGGTCCAAGGCCTGGGTCCTGTCGAGCCTGCCGGAGTTCCAGCCGGTGGTGGTCATCGACGGCTTCTGGAACTGGTACCGCACCTATAACACCGGTGCGGCGTTCAGTTTCCTGAGCGACGCCGGTGGCTGGCAGAAGCACTTCTTCACCGTGCTGGCGATCGCCATCAGCGGCCTGATGGCCTGGTGGCTGCGCGGCACTGCCCGTGGCAACTGGAAGGCCGCGGTGCCCTATGCGCTGATCATCGGCGGCGCCATCGGCAACGTGATCGACCGCCAGGTGCACGGCCACGTGGTCGACTTCATCCAGTGGTACGTGGGCAGCTACACCTGGCCCTCGTTCAACATCGCCGATTCGGCCATCGTGGTGGGTGCCATCGGCATCGCCCTGTTTGGCCTGTTCGAAGGCAAGTCCGCCAAAAAGGCGGATAATGCCAACCCGAAACCGTAAGCCGGCCGCTGCCGGGAGACCTGACTGATGGATGTGCTGCTCGCCAACCCGCGTGGCTTCTGTGCCGGTGTCGATCGTGCGATCGAGATCGTCAAGCGCGCGATCGAAACGCTGGGCGCGCCCATCTACGTCCGCCATGAAGTGGTGCACAACCGCTTCGTGGTCGACGACCTGAAGCAGCGCGGCGCGATCTTCGTCGAAGAACTCGACGAAGTACCGGACAACAACACGGTCATTTTCAGCGCCCACGGCGTGTCCCAGGCCGTGCGCCAGGAAGCGGAGCGCCGTGGCCTGAAGGTGTTCGACGCCACCTGCCCGCTGGTGACCAAGGTCCACTTCGAAGTCGCCCGCCACTGCCGTGCCGGCCGTGACGTGGTGCTGATCGGTCACGCCGGTCACCCGGAAGTGGAAGGCACCATGGGCCAGTGGAACCGCGAAGCGGGTACTGGCCAGATCTACCTGGTGGAGGATGTCGAGCAGGTCGCCACGCTGCACATCAACCAGCCGGAAAACTTCGCCTACACCACCCAGACCACGCTGTCGGTGGACGACACGCGCGGCATCATCGATGCACTGCGCGAGCGTTTCCCGGCGATGCAGGGCCCGAAGAACGACGACATCTGCTACGCCACGCAGAACCGCCAGGACGCCGTGCGCGATCTGGCCAAGCGCTGCGACCTGGTGCTGGTGGTCGGTTCGCCGAACAGCTCCAACTCCAACCGTTTGAGCGAGTTGGCCCGCCGTGAAGGCGTGGAGTCGTACCTGATCGACGGCGCGCACGAGATCGATCCGGCATGGGTGGTGGGCAAGCAGCACATCGGTGTCACCGCAGGTGCCTCGGCGCCGCAGGTGCTGGTCGATGGCGTGCTGGCACGTCTGGCCGAGCTGGGCGCCAATGGCGTGGGCGAGCTGGACGGCGAGCCGGAATCGATGGTGTTCGCGCTGCCGAAGGAACTGAGGCTGCGGTTGGTCGACTGACCGCGGGCTGATTCGGGTGGGTGCGAACGTTGGTTCGCACCGCTTCTGGATCCATCCTATCCACGCATGGCGTGGATCTACTGAAACTGCTCTGGTGGGTGCGAACCTTGGTTCGCACGGCTTCTGGATGCATCCCATCCACGCATGGCGTGGATCTACTGAAACTGTTGTGGTGGGTGCGAACCTTGGTTCGCACGGCTTCTGGATCCATCCTATCCACGCATGGCGTGGATCTACCGCTCATGGTCTTGTTGCCGGGTTTGCCGCTTCTGTTGGGGTTCGCGCGGGCCATGACCTTTGGCCATGGGGCGGGGCACCTTACAGGCCTAGCATCGGAAGATTCTCCGTTGTTGGAACCTGCCCGATGAAGACCCGTGCCCTGGCGATGTCGTTGCTGTTCGCGCTGGCAGCAACGCCTGCACTGGCGCAGACCTCGCCACCGCCGAGCGCGGCGGCTCCCGGCCTGCTGCGCATCGATGTGGACGCCCGCGATCTGGCCCGGCGTATCTTCAAGGTGACCGCCACCGTGCCGGCCAAGCCCGGCCCGATGACCCTGCTGTACCCGCAGTGGATTCCCGGCAACCATTCCCCCACCGGCCCGATCGACAAACTGGCAGGCCTGCGCGTGACCGCCAACGGCAAGCCGCTGGCCTGGCAGCGCGACCAGTTCAACGTCTATGCGTTCAAGGTGAACGTGCCCGAAGGTGTCAGCGAGATCGTCGCGCACTTCGATTTCCTGTCCTCGCAGGGCGGCAGCCAGGGCCGGGTGGTGATGACCCCGGAAATGCTCAACCTGCAGTGGAACGCCAATTCGCTGTATCCGGCCGGCGTCGATGCGCGCAACCTGCAGGCGCAGGCCAGCGTGACCCTGCCCAAGGGCTGGTCATTCGCCACTGCGCTGGAAACCGCGCGCCGCGACGGCGACACCGTGGTGTTCAAGCCGATCTCGTATGACCATCTGGTCGATTCGCCGTTGTTCGCCGGCGAGCATTACCAGCGTATCGATCTTGATCCGGGCGCGAAGGTACCGGTGCACCTCAACGTGTTTGCCGACGAAGCCAAATCGCTGAAGCCGAGCGATGCGCAGATCACGATGCACCGCGCGCTGGTGCAGCAGGCCGACAAGCTCTATGGCGCGCGCCACTACAACCACTATGAGTTCCTGCTGGCATTGACCGACCGCCTCGGTGGCATCGGCCTGGAGCATCACCGTTCCAGCGAGAACAGTGCCGACCCGGGTTACTTCACCGAGTGGGACAGCAACGCGTGGATGCGCGATCTGCTGCCGCACGAGTACACCCATTCCTGGAACGGCAAGTACCGTCGCGGCGCCGATCTGGCTACCGCCAATTTCAACACGCCGATGGGTGACAGCCTGCTGTGGGTGTACGAGGGTCAGACCCAGTTCTGGGGCCAGGTGCTGGCGGCGCGCTCGGGGCTGTGGTCGGCCGCGCAGGCGCGCGACATGCTGGCCAATGTGGCCGCGACCTATGACCGTGGCCGCCCGGGGCTGGCCTGGCGACCACTGCAGGACACCACCAACGACCCCACCATCGCGCAGCGCCGCACGCTGCCGTACCGCAACTACCAGATGAGCGAGGACTACTATTCCGGCGGCCAGATGCTGTGGCTGGAAGTGGAGGGCAAGCTGCGCGAACTGAGCGGCAACCGTCGCAGCCTGGACGATTTCGCGCGTGCGTTCTTCGGCGTCGGCAATGGTGACTGGGACGTCAATCCCTACACCTTCGACGACGTGGTTGCGACCTTGAACGGCATCGCCCCGTATGACTGGGTGACGTTCCTGCGCGGCCGCCTGGACGGCCACGGTTCGTTGACCGGTGGCCTGGAGCTGGCAGGTTGGAAACTGGTCTACCGCGATACGCCGAACGACGCCTACAAGGCACAGGAAAAGCGTGCCAAGGCGGCGCTGCTGGCCTACTCGCTGGGTGCGACCGTGCTCGACAACGGCACGGTTGGCGACGTGATCTGGGACAGCCCGGCCTTCAATGCCGGTCTGGCACCTGGCATGAAGGTGATCGCGGTGGGCGGCCGCGAGTACAGCAGCCAGCGCTTGAAGGATGCCGTTGCCGGCGCGGCGAAGGACAAGGCACCGATCGTGCTGCTGGTGAAGCAGTTCGACCGCATCGAAACGATGAACATCGCCTACCACGGTGGCCTGCAGTACCCGGTACTGGAGCGCATCACCGGCAAGCCTGATCGCCTGGCGGACCTGTGGAAGGCGCGATGAAACCGCGCGCCCGCGATGGTGTGATCCTGCTGATGGCGACGCTCGCTATCATTGGCGCGTTCCTCCACGGTGACGGGCGCTGGCTGCATTGGCTGGCCAAGCCGACCACCACGCTTCTGATTGCCGCCATCGCCTGGCGCGTGCACGATCCCGCGCAGCCGTTCTATCGACGCGCGGTACTGGCCGGCATGCTGCTGTCGTGCGTGGGGGATATCGCGCTGATGTTGCCGATGGACGCGTTCGTGCCGGGGCTGGTCGCGTTCCTGCTGGCGCATGTCTGCTACATCGTTGCCTTCCGCGATGGCCTGCGCGCCGGACGTGGGCTGGTCGGCGCCAGCGTTCTGCTGGCGGCGTTTGCCGTGCTCAATGTGATTGGCCTGTGGCCGCACCTGCCGGCGCCGATGCGCATCCCGGTGCTGGCATACGTGGTGGTGCTGGCCTCGATGGCGGTGCTGGCACTGGCACGCCAGTGGCGCAGTCCGCAGCCCGATGCGGTGGAAGCCAGCAGTGCGCGCTGGGCTGCCGCCGGTGCGTTGCTGTTCGTCGCCAGCGATTCCCTGCTGGCCTGGGACCGCTTCGCCGGTGGCCTGCCGCTGGCCAGCCTGCTGGTGCTGTCCACGTACTACGGCGCGCAGTACGCCATCGCCCGCTCGGTGAAATAGCAAAAAGGGGACGGAGGGGATTAAGTCGCAAATCGCACCGAGGCACATGCGACTTAATCCCCTCCGTCCCCTTTTTTGAGTGGCCTACCGGCGGCTTACGCCGCGCAGCGCACCCTGCGCGTCGAACTGCAGCCGCACCGAGTCGCGGTCGCCGGCGACTTCATCCGGCAGCCACACCAGCTTGCCGCCCTTGCGCACGATCACGTAGACGTGGCCGACTTCGGATGCGGGGTTCTGCAGGGCATTGCGCTGCTCCTGCAGTGCCTGCGCCACGCGCGGCACGGCGTCGAAATCGATGCTGGCCAGGGATGTGCTGCTGCGCTGCAGGCTGATGGTCGGTGCGAACTGCTGTGGGTTCACCGGATTGCCCTTGCGCCATTGGCCGCGCTCGAACTGGTAGCTGTCGACGTGGGTTGGCTGCTGCGGATCGACCAGATCCAGGTTGATGCGGCCATCGTCGTAGAAGTGGATGCTGTGGAACACGGTCAAGCGTTGTCCAGCCAGTGCCGGCAGCTGCTCGAGCGCCTGGCGTGCAGCCAGCAAGTAGTCCGCATCGAACAGGCGGTTGTTGCGTTCGGGAATCGCGATGGGGTGAGGCTCAGGGACGGGCGCCAGTGATGCGGTCTTCTCGCGCTGCGGCTGTGCGGTGGCCGGTGCTGACCCCCGGTCTGCCTGCACCGGATGCCCCAGCGTTTCGCTGATTGTCTGTAGTGCGCCGCCGGCAACGGCCACGCCCGCCAGAACCAGCAGCAGCACCAGGAAGACGGCGCGGGTGGAGGGCGGCTGTTTCATACACCCTCCAGACGCACGTTGCTGCGGTCATCCGGGTCGTACAGCAGCGTCACGTGCTCGCGCGGGATGTTGGCCAGTTCAATCAGCGGGATGAAGCGGCGCACGCGGGCCTGCTGCACGTTGCCTTCGCGGTCGATGTATTCCAGCTGGAACTCCACCTGCGGTTGTTCGTTGAGGTAGGTGCCGGTCTGACGGACCTTCAGCACTTTGGCATCCGCGCCGATGCCCCGGTACTTCAGCGCATCGCCGCGCGCATCGGCGTGCAGCAGGCGGCCGAGCAGGCGCAGGCCCAGCACATAGCCACACAGCACCAGCGGGCACACCAGCAGCGGGTGACCGAACGACAGAAAGGTCCAGCCCAGCCCCTCACTCTGCAGGCGATAGACCCCCACGTAGGCAACGGCAACCGCGATGATGCCAATGCCAGCACCGATGCCACGCCGCCACAGGCTCGCAACATTCAGTTCGGGCTGGGCGCCGTCCAGCACCACGTTGGGGAAAGCACCTGGCGTCCGCCCGAGGCGCGCATCGATGTACTTGCCGGCGCTGAAGCGCTGCAGCTGCGGTTTGCTGTCGACCATCCGCATCTGTTCGCGGATCGGCGTACCGGACAGGTTCTTGAAGAACAACTGCAGTTTCCATTGCGCGAAGCCGCGCACCTGCACACCGGTCTGTTCGGCCTGCTCGATCAGCGCACTGCGCGGCTCACCATCGGCCAGGATCGACTGCACCCGGTGCAGTGCGCGTGGCGGCCCCAGCAGCAGGTAGTGCAGGAACGCCCACAGCAGCGTCAGCCACAGGGCGATGGACAGTGCGAGCAGCAACAGTGCCAGCCACGGTGCGCTGCGGTCGACCAGCGCCACCGGCCACGAGGTGCCGAAATAGAGAATGCAGGGAAAAGGCAACGCGAAGAACAGCAGGAACGCGCCCCAGAACCAGAGATAGGCTTTCATGGGGGAAGGGGACCGCGGTGGAACAGGTCGCGTAGATTACTACGCTTCAGCGGAATTGCAGGGTCAGCAGGTAATAGCGGCCGAGTGGGTCGTCCAGCCCCGGCATCTGTCCCCCATTGCCAACCAGATAGTTCACCGGTTGTGCATCGAGTACGTTGTGCACATCCAGCGCGGCGACGATGCGCGGCCCCAGCCGACGTGCGAGGTGCAGGTTCCAGCGCAGCTGCCGTGGGTTCATGCAGTGGTTCCGGTCGACCTGCTTCTGTGGGCACTCGGCCCCCGGCAGCCATGCGCGCGTGCGCCCGGTCTGGTTACCGCGCAGTGCGATGTCCCAGCTGCTGTTCTGCCATTGCACGTTCAACACGGCGGCGATCTCCGGCGTCACATGGCCGCGCAGGTCCACTGCGGCCTCGTGGTCACGGCGGCGACGCAGTTCCTGCTGTTTCAGCGCATCGAGCGAGAACAACCATTGGCCATTGCTGCCGCTGTCGATGCGGTACTCGCCACGCAGGACCCAGTTGCGGGAAGTGGTGCGGCCGATGTTGTCGAACGACAGGCGCAGGCTGCTCAGGTGGCCGTCTTCATCCAGCTCCCAGGTGCTGCGATTCCACACCGCGTCGCTCGGCTGCAGTGCAAGGATCTCGTTGCGCAGTTCCACGATGTTGTGGGTCAGCGACAGCGAGAACGTATCGTTGGGCGTCCATGTGGCCGCCAGCGAATGGCTGCGTGATCGCTCGGCCTTCAGTGCATCGTTCTCCACCACGTTGGCCGTGACGCTGCAGCTTCCACCGCGTGTGGCGATTGCACATTCCGGAAGGGCACTGGAAACCGGAAGCGAGATCGACCCGAAGTAGCCGGGAGGCCGCCGTTGCTCGAACAGGCTCGGTGCACGGTAGCCGCGCCCGCTGGCCAGCAGGAACGACCATTGGGGCGTCGGGCTCCAGCGCAGCCCGGCACGTGGCGAGAACGCCATGAAGCCGCCGTCGCGGTCCCAGCGTGCGGCCAGGTCCGCGCGCAGCGTAGGTGCCAGCGGCAGGCCCAGCTCGGCGTAGATGCCGCTGCTTTGTCGCGACAGGCGGCGTTGCTGCTGCGGCAGGCCCAATGCGAGGTCCCCCTGGCTGAGCAGCGCATCGGGACGCGAGGTCCAGCGTTCATGGCGCAGGTCGATGCCGGTGGCCAGCTGTGCAGGACCACCAGGCAACGCCATCAGCTCACGCTGCACGCCCCACCAACCCTGCCACTGTGCAGTGCTGCCGCGGTTGCGGATGGACGGAAACAGCGTGTCCACCTCGGCCGCCGGAGGTGCGTCAAAGCCGGGAGTGAACCTGCGCGCCTGCGTTGCTTCAAGCAGGCGCGTCGTGCGTACGGTGCCAGCAGTGGACAGTGTGACTTCGCTGCGCTGCGCGCTGATGCCCGCCTCCCAGCTGCGCCGGCCCTGGTCACGGCCGATGCCGAAGGTGACGTCCGCATCGGTGGCGCGGACGCTGGGGCGCACGTTGCCGGCCTCACGCAGGACACTGTTGAAGGTGATCCCCCGCGAGACAACCGCAACGGCGGTCGGGCCCAGGTCGAAGCGCTGGCGGTTGTGACTGGCCCGTGCCTCGACATAGGCGTAGCGTCCCTCATCGCGTTCATGCCGGTAGTGCAGGTAGGCCGAAGCAGTGTCCGAGGCGGGTTGCAGCGAGCGCGGCCGCGCGCTGTCGAACCAGCAGCCGTCCTCGCGCCGCTTCAGGGGCGGCTCGCATCGCCGCGCGGGCACGTACCAGTTGCCGAAGATCGCGCCGATCGGATACAGCGAGGTTTCCGCATGCCAGTCGCGCTGGTCGCCGGCGACATGCTCGACGCGGTGCAGATCGAGGCCGGCAAACCAGCGGTCCCCGTTGCCGCGCACGCCGCCGGTGGCGGCCTGCAGGCGGTACTGGCCCGCATCGCCGCGGCTGCTGAGTCCAGTCTGCAGCATCGCTTCGGGTCCATCAGCCTGATCGCGCAGGATGATGTTGACCACGCCGGACATGGCATCGGCCCCATAGATGGCCGAGGCACCGCCGCGCACCAGTTCGATCCGGTCTACGAAGCTCAGCGGAATGCCGCCGAGGTCGGTGAGCCCACCCTGTTCCAGCGACACCATCGGATAGCGCGGCAGGCGCCGGCCATTGACCAGGAACAGCGTCGCCCGCGGGCCCATGCCGTCGAGACTGGTCGTGGCCGCTGCACCCACTGGCAGGTACTGTGAATCGCCGCCGCGCGAGGTGCTCATGGCAGGGTGGCCGTTCATGCCGGGCAGATGCCGCAGCAGGTCGAACAGGTTGCCGTAGCCACTGCGCAGGATGTCATCGCGATCGATGGTGGTGACCGGCAGCGTGGTCTGCACCGAGGAGCGCGGCAGCCGGCTGCCGGTGACGTGGATGGGCGCCAGTTCCACCTGGTGTGGCGTGTCGATGGGCTTGGGCGCCGGGCGCGGGAAGCGCGGGGTCGCGATCACTTTCGGCTGCTCGGCAGTTGTTTCGGGATGGACCCGCCGCACGACAAAGGCACCCGAGGATGTGCGCAGGATGTTCACCGGCAGGCCGGCAACCAGCTGCTTCAGAGCGGCGCCGGTATCGCGCTGGCCACGGCTGCCATCGGTGCGCAGATCATCCAGTTCACGTGCGTCGAACAGCAGGGCGGTGCCACTCTGCCGTGCCCATTGCTGCAGTGCCGGTAGCAGTGGGCCGGCATCCACGTCGATCTCCAACGTGCCGGCAGGCTCGCTGGCACCGGCCACTGGTAGTGCCGCAATGCCCACTGCGAGGCAAAGCAGGGCGCGGAGCAGCCCCCACTGCAGCGCACCCGGACCTGCCTTCACTGCCGGCCTCCTCAGTAGGTGCGGCGCAGTTCCAGCGCGCCATCCGGACGCGTCTGGCCAGCCACGGACCAACCCAGTTCCAGTGCGGACAGCAACTCCTGTGCGTCGCCCGCGCGGAACGTGCCACTCACCGCCAGCCCGGCGATCTCCGGATCGGCGATCACCAGCGGCGTGCGCCCATAGCGGTTCATGCGCTCGACCACGATGGACAGTGGCGTGGCATCGAAGACCAGTTGCCCGTGCAGCCACGCTTCGGCGGCCACATTGGACGACAGCGCCGGGCCGGGCTGGATGCGCCCGGAGGGCAGCACCTGCAGCTGCTGGCCGGGCGCCAGCATGTGCTGGGCCGTGCCGTTGCTGACTTGCACCGCGCCTTCCAGCAGTGCGACTTCAACCAGGCCATCGCGCAGGCGCTCGACCTGGAAGGTGGTGCCGATGTCACGGACCGTGCTGTTGCCCGCCCGCAGCTGCAGCGCCTTGCTGGACGGCGCGACCTGCAGCTGCAGGCGCCCGCGTTCCAGATCCAGCTCGCGATGTCGCCAGCCGAAGCGGGCGCGCAACGTGGTGCCGGCGTCGAGGGTGGCGAGGCTGCCGTCGGCCAGGGTCAATTGGCGTGGCAGGAGGGTGTCATTGGCATACAACTGCGGTGTTGGATGGCCATCCACCGCAACCATCCATCCGATGCCGATGGCCAGGCAGACGCCTGCGGCGGCAGCAAGGCCGGGCAGCAGGCGGCGGCGGGCAGGTCGCGCGGCACGCGCTGCGGCGGTCCGCAACCAAGGGTCGGCCGCAAGCCCTTCGCCCTGCTGGAACAGCGTTTCAGCCTGTATCCAGGCGCTGACGTGGGCCGGATCTTCGGCCAGCCAGTCCTCGAACCTTTCGCGTTCTTCCGATGTGCAGTCCGGGGCTTCCAGCCGGGCGACCCATGCGCTGGCGCGTTCGAACATCAGTGCATCATCCCTGTGCGCGGTGCCACTCATTGGCCATCCCTGTCGTTGTGCAGCGGATCCGATCCCAACTCCTGGCGCAGGCCCTGCAGGGCACGGGCGATATGTTTTTCCACGGTCTTGGCAGTAATTCCACAATGCCGCGCGATCTGGGTATAGCTCATGCCGGTGATGCGGTTGAGCAGATAGACCTCGCGTGCGCGTTCGGGCAGCTTGAACAGGGCCTGCCGCAGCAGGGAAAGCATCTGCCCTGACTCGGCCTGGCGCAATGGATCGGGCGAGGTACTGGAAGGCTCGTCGCTGCCATCGTGCTCGGCCAGCGGCAGGTGCGGCCGCGACTGCGGCGAACGGCCGCGGTCTGCCAGGCGGTTGCGGGCGATACGATACAGCAGCAGGCGCAGTTCGTCCGGGCCCTGCGCGCGATAGCGGATCAACCGCTCCATGCAGTCCTGTGCGATGTCCTCCGCGTCCTCGGGCCCGACTCCCCGCGTGCGCAGGAACGCGCACAGCGGCGCGCGTTCTTCGCGTACGAACGCGATGAAGGCATCCGCAGGCGCGGGCAGCTGCGGCGCGCGATGGAGCAGGGGGGACGGGGTGGACAGGGCAGGCCTCGCGTGTCTGTGGCAGATGCGTCATCGAGTTTTACGCGACGATGACCGGATGGGGAAGAGTGTGCATCGATCGAACTCTCATTGTGAATATATTCATCTTTCGGCGCCGGATCCACTGGGGGAGATCGCCCCGCTGCGGCGTTGATCGTTCTACCCGCGTGTTGCGGGTGGAGAGAGAACACATGAAGTATTCGAAGTTGAGCCTGGCCCTGGCCGGGCTGATGGGTGTCGCCACCATGTCCGTGGCTGATGACGTCATGGCAATGAATTATCACGTGCTGGGCGATCGCATCTTCCTGAGTGGCGATGTGACCTACGCCGACGTGGTGTCCCTGCCGGCACTGCTGGCCAAGGCGCAGGCCGAAGGCCGGCCGATCCGCGAAGTGGTACTGCGCACCTCTAATGGTGGCGCGTTGATCGCCGGCGAGTGGCTGCAGGGGGTGATCCGCACCTCCGGCCTCAACACCATCGTCTCCGGCAAATGCATTTCATCCTGCTCGATCATGCAGTCCGGTGGCGTCGAGCGCTATCTGGCCGGCGACCTGCCGATCATCGACTCGGTGCAGATCCACGCGGCCAGCAGCGGCGGCAAGGTGATCTACACGCCGTCGCCGCGCATGACCCAGATCTACACCGGCAACTATGGCGGTGGCATGGATGCCGGCCTGCTGCACAAGGCCATGTATGAAGTGGTACAGCCGAACGGGCTGCTGGTGTTCCGCGATCCGGCCCGCAGCACGGGGGCCTCCATCACCTTTGATCCGGATGGCAGCGGCAGCAAGCTGGAATCATTCCCGGGCCAGGACATCTACAGCAACAGGATCATCACCGCGAACGGATACCGCGATCCGGGTGACACGTTGAACGTGAGCGCGAACGTGAGCGGCGATATCAATCCCGGCTACCTGCGTACCGGACGCCAGCTGCAGGCCTTCGTCGATGATGATTTCGCGCGCTGGAATACCGACTGGCAATCCACCTACATCAACCTTGCGCAGAGCATCTACAACGCTTCGAGTCGCGGCCCGCAGGGCATTGGCCCGCTGTCGGTGCAGGGTTACCTGAATGACCCGGATATCCAGGACCTGCTGCTGTCCAAACTGCGGCTGGCGGATCTGGATGCCTCTACGCTGGACAACGCCATGGGTGTGATCCGCGTGACCAATGGCGCCACCTGGCGCACGTCCGCTACCACGGGTGCGGACTTCATGCTGGTGGACAACGGCACCATCGCCCTGGAAGGCGGTGCCCTGCGCGCCTCGGAAGTGCGCGTGCTTGGCGCAGGCATGCTGGTTGGCCACGGCGACGTTGCCGGCACGGCGATGGATCTCAATGCACTGGGCGAAGGCACTGGCCCGTCCTACCGCGAAGACGGTTTCAACCGCCTGCGCGTGTTCGGCACGCTGATGCCGCGCGGTGGTGATCTGGTCACCCATGGCTACGTCAACATCATGCCGGGCGGCAAGGTGCTGTTCGATGTCACCGAGAATGGCGGTACAGCTGCAGGCCGCCTGCGCGTGGGTACCTTCTTCGATGACGAGCAGACCGAAGGCGCACTGGTGATCTCCAAGGGCGCCTTCCTCGAACTGAACGTGGCGCAGGGTTACTACGGCCAGGACTTCCGTCGTGATCTGGTTGAGGGTCCGATCTACCAGGGCGGTTTCGAAGAGGCCGTGCGCCTGGGCGACACCGGCTACAGCGCCAGCATCAGCGGTGATGTGTTCCGTCCCCGCCACAATTCGCTGTTGAGCTTCAACGTGAAGCAGACGGCTGACGGCCTGTGGCTGACCGCCAACCCCGGTTTCGACCAGTTGGGGTTGTTCGCCAACGGCACGTCCGGCGATGGACTGGGCCGCGCGCTGGCGACTGCCTCCGATCGCCAGGACAACGGTCTGAAGTCGCTGTTGGGCGCACTGCAGTTCGCCGACCGCGATGTGATCGCACAACAGGCCGGTGCCCTGCGTGGTGATGCGCATGCCAGCCTGCGGCTGGCCGACAATGCGCTGGTGGGCAGCATCGGCAACGTCGTGCAGCAGCACCAGTCGGCCATGCGCAGCGGCGGTGATGCCGATGGCCTGGCCTCGCAGGTGGCACAGTCGGTCTCCTCCCAGCCGGGCATGCGCCATGGCAGCCTGTTCAACCAGCTGGCGATGCATCTGGTCGAGCCGGCGTCGGGCAGCGTTGCGGGCAGCGGTGATGCTGGACGCAGCCATGGCATCTGGGCGCGTGGTTTCGCCAGTCATGGCCGCATCGATGCCGACGGCGGCGTGGCCGGTCTGAGCCACAACATCGGTGGCATCGTGATCGGTGCCGACACCCGCGTGGCCGATGACCGCGTGACCCTGGGCGTCAGCGTGGCCGCGGCGGACATGTCGACCAAGGCCAGTGATGGCTCTGGTTTCACCGGTGATGTGCGCGCGCTGGACGTCGGCGGCTACCTGGACGCGACGTACTCGCGGGGCTATCTGTCTGCGGCGGTGCGCTACACCGATCTGCGCCACGATACCCGCCGCAGCATCAACGGCATCGATGGCCTGCAGCAGCCGCTGCGTGCCAAGTACAGCAACGATGCGATCTCCGCGCGGGTGGAGCACGCGTTCTCGTTCACCACCGGCAAGGGCGTGGTGATCCAGCCGCTGTTGCCGGTGGTGGACTATGCACGCACCTCGGCCACCCGCTTCAATGAAGGGCAGGGGGCCGGTGCACTGGTCGGTCGCAGCGGCAGCCTGGAGAGCATCCGTGTGGGTGCCGGCCTGCAGCTGTTCAAGACCTTCGAAGGCAACAACGGCGAGCGCATCACCCCGCGTGCCCGGGTGGTCTGGCAGAAGGAACTGGGCGATTCCCAGGCGCGCTACAGCACCGGCTTCGCTGCGGCACCGGATCTGGTGTTCGGCGCAAGCAGCCAGGCGGTGGGTGAGCAGGTACTGGCCTGGAACGTGGGCGTGACCAGCCGCGCCAGCGAGCGTCTGTCGATCATGGCCGACTACGTGGGTGAACGCCGCGACGGGCAGATCCAGAACGGCGTGATGCTGGGCCTGGGCTACAAGTTCTAAGTGGCACCCGGCACCGGCGATGACGGCATCGCCGGTGCCATCCCATCAGGGCAGGTGCTGCGGTATGGTCGGTAGGGCATTCCACCCAGGTCCCACCATGCAGATCGCCGTTTTCAGTGCCCGCCCCTACGATCGTCGTTTCCTCGATGAGGCCAACCAGCGTGACGCGTCCGTGCAGGGCTTCTCGTTCGTCTACTTCGATGCCGCGCTGGACGTGCATACGGCTGCGCTGGCGCAGGATTGCGCGGCGGTCTGTGCATTCGTCAACGACCGGCTTGATGCGCCGGTACTGCATGCCCTGCATGCGTTGGGTGTGCGTGCCGTGTTACTGCGCTGCGCGGGCTTCAACAACGTGGATCTTGCGACCGCCAAAGCACTGGGCATGTTCGTCGCACGCGTGCCGGCTTACTCGCCCGAAGCCGTGGCCGAGCATGCGCTGGCGCTGGTGATGACGCTCAACCGCCAGACTCATCGCGCCTACAATCGCGTGCGCGAAGGCAACTTCATGCTCGATGGCCTGCTGGGACGGACCCTGCATGGCCGCACGGTTGGCATCGTCGGTACCGGCAAGATCGGCCTGGCTACCGCGCGCATCTTCAAGGGCATGGGTTGCACGGTACTGGGGCATGACCCGTATCCGTCGGCGGCTTTCGCGGATGTCGGTGAGAGGGTGGGGCTGGATGCACTGCTGGCGCGCGCCGACATCGTGTCGCTGCATTGCCCGCTGACACCCGATACCCAACACCTGATCAGCGACGCCTCGCTGGCGCGGATGAAGCCCGGCGCGATGCTGGTCAATACCTCGCGTGGCGGGCTGGTCGATACTCACGCGGTGATCCGTGCGCTGAAGTCGCGCAGGCTGGGACATCTGGCGATCGACGTGTACGAGCAGGAAAGCGCGCTGTTCTTCCAGGACCTGTCCGGCGAGATCATCGACGACGAGGCCTTCCAGCGCCTGATGACCTTCCCCAACGTGCTGGTGACCGGCCACCAGGGCTTCTTCACCGTGGAGGCGCTGCAGGAGATCTCGGCGATCACGCTGGGGAATCTGCAGGATTTCGCGGGTGGGCGGGTGTGTGCGAACCGGGTTGAGGTGGGGTGACCCCGCTTGCGGACACGGCCTTCGGCCTAAGTGGTAAGCCGGGGTATTTACTTTGAGTGAATATCATATGAAGCTGTCGTGAGAGGAGGGATCGTTCCTCCCAGAGATACAGGAGGCGCAAGGGACGGCGCAGCTGTTTTCCGGCCAGAACATGACGCCAGAGCACAGGTCGGTGAATTGCCGAATCCATGGCGATCGCCGGCGCATTTGGACAAAAGGATGTTCCATGCGTATCTGGCAGTGGCAGGCGTTGTTGGGCGCGGCATTGGTCGTGTCGTCTGGGGCAAGCTGGGCAAGCAGCCCGGTCACGCCACAGACCGAGTACTACAAGAAGATCCGCGACAGCGAGATGCTGGCGCCTCTTACGTCCGAGCTGTTCGGTGACAGCGTAAGCCTCAGTACGGGCGCCACCGAGTTCGTGGTGACCGACATCAATCTTCCGGGAAACGATGCGTTACCGGTGAAGCTTCAGAGACGTCTGGCCATTCAGTCCTTCAAGGACCGGCAGCCGCTGGGTGGCTTTGGTAGTTGGGATATTGACGTCCCCTACATGCATGCGACCTTTGATTCCATCTGGAAGTGGAATGAGTCCGGCAACGGTGCGAACCAGCGGTGTTCGCAGTCATTCTATGCCAAGACACGGAGCGGAATTGCCTCTTGGGAGATTTGGAATGGAACAAAGGTCCATGTGCCGGGGCAAGGGGAACAGGAGGTTCTACTCATAGCCAATGCGACCAATCCAAAGCCTACCAATGGCGATACCTATCGCTGGGGAACACGCGGCAATATGCGCTTCAGTTGCCTGGCATCCACGGCCAATGGCTATCCCGGGGAAGGATTTCTCGGCGTGGACGCTACGGGGAACCGATATTTCTTCAACGTAGCCGTTGAGCGTTCGGCCGGCAATATGTCTATGGGAATGGGCGTCGGCACGAAGCTTGTCAAGGTGCTGCTGATGGCAAGCCGTGTGGAGGACCGCCAAGGGAACTGGGTTGCGTATGACTACTCCGGGGACAGGTTGGTGGGTGTCCGTGGTAGCGATGGACGGAGCATTTCCATTGCCTATGACGGGGGGCGCATCGCCAGCGCTACAGCCAATGGCAGGACGTGGCGGTACGAATACAACGAGCGCTCGGGAGGCTTGGGTTTCTCGTTCTGGCCGAGCCTGCGTGCCGTTGTGCAACCTGACGGCGCGCGGCTCACTTATGAATACAGCTGGCAGGACGGTGATCTTGGAGGGCTGAATCCGGAGTATCAGATATGGGATGGAGAGCCCAAGATCTGCGTCAAACCCCACTTCGAGCAGTCCAACTTCACCCTGATCGCAAACCATCCCGCGGGAACGCGCGGACAGTTTGATTTCAGCTACCTTCGCCGTTCCCGAACGGGCATCAGGAACAACGCGTGCGCAGACGTGGGTGGAGGGCGCTATGTGCAGCGCACTTCCAGTTCCTATGATCTGTTCGCTGTTACTCGAAAAACTCTGAGCGGGCCCGGGCTGGGGACACTTGTCTGGCAGTACGATGGTGGGGGCTATGAATCAGGGATACCGGACTCACGGGTCATTACCGTAGTCGAACCGGATGGCACCCGTCGGCATAGCGTGTTCGGCAGAAAGATCGATGAGAACGAAGGGCAGTTGTTGCAGGAGGCAGTACGTGCACCGGATGGACAGATCGTACAAGTCACGACCAATACCTATGTAGGCGCCGGCGAGGCACCTTCAATGCCCTTCCCGGAGAGCTATGGAACGCTCTCGGGTGCCGATGATCCCTTCGCCGTCAAGATTCGACCGCTGAAGCAGTCCGTCCTCAGCCAGGATGGCGTCAACTTCATCAACACGACCGATCAGTTCGATGCGAATGTTCGACCGGTCGTGCAGACCGAGAGCAACTCGCTGGGGCGCTCGCGAACGCTGAGGACCACGTACTTCGACGATACCGGTCGCTGGATTCTCGGCCAAGTTGCGCGCAGCACGCAGACCGTCGGTGGCGTTGAAATCGAGACCGAACGCACTGACTTCGACGCGTTGACGCGTCCGCAGCGCACCTATGCTTTCGGCGTGCTGCAGCAGACGCTGGGCTATCACCCGGATGGCACGCTCGCTTCGGTGGCCGATGGCAAGGGTAATGCGATTGCCCTCGGTAGCTGGAAGCGTGGCCTGCCACAGAGCGTTGCCTTCCCGGACGGCAGCAGTGCCTCGCTGCAAGTCGATGACAACGGCTGGGTGCGCGCGGCGGTGGAGCCCAATGGGGCCAGCCGGAGTTTCGATTACGACGGTATGGGGCGGATCGTTCAGGCGACCCAGGCCGCAAATGACAGCGTGGCCTGGAATCCCTCAACTACCCGGTTCTTCCAGGTAGCGGGAGCGGAGATCGGGCTGGAAGCGGGACACTGGAAGCGCGAGTCCAGTACCGGCAATGCACGCGCGGTGACGTACTACGATGGGCTGTGGCGTCCTGTGCTGGAAGAGTCGTTCGATGCCGCGGACCGCGGCGGTACGCTGCGCCAGACGGTGACTCGCTATGACAGCAATGGGCGGCCGATATTCACTTCCTATCCCACGCGCGCGGCATCCGACTTCCGTTCGGCGCTGCCAGGGACCTACACCGGCTACGACGCGCTCGGTCGCCCTGTCCGCAGCGAGCAGGACAGCGAGCTCGGGCGCCTGATCACCACGACGGAACAGCTCGGTGGAGGCAGCGTACGGGTGACCAATCCGCGTGGCATTGCCACCACCACCGATTATCTGATGTATGGCAAGCCAGCCCAGGACAGGCCCATCCGAATTCTCCACGCCGAGGGCGTGGTGACGGAGATCCAGCGCGACACGCTGGGCAAGCCGCTATCGATCCTGCGACGCAATGGCGATGGCAGCATCAGTGTGCGTCGACAGTATGTCTATGACGGTGCCCAGCGTCTGTGCAAGAGCATGGAGCCCGAAACCGGTGCAACGGGTATGGGCTACGACGCTGCGGGCAATCTGCTCTGGTCTGCCTCGGGCCTGACGCTGTTGGGCGCTCAGTGCGAGAGCGAAGGCGCTTATGCTTCACCATCCCGGGCTGACCGGGGCTACGACAGCATGAACCGCTTGGTGACGTTGCGCTTCTCCGATGGTCGGGGCGATCAGGACTGGAGTTATTGGCCGGGCGGGAAGGTAAGGCGGGTGCAGACCCGCAACAACGGCGCCAGCACCATCAACGAGTACAGCTACAACCTGCGCGGGCTGCCGACCTCCGAGAGTGTGGTGCATGACGGCAGTGAGGTTTGGGCACTGGGTTACGGCTACGACGCGAACGGCGCCTTGGCCACTCATGTGCAGCCGTCAGGCCTGACGATCGGCTACAGCCCGAATGCGCTGGGGCAGCCAACACGGGCCGGAACCTACGCCACCAACGTGCGTTATTACGCGAATGGTGGCATGAGCGGCTTCACCTACGGCAACGGCGTCACCCATCAGATGACGCAGAATGCGCGTGGTCTTCCCGACAGGAGCACGGATAGCGGTGCGGGCGGCAAGGTCATCGATGATGGTTACGATTACGATGCCAATGGCAACGTGGCGGCCATCAGTGATGGCTTGCCTGCGGCCCCCGGAAACCGCGATATGCGTTACGACGGGCTGGATCGTCTGACCGCAGTGACGGCGAGCAGCTTTGGCAATGCGAGCTACGCCTATAACGTCCTGGATAACATTGTCGCCGCCAGCGTGGGCGCGCGGCGGCAGGCCTTTGAGTACGACTTCAACAATCGGTTGACGAATGTGCGGGATGTCGCCAGTGGTGCGACCGTGACCGGGCTCGGGTATGACGCACAAGGCAACCTGAAGGTTCGCAACGGCGTGGCGTTCCGCTTCGACTACGGCAATCGCCTGCGCGAGGTTGATGGGAAGGAGGCCTATCAGTATGACGCGCATGGGCGGCGGACCCTGGCCAGTGCGCCCAATGGCAACATCCGCTCCTTCTATGGTCAGGATGGCGTGCTGCGCTACCAGCACGATCAGCGCCAAGCCAAGGGGTTCGACTATATCCAGCTCAACGGTAGCCTTGTTGCCAAGCGCGCGGTGGATATCGCCCCTGCGGCCCTGGTAGTGACTGTTCCCGGATACAGCGGGAATGGTGCGTTTGCCGTGCAGTGGGCTGCCGTCGCAGGCGCGCAGCGTTACGAAGTACAGGAGTCAAGGACGGGAACGTGGCAGGCCGTCTATCAAGGGACCGCGTTGACGGTTTCGCTTACCGGACGCGGCTCCGGTACGTATCGTTATCGTGGGCGTGCCTGCAATGGCACTGTCTGTGGAGCGTGGGGCGTGGAAGCCTCCATCCAGGTAGAGCTTGCCCCCACGGCTGCGCCCGTGATCACGGCACCGGCACAAGGCATCAACGGCACCTACTCCTTGAGCTGGTCAGCGGTGCAGGGTGCCGCTCGCTTTGTGCTTGAGGAAGCTGTGGGCGCTGGCTGGAATGTGCTGCTTGATGGCCCCGGCCGCACCTATCCAGTGACCGGCAAGGCTGCAGGGGCCTATCGCTATCGGGTCAAAGCGTGCAATCCGCAGGGCTGCGGCGCGTACTCGGCCGAAGCGACGGTTACAGCGCTGTATGCCCCGTCCGTGCCGACGCTGTCAGTGCCTGCCGCGAGTTACAACGGTAGTTTTGTCCTCTCTTTGTCGAGCGTGGCCCAGGCCAGCAGCTATCGCATCGAAGAACAGTTCAATGGCGGCGCGTGGACTGAGATCAACCGGATCAGTGGCAATCAGCTGGCCGTCAGCGGGCGAATCGCTGGCCGTTATGTCTACCGCGCCTTCGCATGCAATGACGCCGGCTGCAGCGCGGCGAGTGCCACCGGCGCCATCGTGGTGACATTGCCCCCCGTCCAGGCGACAGGAATCAATCTCGGCGGTACAAGCTACAGTTCCACCGTGAGTATGTCGTGGGGAGCGATTCCTGCCGCAACAAGCTATCAACTGGTGGAGCAGCTCAATGGCGGCGGCTTCGGCTTCGCGCAGGAGAATGGCGCGACCTCGGTGGCCCGCAGTGGACGCTGGCCTGGCCAGTGGGACTATCAGGTGCGCGGTTGCAACATTGCCGGTTGCGGACCGTGGTCAGCAGCGGCGGGCGTGCGCGTGATTGGTCCTCCGGCCACCCCTGTTCTGCGCGTGCCGGATGGAGTTGGAATCGGCGCGGCGTACTCGATCTCCCTGCTGGAAGTGGCGGACGCGACGCGTTATGAAATCGACGAAAGTACTGACGGCGCCAACTGGTCGCTGATTGCGGGGGATCGGACGGCTTCCCTGACCAAGGGGGGCGGAGGCAACTTCTACTACCGCGGGCGTGCCTGTAATCCCGCAGGTTGCAGCGCCAGCTCTGCTGCCGGCCTGGTTGCCATTTCCAGTGCACCGCCCGTGCCGACCGGTGTGAAGATTCTCAAGAGCGGCCCCAACATCTGTTCGGTCATCTGGAATGCGTCACCAGGCGCCACCTACTACAACATGCGTTCAAGCAGTGGAGGCGCGACCTATAGGGCGGAAGGTATCGGGTATGACCTCGATACGCGCTGCCAGGGTGGTTACAAGGTGCGTGCCTGCAATGCGCAGGCGTGCTCGGCCTGGTCGAACTGAGGGGCGGCGCCATGATCGCAGGAATGAAGACGCTGCTGGTTCGAGCCGCTGCCGGTGCAGTGCTGCTTGTCGTTGGATTGTTCAATCAGGCTGCTGCGGAGACGGTCACCTATATCCACACCGATGCCTTGGGCTCGCCGGTTGCTGAGACTGACGCGGCAGGCAACGTGATCCGGCGGACTGTCTATGAGCCGTATGGCGCGGTGGTGGGCCAGCCGGTTGCTGACGGGCCTGGCTATACCGGTCATGTAAGTGATGCCTCGACGGGCTTGAGCTACATGCAGCAGCGGTACATGGATCCGGGGCTGGGTGTGTTCCTGAGTGTGGATCCTGTGACTGCCTACGAAGCTCCCGTCATGCAGTTCAACAGATACCGTTATGGAAACGGAAGCCCTTATCGATTCGTTGACCCAGATGGACGATGTGCGATGAGAACTGGCTCGCGCGTATGTGGCGGTGGTGGCGCCTCACCTATTTCAGTAATGTACGTGAATGCTTCCTCGGCAGGGGGGCGTGCCAGCGTGATAGCTCATAATGGGCGTTCAAAAGACATCCCTATAAACTCTGCAACCGTAAATGAGAGATACCAGTCAGCGGTAAGGGCTCTTGATCGCATCAAAGATGGTGTTGAATCCATCAGTCATCGCTCAAAGCGGGATGCTGCGATGACCTTCGATGCAATGATTCAGCCTATCATTGAGAAGTACGGGGTTGAGGTTGATGGTATTCCGACGAATCCGGCAATCGGAGGTCGTCTTCAGGGGCTGTATGTAGGAAATAAATTTGAGGGTAGTACGGGGATAGGCTATTCGGTTAATGCGCCCACCGGTGGCGAAAGCTCTATTCATGGGCATCCTCTCGTGAGGGATCACGGAGGAAGCCATTCGCCCTTCAGCCCCGGTGACGTGAACTGGTATCGGACTACACCTGGTGTTCCTCATTTCCTTACAACCCCTAATGGTGTATTTGAGTTCAGTAATGAGTCTTCACCTGTGTTGCAGATTGGGAAGTGATATGAAGAACCCTAGCTTGACGATCCGTGTGGTAGCTGTGTGCGCGATGTTGGCTGCGATGCCTGCATGTGGCTGGCGCGCAGATGATGCCGGGCACGATTCAGCAAACTTGGATGCCTGCTACTACAGGGTGAGAAGTTCTCAGAGATGTGACTCGAGTTTCCAGCGGCTTATGTTGAATCCTGCATCCGCTGTTGGTCGGCAGGTTGGGCTTGTCGGGTATCTGGCGCCAAGAAGTGGAGTGGCGTTGCTCTATCCAGATGAGCAGTCATATCTCAATGACGTAGTGGTCAACGCCGTTGCTCTTGAGGGAGATCTGTCTCTGTTGAATGGAAAGTGGTACAAGACTGTGCGCCTGAGGGCTGTGTTTCATTTGACGGATGATCCCATCGCTCCGTGGTTTGGCGTCATGCGTGGCCTCAGCGTTGCAGATCCGGTCGTCCCCTTGGAAAGGGAAGATCCAGTGGTGATCCACGAGGGCGTATCCCCTGAAGGTCAACGCTGATGTCCGTTGGAGCGCCTTGTGCCGTACGCGGTCGATACTTGTTCGGCTTGCGGGTTTGGGGGCGTTGCCGGCGTTCGGCTCGATCGCCGCAGAAGCCTTGAGGGGCAGTAGATCCCCATGGCAGGGCCCTCCGAAGGAGTCGCCGGGTTACAGAGAGCAGCGAAGTCGCCCGGAGCTTTGCCAGGAATGCGAGCCAGAACGGCATCGGCACAGACCAGGCTCATGGTAGCCGTTGGTGGTGATGTGGAGGCGATGGCCAGAACGCGAGATGCGCATGAGAACTTCGTTGCGACGTTTATTGGTCTCGCTGCGGGTGGCTGCTTCGGTGCCGGGCAGGGAACAACGTCTCTCTATCGCGCGGTAGGTCCAAGCTAGCCTGCAGACATCAAAGCTGTGGGAGCAGTAGCTTATGCAAAGCAGGCAATCAGATACTTCGGCGACCAGCCCGATACAATTATCAGGACGGACGTCGTCGTAGCCTCTTTAAGCGGCTTTCTCTAGTGCCTGTGGATCGTGGGATTCCAGCTTGTGTCGTTTCCAATGAACGACTCCCGGGCTTGGTCCCGCGTGTGGTGGATCACTCGGCATCGCCACCTGCGGGGCTGTAGGAAATGCAATTGGATGCCATTGTTGGCGTGCGTTTTCTTACGGTCGAGGAAGGAGGGTGCAACGCGGCGGTTGAGGGAATCTTTTATGCCTGTCTTCTTCTTGTCGACAATGAGGCGTTTGATTGCCGAATTGTTCTGGATGACCGCCGCCTTGAGCTTGGGAAAGACTACGAAGTGCCGGTCAGATTTCTCTATCGTGAACTGCCTCTTTCGAAGTTGGCTGTCGGAAAGGAGATCTGGCTGTGGGAGGGACGAAAGGTCGCAAGCGGCAGGGTAGTGAGCTTCTCTGTCAACTGATCGATCAACGCTCGCGATTCGGCAAGATGCTCCTTCGCAAATTGTTGTCCCCTGAGGCCCAGAAGAAGGTGAGGAAGAGGAGCAGTCCGTATCAGGCGTGCGCGTCACTCTTTGGTCAGGTCCCGGCGGATGCAGCAGACAGCTTGATCGCAGGCCGGTCCTGGCGGGCAGCCGCCAGACTTTGGAGCGCCGGCGTTGGGCGATTGACCACAGACCCCGGCAGCTACTACAATGGGCAGCTAAGCCGGAATAGCTCAGTTGGTAGAGCGGCGCATTCGTAATGCGTAGGTCGTAGGTTCGATTCCTATTTCCGGCACCAGTTGCAGTGAAAAGCCCCGGCCTTGGTCGGGGCTTTTTGTTTGTGGCCCCCCGAAGGTAGTGCCGGCCGCTGGCCGGCAACCCCAGTAGTGCCAGCCCACGGCTGGCAGCACGTGATTTCATAACCACGCGATCCACTGGCCCCTCCGGCTTCCCATGCGCTTATCTCCTTGCCCGGTCCCCGGCTTGGCAACCGCAGCCGGTCAATGAATATCCAGCCTTGCTTCAAGGCTCTTTCAGGGATTGGAAGGATGCTCCGGTTCGGGGGAACTGCAAGCGGTGTGTCGACCCGCTTCAGGGGATTGGAAGATCGAATTCGGAAGCTGGGGGCATCAGGCGTCTGGCTGTGCTGCGCGCTGCTGATCGCCCTTGGCCTGTCGCCAGTCGCAACAGCCCAGACGACTGTCACGTACATCCATACCGATGCCCTAGGCTCTGTTGTGGCCGAGAGCGATGCCAACGGCAACGTAATCAAGCGCTATGGCTACGAGCCTTATGGGGCTGTCGTTGGCGGACAGGTCACGGATGGGCCTGGCTATACAGGGCATGTGAGCGATGCAGCCACCGGGCTGAGCTATATGCAGCAGCGGTACATGGATCCGCAGTTGGGTGCTTTCCTGTCGCTGGACCCGATGGTAGTTGATACGAAGTCTGGCGCGAAGTTCAATAGATACGCATATGCGTTGAACAATCCGTACAAATTCACCGATCCGGACGGTCGTGATGAAGAGTGGTTCTCAAACGTCGATCAGATGGGGAACCCAGGCTTCGGGAACGAGCTCGGTGACGACGCATTTCACTACAATGGCAAGGCCCTCGTAGCTGCGAGCATAAGCGGCGCAACTCTACCGGGAATTCTACGGTCGATTGCCGCCCCCTTTGCCAGGGCTGCGGTATCGGAGATGCAAGGTCGCACCGTTGCCGGGGTGAAGGTTGGGGATAGGCCTGCCGACACCAGGGTGGCGTTGGAGGATGCTGGGTACATGGGAACGCGGATATCGAACGACGCTGGCACGGAATCGGGAACGCTTCACAACGTGCCGTCCATGAAGATGGACGTTAGAGTCATGGACGGAGGACCAAAGCATCCACCCAGAGTATCGGTGACGCGAGAAGGTAACCCGCGTCAGCCCGTAAGTCCTGAGAATGGTAAGAACTTTGGCAATATTCCCAAGGGCGAGCAGCGCACGGGAAGTCATATCTACTATCGAGAGAAACCGTGATGACGCGAATCGAGAGGATGGAAGTTGATGTTGCGGTTGCGCGCTCGAGCTTGCAGGGGATGCTGCTTGGTTCATACCTTGATTCATTCAACGTAAGTAGCCTTCAGGTAGCTTTGAGACTAATTAATGCATCAGCGTGCCCTGATGAATCGTTGTACGTGGATCTGAGCTTCTCATGTGCGGCCACTCTCCGTGATGGCCTCACATCTCCCAGCAATGTCGGGAATGTTGATTTCTTTGTGGGTAGGACGGTATTCCTCTCCGAGGTCTATGGAAAGATTGGCGTTGAAGTCTCTGGTGTTGAGCTCGATTCCGAGGGGCGGCTTGTTCTCTCTATGGGTGACTCAGTCATTGAATTGGTTGCTACGGACGAGGATGTGGGGGGGGAGGATTCTGTCTGGCAAGTCGTGATGGAGCGTCCGATCGGCTCTGGACGATCTTTAGGTGGCTCTATTTCCTGTGTTTCAACGGGAAATGCCTTCATATTCATGTTAGGCGTTGAGCGGTAATCATGATTGTCTGTGACACGGCGAGGAAGCGTCAGCGACGGAAGTTGCTAGGTGCAGCAGAGTCGAACGGCTAGCCTTGCTCGCTGGGCGGAAGGTTATCTCCAGAGGGACCTGCTTGCGGACAATCCGCATTCAAACACCGCCTCGCATCCTGCCCTAAGTTGGCCTTATCGCCACTTAGGGATTCTCCGCCCGATGTCATTCGCCCTTACCAAGCGCATTGTTCTCACAGCAGAACCCCGAGATCGCCCCTATGAGCTCAGGGACGCTCAGGTTCGCGACCTGGTCCTGCGTGTGCAGCCTTCAGGGCAAAAAGCTTGGATCGTCACCTGGGCGAACGGGAAACGTCGCACCTTGGGTTCGATCGAACACCTGACACTTGATCAAGCCCGCGACCACACGCGGCAAGCTGTCGCTGAGTACGTTCATCCGGGCTGCCCGCGCTTGAGAAGTACAAGCCCACTAGTTGCACGCTCGAAACACTGCTCAACGATCACTTCGAGCCTTGGGCCATAGCTGAGCTCAAGCGTAGACGTCAGTATCCGGATCGCATTCGATCAGTGTTCTCGGAGCTGCTGCTCCGTCAGATCATTGAGATTGATGTGCCGACCATGGAGCGTTGGTGGCGTGGGCGTGTCACTGGTCCTGCTGTAACCAGGGCTACTGCAGCGCGCGACTTCGCTTGCTTGCGGTCTGCATTGTCTCGAGCCGTTGAGTGGAAGTTGATCGAGACCAATTCTTTGATGGGGATGCGTCAGCGGTCAACTGCTAGTCGGAAGGTGGTACGGGTTCTGTCGCCTGATGAGGAGGTGGTGCTACGGGCTGCACTGGCGGCGCGCGATCTGGCTGGCGTAGAGGGCAGGGCGAACGCAACTTCACCGATGGAAACACACCTTCATCGGCGCCCCACAATCACCGCATCCCGCGCCAACCACCACGCGAGCTGTCGCAGGTACCCGCCCACCGCACCGGCCATTACACCCAGCAGCAACCGCCGCAACACACGTGCCGATCGCAGGCCAGCCTCCCGCAACCACGGCAGCATCGCCATCACCTGCGCCCCCAGCAGCAACGCCAGCACGTCCAGCCCCAGCGCATCCAGAACCGGCAGCAACGGCAGCAGATCCGGATTGCAGGCCAATACGATCACCAGCAGGGTGCCGAGCACGGCCATCACGCGGCGCCCAGCGGGCAGAGTGGTCCAGCGCAGCAGTCGGTTGATCAGACGCATGGCATTCCTTGTGTCATAAGCGGGAACCCTTATCAGACTCAATCGGCCGCACCGGTTGCCGCGGCACGGTCTTCAATCGCGCGGCTGCGGTCTTGCGCGGGTCGCTCAGGTAGATCTCGTGATGGGGGGCGGCAAAGGCATATCCCAGTGCAGGCATCAGCGCGTCATGAAGACGGGCCAGGGTCGGGCCCTCATCATCGTAGGCACCCACATGCCCTGTGTGGAGCATCCCATGTCCATGCCCCAGCAAACATGCCTGAACAGGTTCAGGCGACTTTGCCGAACCCGGTTGGAGCCCCCGCCACCGCCCGATGCCAGGATGCTGCGCCCGGGCGTTCTGCCCGCCATGCCGCGCAGTGCGACAACGTGTCGCAGTCAGAATCAGGCCTTTCCTGCGCTCGATCATTGTCAATGCCTTTCTTAAATGGTGCGTGACGGCCTAAAATTGAAAGGCTGACTCGACCCCACCTCCCTGCCTGTCTTCCGGACCGGTGGGACCGGCTTTGGCCGGAACAGGCAGGACGGGGAACGGCATTCCCTCGCAATTGGATCGACCGATGATTCCGTTGAAAACCCTTGGGCGCTGGTTGCGCCCGGGCCTGCTGCTGTCGTTGCTGGTGATGCTCACTGGCTGCGATGCCGTGGCCATCCTCAGTCCGAAGGGCCAGATCGGCCAGGATGAAAAGACACTGCTGATCACGGCCACCGTGCTCATGCTGCTGGTCGTCATCCCGGTCATCATCATGACCCTGACCTTCGCGTGGAAGTATCGCGCCTCCAACACCAAGGCCCGCTACGAGCCGAAGTGGTCCCACTCGACGGCGATCGAGGTGGTGGTGTGGTCCATTCCCTGCATGATCGTGCTGGTGCTGGCGGTCCTGACCTGGCGCTCGTCGCACGCACTGGACCCGTACAAGCCGCTGGATTCGGACGTCAAGCCAGTCACCATCGAGGCGATCTCGCTGGACTGGAAGTGGCTGTTCATCTATCCGGAAGAGAAGGTCGCGGTCGTCAACGAAATCAAGTTCCCGGTCAACACGCCGCTGAACTTCAAGATCACGTCCGATTCGGTGATGAATGCGTTCTTCATCCCGCACCTGGGCAGCATGATCTACTCGATGGCTGCGATGGAGACCAAGCTCCATCTGATCGCCAACGAGACCGGTGAATTCCCGGGCATGTCCTCGCACTACAGCGGCGCAGGCTTTGCCAAGATGCACTTCACCGCTTACTCGGTTACCGATGCCGAATACCGCCAGTGGCTGGACCAGGTCCGCGCCGGTGATCAGACCCTGGACAAGGCTTCGTTCAAGGCCCTGGGTGATGCGCGCAATGCCGAGTGGTATCCGGTTACCTACTTCGGCAAGACCGAAGAAGGCCTGTTCGACTGGGTCCTTGCCAAGCACATGGGCGACAACAAGCACTACGGCATGAAGCACGAGCACAAGGCCCCGGCCGATGGTGCCGCTGCCGAAGGCCACGACGCCCATGCGGGTCACGAGGGCCATGAAGGCCACGCCGACGCCGCTGCCGCTCCGGCCGAACACGCCGGACACACTGCTGACGAACACGCCGCCGCCGGTCACGCCGGCCACGCAGGTTCGGGAGAATGAACATGTTGGGTAAACTCTCAATTGAGTCGATCCCCCACGATCCGATCGTCCTGACGACGTTGATCGGCGCGGTTCTGGGTGGCCTGGGCGTCATGGCCCTGATCACCAAGTTCAAGCTGTGGGGCTATCTGTGGAAGGAGTGGTTCACCTCGGTGGATCACAAGAAGATCGGCGTGATGTACCTCATCGTCGCCTTCGTCATGCTGCTGCGCGGTTTCTCCGACGCGATCATGATGCGTACCCAGCAGGCGCTTGCCGTCGGCGGGTCCGAGGGCTACCTGCCGCCGCACCACTACGACCAGATCTTCACCGCCCACGGCGTGATCATGATCTTCTTCGTGGCGATGCCGCTGATCACCGGCCTGATGAACCTGGCCGTGCCGCTGCAGATCGGTGCGCGCGACGTCGCGTTCCCGTTCGTCAACTCGCTCAGCTTCTGGCTGTTCGTGTCCGGCGCGGTGCTGATCATGCTGTCGCTGTGGATCGGTGAGTTCGCTGCCACCGGCTGGCTGGCGTTCCCGCCACTGTCGGGCATCGAATACAGTCCAAGCGTAGGCATGGACTACTACATCTGGGGTCTACAGGTCGCAGGCCTGGGTACCACGCTGAGCGGTATCAACTTCTTCATCACCATCTTGAAGATGCGTACCCCCAGCATGAAGCTGATGCAGATGCCGGTGTTCACCTGGACTGCCCTGGTGACCAACGTGCTGATCGTCGCTGCCTTCCCGGTGCTGACCATCACCCTGGTGCTGCTGACCCTGGACCGTTACCTGGGTACGCACTTCTTCACCAATGACGGTGGCGGCAACGCCATGCTGTACATCAACCTGATCTGGATCTGGGGTCACCCGGAAGTCTATATCCTGGTGCTGCCGGCCTTCGGCGTGTTCTCCGAAGTCATCGCGACCTTCTCGCGCAAGGCGCTGTTCGGCTACAAGGGCATGGTCTACGCCACCGCCTGCATCGGCGTGCTGTCGTTCATCGTATGGCTGCACCACTTCTTCACCATGGGCTCGGGTGCCAACGTCAATGCCTTCTTCGGCATCACGACGATGATCATCTCGATCCCGACCGGCGTGAAGATCTTCAACTGGCTGTTCACCATGTTCCGCGGTCGCGTGCAGTTCACCACGCCCGTGCTGTGGACCATCGGCTTCATGGTCACCTTCACCATCGGCGGCATGACCGGCGTGATGCTGGCGATCCCGGCCATCGACTTCGTGCTGCACAACAGCCTGTTCCTGATCGCCCACTTCCACAACGTCATCATCGGCGGCGTGGTGTTCGGCATGTTCGCCGGCATCACCTACTGGTGGCCGAAGATGTTCGGCTTCCGCCTGAACGAGTTCTGGGGCAAGTGCGCGTTCTGGTGCTGGTTCATCGGCTTCTACGTGACCTTCATGCCGATGTACGTGCTGGGCTTCATGGGCATGACCCGTCGTCTGCAGAGCACCGTCAACCCGGCCTACGAGCCGCTGCTGCTGGTGGCTGCCGCAGGTGCCTTCATCGTCGGCGCTGGCATCCTGTGCCAGATCATCCAGGTGGCCGTGTCGATCCGCGACCGCAAGAAGACTGCCGACCTGACCGGCGACCCGTGGGATGCCCGTACGCTGGAGTGGGAAACCTCTTCGCCGCCGGCCTTCTACAACTTCGGCAGCCTGCCGGAAGTCACCGAGCTGGACGATTTCTGGGAGCGCAAGCAGCGTGGTGAAGCCTGGCCGAAGCCGGCCAAGTACACCGACATCCACATGCCGCGCAACACTGGCACGGGCGTTGTCATCGGTGCCTTCAGCCTGGTGTTCGGCTTCGCGATGATCTGGCACATCTGGTGGCTGGCCATCGTCGGCTTCGTCGGCATGATCGCCACGTTCATCTACCGCACCTTCGACCAGGACGTGGACTACTGGGTCCCGGCCGCCGAGGTGGAACGCATCGAGAACGAACACCGCAAGCACCTGGAATCCCAGGGCCTGGTGAAGTCGGAGCTGAAGGCATGAGCACCAATACCTCGACCCTGAGCCACGGGCACGCCGCGCAAGCGGCGGCCCATGGCCATGACGACCACGAGCACCACGACACCGGCGGCAACACCGTCTTCGGTTTCTGGGTGTACCTGATGAGCGACTGCCTCATCTTCGCCTCGCTGTTCGCCACCTATGTGGTGCTGGCAGGTGGTACCGATGGTGGCCCCACCGCGAAGGACCTGTTCGAGTTGCCGTTCGTGGCGTGGGAAACCGCGCTGCTGCTGACCTCGTCGCTGACCTTCGGCCTGGGCATGATCGCCATGCACCGCAAGCAGATGGGCCAGATGTACCTGTGGCTGGGCATCACCTGGCTGCTGGGCTTCGGCTTCATGTGCATGGAAGTGTGGGAGTTCCAGCACCTGATCCACCAGGGCTACGGTCCGGACCGTAGTGCCTTCCTGTCGGCGTTCTTCGCCCTGGTCGGTACCCATGGCCTGCACGTCAGCGCCGGCCTGCTGTGGCTGCTGGTGATGTTCGTGCAGCTGAAGAAGTACGGCCTGACCCCGACCAACAAGACCCGCATGGCGTGCCTGAGCCTGTTCTGGCACTTCCTGGACCTGATCTGGATCGGTGTGTTCTCCGTCGTCTACCTCAATGGAGCGCTGTAATGGCACATGACAACCATGCACACGACCACGCAGCGGGCGGCGAGAGCCACGGCAGCGTCAAGTCCTACCTGATCGGCTTCGTGCTGGCGGTGGTGCTGACCGTCATCCCGTTCTGGGTGGTGATGTCCGGCGACTTCTCGCGCACCGTCAGCGGTGTAGTGATCGCGATCACCGCGGTGCTGCAGATGCTGGTCCACCTGGTGTTCTTCCTGCACCTGGACCGCTCTTCGGAAAGCCGCTGGAACGTCAACGCTGCGGCCTTCACCGTGGTGGTGATCGGCATCATCGTGGTCGGCACCCTGTGGGTCATGCACAACATGAACGTGCACATGATGCACTGACGTCTTCGCGACGTTGCCACGCAGAAAGGCCGCCCTCGGGCGGCCTTTCTGTTTGCGCGATGGGGGCTATCCACGCATGGCGTGGATCTACGGGGATCCACGATGGCGACCGCAGGTCAGTAGATCCACGCCATGCGTGGATGCTGTGCCCGCCTCACCCCACCTTGCGCAGGAACTCGTCTGCCTCCATCGGCCGGCCCAGGTGGTAGCCCTGCAACTGGTCACACCCCAGCTCGCTCAGGTATTCGCGCTGCGCCTGCGTCTCCACGCCCTCGGCCACCACCTGCAGCTGCAGGGTGCGGCCCAGTGCGATGATCGACGACACGATGGCCGCGTCCTCGTCATTGCATTCCAGATCACGCACGAACGCACGGTCGATTTTCAGTTCGGTCGCCGGCATCCGCTTCAGGTACAACAGGCTCGAATAGCCGGTGCCGAAATCGTCGATGGCGATATGCACGCCCATCGCGGTCAGGTCGTTGAGGATCGCCAGGCTGGCGTCGACGTCCTTCATCGCCGTGGTCTCGGTGATCTCCAGAGTCAGCCGCGCCGGCTCGATGCGGTGCCGTTCGAGCACCTGGCGCACGCTGTCCAGCAGGGCCGGGGAGGAGAACTGCAGCGGCGACAGGTTGACCGCCATCGACCACTCCGTGTGCCCGGCATCGTGCCACGCACGCAGCTGCGCGCAGGCGCGATCCAGCACCCAGTCACCGATTGGAAGGATCAGCCCGCTGCGCTCGGCGATGGGAATGAACACATCCGGCGCCAGCAGGCCCAGTTCCGGATGCTGCCAGCGCAGCAGTGCTTCGGCGCCGGTGGCCGGTGCGCCCGCAGCCGGGAACTTGGGCTGGTAATGCAGAAGCAGCTCGTTGCGCGCCACGGCCTTGCGCAGGTCCTGCAGCAGTCTCAGCTGGCGGTTTGCGCTGAGCTGCATCGACGGGGTGAAGAAGGTATAGCCGTTCCGTCCGGTTTCCTTGGTGTGATACATCGCTGCATCGGCATGCGCCATCAGCTCGCGCTCATTGCTGGCGTCGTCCGGATACAGGGCGATGCCCAAGCTGGCACTGACCTGCAGTTCGGCCGCATCCAGCAGGAACGGCTCGCCAGCGGCAGCGATGATGCGCTCGGCCACCACTACCGCATCGTCGGGAATATCGATGGCCAGCACGATCACGAACTCGTCGCCGCCGAGGCGGGCGAAGGTATCCTGCGGTCGCAGCAGCCCGCCAATGCGTTGAGCCACTGCCACCAGCAGGCGGTCACCGAGCTGATGGCCATAGGCATCGTTGACCGCCTTGAAGCCGTCCAGATCGCAGAACATTACTGCCACCGCGTGGCTGCGGCGCCGTGCTTTCCCGATGGCCTGCTCGATGCGGTCCTGCAGCAGCATGCGGTTGGGCAGCTGGGTCAATGGATCATGCAGGGCGGCCTGGATCAGCTTGTCGTTGGCGTGGGCCAGTGAATCGGCGAGCAGGCTGGTGCGCACGCGCATCTGCCGGTCGAACAGCGAGGCCACCAGGGCGATGCCCAGCGTGGCCACGGTGGTGACGATCACCAGTACCGCCAGCCAGCGGGTGTCGATGCCGCCGCTGCCGACCGCGCCACAGATGCTGCCTTCGGGGAAGCGCGCGGCGGCCATGCCGGTGTAGTGCATGCCGACGATGGCCAGGCCCATCACCAGCGAGGCGAGCAGGCGCAGGCGCGTGGTGTTGCGCTGTTCGGCACGCAGCCGGAAGGCGATCCACAGCGCCGCACCTGCGGCACCGATGGCCACCGCAATGGAGGCAGCGAACCAGCCCGGGTGGTAGTCGATGCCCGGCTGCATGCGCATCGCGGCCATGCCCAGGTAGTGCATGGTCGCGATGCCCAGGCCCATCAGCACCGCACCGGCCAACAGCCGCCGCCACGGCAGGCTGGGCCGCGACACCAGCCACAGTGCATAGGCCGAGGCGCCGATCGAGACCGCCAGCGAATACAGGGTGATGCCGAGGTCGTAGCCGATCGGGATCGGCAGGTCGAAGGCGAGCATGCCGATGAAGTGCATCGACCAGATGCCGAGGCCCATGGCAGCGGCGCCGCCGGCCAGCCACCAGCGGGCCACGCGGCCTTCAGCCGTCGCCAGGCGCCCGGCCATGTCCAGCGCCGTGTACGAAGCAAGAATGGCCACCAGCAGCGAGATGGCGACCAGGCTCTGACTGTAACTGCCAGTCATGTTGAATCCAGTGGGGGAAGGAGGGGCGCCCGCAAGGCGCACGCCCGCGACAGCTATCGGCGGGGGCGGGCGGGACTTGAGCGGTCGCAGCACCTGCGACCCGGCTCGGCTATCCTGCCACGCCCGTTCCCGTTGCAGGAAATCACCCGATGGCAAAAGCCCGCACCGCCTACGTCTGCAATGAATGCGGCGCCGAGTTCAGCAAATGGCAGGGCCAGTGCACCGAGTGCAACGCCTGGAATTCGCTGTCGGAAATCGTGCTGGAGAGCGCCGCGGCGGCCAAGGCGCCAGCCTCGCGCCGGGCCGGCTGGGCCGGCAAGATCGACCCGCCCAAGATCACTGCGCTGAAGGATGTGGAGCAGACCGAGCACCGCCGGGTCAGCACCGGCATCGGCGAGTTCGATCGTGTGCTGGGCGGTGGCCTGGTCGAGGGCGCGGTGGTGCTGGTCGGTGGCGACCCGGGCATCGGCAAGTCGACCCTGCTGCTGCAGGCGGTGGCGAAGATGGCCGCCGTGCTGCCGGTGCTGTACGTCACCGGCGAGGAGTCGCTGGCCCAGGTGGCCGGTCGTGCACATCGCCTGGAACTGCCGCTTGACGGGGTCAACGCGCTGGCCGAAACCGGGGTCGAATCCATCCTGCAGCACGCCTCCAGGGCCGGCCCGCGGCTGATCGTGGCCGACTCGGTGCAGACCCTGTGGACCGAGAGCCTGACCGCCGCGCCGGGATCGGTCAGCCAGGTGCGCGAGAGTGCGGCGCGGCTGGTGCGTTTCGCCAAGGAGACCGGCACCGCCGTGTTCCTGGTCGGTCACGTCACCAAGGAGGGCGGCATTGCCGGCCCGCGCGTACTGGAGCACATGGTCGATGCGGTGCTCTATTTCGAAGGCGAGAGCGGCAGCCGCTTCCGTCTGCTGCGTGCGTTCAAGAACCGCTTCGGCGCGGTCAACGAACTGGGCGTGTTCGCGATGGGCGACAAGGGCCTGAAGGAGGTCTCCAATCCGTCGGCGATCTTCCTGTCCGGTGCCAGTACCCATCAGCCGGGCAGCTGCGTGATGGTCACCCGTGAGGGCACCCGGCCGCTGCTGGTGGAGGTGCAGGCGCTGGTTGATGCATCGCCGCTGTCGAACCCCCGCCGTGTCGCAGTCGGCCTGGAGCAGAACCGCCTGGCCATGTTGTTGGCGGTGCTGCATCGCCACGGCGGCGTGCTGGTCGGTGACCAGGACGTCTTCGTCAATGTCGTCGGCGGCATCCGCGTGCAGGAAACTGCGGCCGATCTGCCGGTGCTGCTGGCGGTGCTGTCGTCGCTGCAGGACCGGCCGCTGGCGGAGAAGACCATTGCCTTCGGCGAAATAGGCCTGTCCGGCGAGATCCGTCCGGTGCCCAATGGCGAGGACCGCCTGCGCGAGGCTGCCACCCATGGATTCAAGCGTGCCATCGTGCCCAAGGCCAATGCGCCCAAGGGCGGTTCGGTGAAGGGCATGGAAGTGATCGCGGTGGAGCGCCTGTCCGAGGCCATCGACGCGGCGTGATGCCTGCTGCACCTCCCGCCGGGCATGGCCCGGCGCTACCTGCGTGCGTGCGGAATGCGGCGGCGGGCACGGCAACGGTCAGCGTTCCTGTGCTAGTTTTTCCCGCTCGACGAAGGCGCCCTCTGGCGCCTTTCCGTGCCCAGGAGTAACCGATTACATGCAGGACACCGCGCTCACCGCCCCCAACGCCGAAATCCGTCGCGCCGGGGTCGATCTCAATGGATTGATGACGGTGCTGGGCAAGCACCTGTATTCCACCCCGGTGGTGGCGCTGCGTGAGCTGGTGCAGAACGCGCACGACTCGATCATCCGCCGCCGCATCGAACAACCGGGTGTCGAAGTCCCCTCGCGCATCTCGGTGCAGGTCGATGCCGGTGCCGGCGTACTGCGCATCATCGATACTGGTGCTGGCCTGACCCGCCAGGAGATCCATGATTACCTGGCCACCGTCGGCGTCGGCTACACCCGTGGCCTGCGCCAGGGCGGCGAGGACGATGAAGGCCTGATCGGCATGTTCGGCCTCGGCTTCCTGTCGGCGTTCGTGCTGGCGCGCCGGGTCAGCGTGCGCACCACGTCGTACCAGACCCCGCAGCTGGGCCACCTGTACGTGTCCAGCAATGCCGAGCAGTACACCGTCAGCGAAATGCCTGCACGCGCGGTCGGCACCGAGGTGGAGCTGGAGCTGCATCCGGATTTCCTGCCGCTGGCCAATGAAGCGCGTCTGCACGAGGTGCTGGGTCGCTACTGCGCGCTGCTGTCCGAGCCGATCTTCATCGGTGCCGGGGCCGAGGCACTCAACCCGGAGCCGCCGCCGTGGCGCGGCCAGGGCGATGTCGCCCTGCATCCGGTACAGGCACGGCGCCAGGCGCAGCAGTTCGCGGCGCGCTTCGAGCATGACTTCGAGCCCATCGTGACCGTGCCACTGCGTGCTGATGGCAGCAGCGATGCCACCGGCATGCTGTGGGTGCAGGACGGCGCCACCTATGGCACCAGCGACAACCGGAATCTGTCGGTGTTCGTGCGCGGCATGCTGCTGGACGACGATGCGCGTGACCTGCTGCCACCATGGGCCGGCTTCATCGGCGGGGTGATCGAATCCTCGCGGCTGACGCCCACCGCCAGCCGCGAAGACCTGCAGCGCGATGACCAGTACCGTGCCGTGCAGCATGCGCTGCTGGAAGCGCTGATCGACGGCCTGGCCGACGTCGCGCGGCAGCAGCCGGAAGCCTGGCGACGGGTGCTGGCCCGCCACAACGAGGCGCTGCTGGGTGCGGCGCTGTGCGATGACCGCCTGTTCGAGCTGCTGCTGGAGCACGTGCGCGTGCCGACCTCGCAGGGCGACCTGCCGGCCAGCGCACTGCCGGCACGTGGCGCCGTGCACGTCATCCTCGACAACGGCGGTGGCTTCGAGGAAATGCTGTTCCGTGCGATGGGCGTGCCGGTCGCGCATGGCCACCGCTACGCCGTAGTGCCATTCCTGCGTCGCTGGGCCCAGGCCAAGGGCCTGCGCCTGGTTGAACTCGGCACCGAGCAGGGGAATCGTGCGCTGTTCCGCACCGACGACAGCCTCGACGAGGCGCAGCTGGCCTGGCTGCGCGAGCAGCTGGGCGATGGCGAGCAGCTGCTGCCGGCGCGCTTCAGCCCGGAGGCACTGCCGGTGGTAGTGGTGCCCGACCGCGAAGCCGAGCTGAAGCAGCGCCTGGAAGACGACGAGAACGACAAGCGCGTTTCGATGGCCGCGCTGCGCCTGGCGCGGCAGTTCACCGCACGCATCGAATCGCGTGCGCCGTCGCGTTTGTACCTCAACCTCGACAACCCGGCGGTGCAGGCGCTGCTGCGCGCGCAGCGCGAGGGGCATCCACAGGCCGAAGCTGCCGCACGCCTGCTGCGCTCACTGAAGATCATCGTCGCCGCGCAGGGCCGTCCGTTGGCCCGCGCGGCGGCCACACCGGGCCCGGATCTCAACGGCGCCTTTACCGATATCGCCGGTGCCCTGCAGCAGATGCTGCGCTGAGCACCGCACCCTCTCATCCAGCCTTCGCTAGACAGGAGCACTTACCCCATGGACATCTGGAACTGGGTCGAAAAACTGCAGGGCGACCTGCGCCAGGCAGGCCAGGCACAGAACGCGCACCTGCTGAACCGCCTCGCCGACGAAGTCAGCGAGCTGCAGGTCGACCGCGTTGATGCATTGCTGCCGGAGGCACGCGCGTTGGGCAAGGCGCTGGACAACCCGTGGGTCGACGTCTACGTCGGGCACTGGGCGCTGCGCAACCGCGTCGGCAACCGCGTTGAAGGCGAAAGCGCGCTGGGCGAGGCGGTCGCGCTGTTCGAGCGTGCGCACCGCGAAGATACGCTGGAGTGCCCGCAGTCGATCTGCGTGACCCAGGATCTGGCCGCCTGCTACGGCAACATCGATGGCCCGGGCTGGGTGCCCGAACGCATCGAGGTCTGCGATGAGACGCTGGGTCGCATCGATCCGAGCTGGGCCTGCTTCCAGTGCCTGAGCTGCGAGAAGGCCGATGCATTGCTTGACGATGGCCGTGGCCAGGACGCGCTGGACTACCTGCAGGCGCAGTCCGATGCGATCGAAGCCTGTGGCAAGGAAGTGTTCGACAGCTTCCCCGAGATGCAGATCAAGATCCTGCTGGGCATGGGCCGCGCCGAAGAAGCGCTGGCGCTGATCGAGAAGCGCGAGGCCGACGTGGCCGCCTCCGGCGAGTACGAACCGGCCAACTGCACGGTGCCGCGCCGCTTGTCCAAAGCCTGGGCGCTGGCCCAGCTGGGCCGCGACGAAGAGGCGCTGCAGCAGCTGGTGCCGTGGAGCGAACTGACCCCTACTTACTGGCGGCTGTGGGCGAACACCGCCGCAGCACTGTGCCAGCGTGATCCGGCCCGCAATACCTGGGACCTGGGCACACGCTTCAATACCATCATCGAACACTTCGCGAAGGTCGGTTCGCACCGACTGCTGATCGAAGTCGCCGCGCTGAGCCTGGAGCTGGCCCTGCAGCGTGGTGCCCGCTGGGTGGCGCTGCGCCAGCTGGAACTGGCCCGTACCCATCTGGCGCAGCTGCGTCAGGATCGTGGTGCGGCAGCGCTGGTGGCCGGTCTGGCGGCACGCATCGATGCGCTGCCGGACATCGCGCCGCTACCGGTACCGGCGGCAGAGCTGCTGGCGTGGCTGGAGGCACAGGGCGAGCAGAACCAGGCGCGCAACCCCGAGCGCGAAGCGCAGTGGCTGCTGCAGGCGCACGAACAGCAACCTGATGACGAGGCGCTGGCCGAGATGGCCGCCTCCGCGTTGAGCGCCTGTGGTGCACAGGCCGAAGCGCGGGCATTGCTGTGGCGCTTCGTGCGCGCACATACGCAGGATGACGGCCCCGCTGCCTACACGCTGATGCGCTGGTTGACTGAGCAGGGCGATGACGACGGCCTGCGTCAGCTGGCCGGGATCTATCGCGGCAGCGTGCCGGTGTTCGCGCACTGGTGCGAGGTGCAGCGCGCACGTCGCGTGTCCGATTGGCCGGCGCTGGAGCAGGCCGCGCAGGCGCTGCTGGCAGCGTCGCCGGGTTCGCACGGTGCGCGCGGCACGCTGGCGCGGATGTACATGGAAACCGGTCGCTTCAGCGAAGCGCAGGCCTGCTATGCGCAGCTGGTTGATCTGTTGGAAGAGCCCAATGCCGCGCATTGGGACCACATGAGTGCGGCCAGTGCGGCGCGCGACTGGGACGCGGTGCGCCGCTCGGCGGCAGCGATCGGCATGGAACTGTCCAGCCAGGATGGCGTGGTCGAGGAGCCGTGGGGCTGGGTGATCATCCGCAGCGAAGAGAACGGCGAGCCGATGGAGTACTACGCGCGCCGCAGTGGTCCGGTGACCGCGCGCGTCGTCGAGAATGCGCCGGCCAACCGTGACCAGCAGGTCGGTGACTGGGTGGTATTCGACGCCGCGCTGGTGCATCCGGCGCCGGAAGAGGAGGAAGCGCGCGAGCATTTCATCCCGACCTATGCGCAGGTGCATGTGCTGGAGCGCGGTGGTTTCGCCCGCAGTTGGCTGATCGATGGCGCGCACCCGGGCGAAGAGGCCTGGAATGCGTTCGTTGAAGCTGCCGAGGGGCAGGGCTGGAAGGTGTGGTCGCACAGCCGTGCGGACTACACCGTGACCGATCCGGATATGGAGGAGGGCACGCTGCCGGGCCTGCTGTTCACGGTCGCCCAGCCGCAGGATCATGCGCCGTTGGCGCTGCACCGTTTCCTGCAGCAGGAGACCGCGAAATGGCTGTATCCGCATTGCTGGCTGCGATTGGCCGAAGCCTGTGACCAGGATCGCCAGCCGCACCTGGATGTGATCGAGCGTTACGGGTTGTAAGCTCTGCCGCGCTGCGCGCTCGCCGGGCATGGCCCGGCGCTACCCATGCGTGTTGCCGGCACTACCTCAAGGAGAACTACATGCGAAAGACAGGGATGCTGATGATTGCCGGGCTGCTGCTGGCCCCCACCGTGCAGGCCGCGCCGGCCTGTCAGGCGCCTGCCGCCGTGGCCCGCGCCTTCTACGAGGCAACAACGGGCAATGGCGATCTGCTGGAACCGCCGCCTGCGCTGGTCAGCCCGGCCTTCGGCAAGGCCCTGCGCGGCGAGCGCGCCTGCCAGACGCGTGAGGAAGGCATCTGCACCATCGATTCGGATCCGTGGCTGGATGCGCAGGACGGCGACATCGACAGCCCGGTCGATTATCGCTGGAAGGAAGCCACGGCTACGGCCGGCCAGGTCGAGATGCGCTATTCGGTATGGAAGAAGGCCTACGTGACCCGTTTGCCGATGGTGCGCCAGGGCCAAGGTTGCTGGCAGGTCGATGACATTCTCACCAACAGCGGCCGTTCGGTGCGGAAGATCCTGGCCCAGCCTTGACGGTAGCGCCGGTGGGTGCCGACCGTTGGTCGGCACACCGCCTATCGCGAATGCCCGAACACCAGTTCGATCACGAACTGGCTGCCGAAGAAGGCCAGCAGCAGCAACAGCATCGCCGTCAGCGTCCAGTGCACGGCCTTGACCCCGCGCCAGCCATAGCGGCGACGGCCGATCAGCAGCACGCCGAATACGATCCACGACAGCACACTCAGCACGGTCTTGTGCACCAGCTTCTGCGCCAGCAGATCGTCGACGAACAGCACGCCGGTCACCAGCGTGAGGGTGAGCAGGGCGAAGCCCACGGCGATGACCCGGAACAGGAGTGCTTCCAGATCGGCCAGCGGCGGCAGCGCACGCAGCCACGGGCGGAACTCGCGGCGACGCAGGGCACGTTCCTGCAGCCACAGCATGATCGCCAGCAGCGCGGCGATGCTCAGCGTGGCGTAGGCCAGCAGTGCCAGCCAGGCGTGGCTGGCCAGGCGCCAGCCCAGCACCTTGCTCGGTTCGTGGCCGTAGCCGTGGTAGGCCAGCAGCAGTACTGCGGCCAGCGGGAACACGACCACGCCCAAAGCCGACATCCGCCCGCGCGCGCCGACCAGCGAGGTCAGCCAGGCCATGCCCAGGCCGACCAGCGACAGCGCGGCGAAGAAGTGCATGTCCGGCCCGCCGTTGGTGCGCATCGCCACCATCACGTGGTAGCCGCCATGCAGCAGCATCGCCGGCAGGGCGGGCCACAGCCAGACGGGCGACCCGGGAGTTTCATCGCGGCCGAGCGCGCGCACCAGCAGGGCACTGGCTGCCAGGTAGAGCAGGACGGCGATGAGAACGATTGTCATCGTTGCAGTTTCGCATACCCCTGCGGTGGTGGCGACGGCCCCGTGGTCGCAGTCCGGGGAGGGGGGCGGACCCGTTATACTGTCTGCCTTATTGTCCCCCGCTTTCAGACAGGTTGCGCCGCATGTTCGAGTCCCTGACCCAGCGCCTTTCCGGCACCATCGAGCGCCTGCGTGGCCGTGGCCGCCTGACCGAGGAGAACATCCGCGAGGCGACCCGTGAGGTCCGCATCGCGCTGCTCGAAGCCGACGTTGCGCTGCCGGTGGTGCAGGCCCTGATCGAACGCATCAAGGTGCGTGCGGTCGGCCAGGAAGTGCTGAAGTCGCTGACCCCGGGCCAGGCCCTGATCAAGGTCGTGCGCGACGAGCTGACCGCGGTGATGGGCGCCGAAGCCAGCGACCTGAACCTCAATGTGCCCGCGCCGGCCATCATCCTGATGGCCGGCCTGCAGGGCGCCGGCAAGACCACTACGGTGGGCAAGCTGGCCAAGCACCTGAAGGAAAAGCGCAAGAAGAAGGTGATGGTGGTCTCGGCCGACGTTTACCGTCCGGCCGCGATCGAACAGCTGAAGACCCTGGCCGAGCAGGTTGGCGTGCTGTTCTTCCCGTCCAGCGCCGACCAGAAGCCGGAAGCCATCGTCCGCGCCGCCATCGACGATGCACGCAAGTCGTTCGTGGACGTGCTGATTGTCGATACCGCCGGCCGCCTGGCCATCGACGAAGCGATGATGGCCGAGATCAAGGCCCTGCACGCGGCGGTGAACCCGGCCGAAACCCTGTTCGTGGTCGACGCCATGACCGGCCAGGACGCGGCCAACACCGCCAAGGCCTTCGGCGACGCCCTGCCGCTGACCGGCGTGGTGCTGACCAAGACCGATGGTGACGCCCGTGGTGGTGCCGCGCTGAGCGTGCGCTACATCACCGGCAAACCGATCAAGTTCGTCGGTGTCAGCGAAAAGCCGGAAGGCCTGGACGTGTTCCACCCGGACCGTATCGCCAGCCGCATCCTGGACATGGGCGACGTGCTGTCGCTGGTCGAGCAGGTCGAGCAGCAGGTCGACAAGGACAAGGCGGCCAAGCTGGCCGAGAAGGTTGCCAAGGGCAAGAAGTTCGATCTGAACGACATGCGCGACCAGCTGGAGCAGATGCAGAACATGGGTGGCATCGGTGGCCTGATGGACAAGCTGCCGGGCCTGGGTAACATCCCCGACCATCTGAAGCAGCAGGTCAGCCAGGGCAAGGAAGTGCCGCGCATGATCGCCATCATCAGCTCGATGACCAAGAAGGAACGGCGCAACCCGAACCTGCTCAATGGCTCGCGCCGCGCGCGCATCGCCAAGGGTTCGGGCGTGACTCCGGCCGACGTCAACAAGCTGATGAAGCAGTACATGCAGATGGAAAAGATGATGAGCAAGATGGCTGGCGGCGGCATGAAGGGCATGATGCGCAGCATGAAGGGCATGATGGGCGCCATGGGCGGCCGCGGCATGCCGTTCCGCTGATGTGTTGACGGGGCCGGCGCGCATCGCGATCCGGCCCCGGTCACAATGACTGGCGTATGCTGGGCGGCGACTTCTCCAACAGGTGTGTCGCGTGAACGCATCGCCGATCCTCGAACGCGCCGACATCTTCTGTCGGCGTTTTTCATTGCAGCTTCCGATCCTGCTGGCACCGATGGCCGGTGCCTGCCCGGTGCCGCTGTCGGCCGCGCTGGCCAATGCCGGCAGTATGGGCGCGATGGGCGCGGTGCTGTCGCCGGCCGCCGATATCGGCCGCTGGATGGAAGACTTCCGCGCCGCGTCCGCAGGCCCAGCACAGGTGAACCTGTGGCTGCCTGATCCGGCGCCCGTTCGCGATGTCACCGCCGAAGCCGCCAGCCGCGCCTTCCTCGCCCAGTGGGGGCCGGACGTGCCTGCCAGCGCCGCCGACGCTACCCCGGCAGATTTCGAAGAACAGTTCGCTGCGTTGCTGGCCGCGCGCCCGGCGGTGGCCTCGACCATCATGGGCGTGCTGCTGCCGCGCCACGTACAGCAGCTGAAGGATGCCGGCATCGCCTGGATCGCCTGCGCGACCACGCTGTCTGAAGCGCGTGCGGCACAGGACGCCGGCGCCGATGCGGTAGTGGCGCAGGGGGTGGAGGCCGGTGGTCATCGTGGCGCGTTCGATCCGGCGATGGCCGAGCGCCAGCTGGTGGGACTGTTCGCGCTGCTGCCGCGATTGGCCGACCACCTGCAGATTCCGGTGATTGCCGCCGGCGGTATCGCCGATGGTCGTGGCATCGCTGCCGCACTCACCCTGGGCGCCAGTGCAGTGCAGATTGGTACTGCGTTCCTGCGCACGCCCGAAGCGGCGATCGCCTCGGCGTGGGCTGATGGACTGGCGGCCAGCGAGCCGGAAGACACCTGGCCGACCCGTGCTTTCAGTGGCCGCCTCGGTCGCGGCCTGGCCACGGCCTATGTGCGCGCCGCAGCTGCCGAAGGTGCACCGGTGCCGCGCCCGTACCCGGTGCAGCGTGGCCTAACCGCACCGATGCGCAAGCAGGCCGTGCAGGAAAACCGGCTGGCAGCGATGCAGGCCTGGGCCGGGCAGTCGGCCTGGATGGCGCCGGCACAGCCGGCTGCCGACGTGCTGCGCGGCATGTGGGATCAGGCGCAGGCGCTGCTGCGATGACCGTGACCTGCAACGGCCGGCCGGCGCAGGTCGAGGACCTGCTGCCGGCGCTGGTCAACTACGGCCACTTCACCTCGCTGCAGGTGCGTGGCCACGCCGTGCAGGGACTGGAGCTTCATCTGGCGCGGCTGTCGCAGGCGACGCGCGAACTGTTCGGCAGCGAGCTGGATACGGCGCAGGTGCAGGTCTGGATGGCGCAGGCACTGCGGCAGGCCGGGCAGGCGGATGCCTCGCTGCGGGTAACCGTGTACTCGCGCCACTTCGATTTCCGCAATCCGCTGGCAGCGATACCGGTGGACGTGTTGGTGGCGGTGTCCCAGCCGGTGATGCTGACCGCCTCCAAGCGTGTGCGCAGCGTGGCCTGGCAACGTGAACTGCCGCAGATCAAGCATGTCGGCACCTTCGGCCTGTTCGCCGAGCGCCGTGCCGCGATGGCGGAAGGATTTGACGATGTGCTGTTCGTGACCGCCGATGGCGAGGTGAGTGAAGGCAGCACCTGGAACCTGGCCCTGCACGATGGTGAGCGGCTGCTCTGGCCGCAGGCGCCGGCCCTGCGTGGTACGGCCGAGACGCTGTTGAAGCGGCATTGGCCGAGCGCGCAGGCCACTCAGCCACTGCGGCTGGCGGATTTGGCCGGTGTGAAGGCGGCTTTTGCCTGCAATGCCACTGGCCTGTGGGCGCTGGAGGCCATCGACGGGCAGGTACTGCCCGGCTCGCAGACGCTGGCTGAACAGGGCAGGGCGGTGCTGGCGGCGGTGCCCTGGCAGGGGGTAGGGTCAGATCCCTTTTGCGGCGCAAAAGGGATCTGACCCCCGGCCAGCTCCCCCGGGGTTGGCTCGGCGGGGCAGTGCCGCTATAATCGCCGGCTTACCGCGCCATCCTGGCGACTGGGCAATAGGAAAAAAGACCATGGTCAAGATTCGACTGACCCGCGGCGGCGCCAAGAAGCGTCCGTTCTACCACATCATCGTGACCGACGTTCGCAGCGCCCGTGACGGCCGCAACATCGAGCGCGTCGGCTTCTACAACCCGGTGGCACAGGGTGGCGAGAAGCGCATCGAGCTGGACCTGGCCCGTGTTGACCATTGGGTCAAAAACGGCGCCCAGCCGACTGAAAAGGTTCGCAACCTGATCAAGGAAGCGTCCAAGTCCCAGGCCGCTGCGGCCTGATCCTGACGGGCCGCACCCTGGTGCGGCCCATCTGATTGAACGCAGATGAAAGATAACGAGCGCCGCATCCTGCTGGGCAGGATTGTCGGCGCTTTTGGTGTGCGCGGCGAAATAAAGCTCGAGTCCTGGACCGAGCCGCGTTCCGCTATTTTCCGTTACCAGCCGTGGATCCTGCGCAGCCCCAACGGGCAGGAATCGACGCTTGAAGGCGCCCGTGGCCGCGACAGCGGCAAGCATCTGGTGGCCCGTTTCCCGGGCATCGAAGATCGCGATACGGTCGAGGCGATGCATGGCACCGAGGTCTACGTGGCCCGCAGTGCATTGCCGCCGCCGAGCGCCGATGAGTATTACTGGGTCGACCTGGAAGGCCTGGATGTGAAGACCGTCGAGGGCGTTGCCCTGGGCCAGGTCTCGCACCTGTTCAGCACTGGCGCCAACGATGTGGTCGTGGTGCGTGGTGATCGCGAGCGTATGATCCCGTTCGTGCTGCCGGAGTTCGTCAAGTCGGTCGACTTCGAGGCCAATCTGGTCGTGGTCGACTGGGATCCCGAGTTCTGAGTGTGAGCATGCGTTTCGACGTCATCACCCTGTTCCCCGAGTTCCTCGCCCAGTCCGCCGGGCTGGGTGTGGTCGGGCGCGCACAGGAGAAGGGGCTGTTCAGCCTGCACGGCTGGAATCCCCGTGACTACGCCGAAGGCAACTACCGCCGGGTGGACGATCGTCCGTTCGGTGGTGGCCCCGGCATGGTGATGCTGATCGAGCCGCTGCAGGCCTGCCTGCAGGCCATTCGCGATGCTGATCCGACCCCGGCGCGGGTGATCTACCTCAGCCCTCAGGGGGCGCCATTGACCCAGGCCAAGGTGCGGGAACTGGCGGCGCTGCCGCGCATGGTCCTGCTCTGCGGCCGATATGAAGGCATCGACGAGCGCTTCCTGGAGGCCAATGTCGACGAGGAAATTTCCCTCGGCGACTACGTGCTGTCCGGGGGTGAGCTGGGTGCGGCGGTGATCATCGACGCCGTGGCCCGCCTGCAGGACGGTGCCCTGAACGACGCTGAATCTGCGGCGCAGGACAGCTTCGAGGGCGACCTCGGGCTGCTCGATTGCCCGCACTACAGCCAGCCGGCCCAGCACCCGCTGGGTGACGTACCGGATGTCCTGCGCTCGGGCAACCATGCGGCCATCGCCGCCTGGCGCCGCCAGCAGTCACTGGTTCGCACCGCGCAGCGGCGCCCGGACCTGCTGGATGAACAGGCGCTGGGCAAGGCCGACCGCAAACTGCTTGACCAGGCCCGACAGGCCCGGAAACAGAAGGCCAGCCCCTAGCGCAGGGCCGGCTTTATCGGCTATCATGGCCAATTCCCGCCAGCCTTGTGCCGGCGCGCGCAGTACCCAGAACAAACGTGCAGCACAGTCCAGTGACTGCATGAGCCTATGTTGTCGAAACGACACACCCACCCGAACAAGAATCGGTGTAACCCATGAGCAAGCTGAACAAGTCCATCGTCGCGGAATTCGAATCCGCCCAGATCACCCGCGAACTGCCGAAGTTCAGCCAGGGCGACACCGTTGTCGTCAACGTGAAGGTGAAGGAAGGTGCCCGCGAGCGCGTGCAGGCCTATGAAGGCGTTGTCATCGCGACCAAGAACGGTGGCCTGAACTCCTCGTTCACCGTCCGCAAGATCTCGCACGGCTACGGCGTCGAGCGCGTTTTCCAGACCCACAGCGCCATCATCGACTCGGTCGAAGTGAAGCGTCGTGGTAAGGTCCGCGCCGGTAAGCTGTACTACCTGCGTGGCCTGGAAGGCAAGGCTGCCCGCATCAAGGAAGACCTGGCTGCCGCTGCTGCCGCCAAGGCTGCCCGTCTGGCCGAAAAGGCCTGATAAACAACTTCGGTTGTTGCCGCGACGGCCACCTTCGGGTGGCCGTTTGCGTTTCCGGCATCGCATCGGCCACGATCGGGTGATGAACGATATCAACTCGCGCTATCCCGCCGTGATCCAGTCGGCGCTGCGCTTCCTCGACGGCAAGGGGCTGGCACGCGTGCAATCAGCGCCGCTGCTGCATCGCCTGTTGTGGCGCATGGGCATCGCACTGCCGCCGCCGATCCTGGCCGGATTCGGTATCAATGCGCTGGTGCAGGGCCTGCTGTTCGGGCTGTTCTGGACCGCGCTGATGTGGCTGATGCTGTGGCAGGGCAGTGAGCGCCCGCTGGCCTTGCTGCTGCTGGCTGGACTGTTGGCAGGTGCCCTGTTCGGCGTCGTGATGGCGGCCTTGATGCGCTCGTTGCGCCGTCACCGCAGATTGCCGGACTGGCGGGCGTTCCGCGCGGGGCAGGCGGACTGAACCGATGGCGCACTGCGCCGTGACCGGCAGGTGCGAGCCGCGCTAGGCTGCGGCTTCATCCCGATGGACGTGCCGTGCGATGCCTGCCAAGCGATCCGCACCCTCCGCCGCGCCCAAGCTGCTGTCCGGTGGCAACCCGCAGATCGCCAAGGGCGAGGGTGATGCCACAGTGCAGGCCTATATCGCCGCGATGCCGGACTGGAAGCGGCCGATCGGCGCGCAGCTGGATGTGCTGATCGAGCAGGCGGTTCCCGGCGTGCACAAGGCGGTGAAGTGGAATTCGCCGATGTATGCGATTGCCCCGGGCGAGGGCTGGTTCCTCAGCTTCCATTGCTTCACCCGCTACATCAAGGTCGCGTTCTTTCGTGGCGCTGCACTGAAGCCGGTACCGCCCGAGCCGTCCAGGAGCGCTGACACGCGCTACCTGCATATCCACGCGGACGCTGCGCTGGATGAAGCGCAGTTCCTGCAATGGGTGCGCCAGGCCGCGGCGCTGCCCGGCGAGCGCATGTAACGCCGTTCCCGATCCCTTCCGATGAGAGCCCCTGATGGCCACGCATGCACCGGACCCCGCCGATGCCGGAACACCGGCCGCCGAACTGATCGATGCACGCATCGCCGAGCTGGGCGACTGGCGCGGCCAAACGCTGGCGCGCGTGCGCGCGTTGATCCATGAAGCGCTGCCCGACGTGCAGGAAACCTGGAAGTGGCGCGGCACGCCGGTGTGGGAACACAACGGCATCCTGTGCACCGGCGAAACCTACAAGCAGGCGGTGAAGCTGACGTTTGCCCATGGCGCGGCGCTGGCCGATCCGAAAGGACTGTTCAATGCCAGCCTGGAAGGCAACACGCGGCGCGCGATCGACATCCATGAAGGCGCGATGCCGAATGCCGCTGCGTTGAAGGCGTTGCTGCGCGCGGCGGCGACGTTCAACGCGGTGAAGAAGAAGCGGTAGAGCCGGCCGCTGGCCGGCTGTTGCACGATGCTTCCGGAGAGATATGAAGTTGCCGGCCAGCGGCCGGCACTACCGTGGCATTCACCGATCCATGATGTTGCCGGCCAGCGGCGGGCACTAACGCGGCGGCGCTGACTCCAATACCGCGTCCGGGTCGGCCACCGGCGAGGGCGGGCAGGCCGGAATCTCCGACGGCGTGGCCAGTTCTTCGGCGTGCGACGGCTTGCCGATCATCGTGGCCTTGCGCCAACCACCCCAGCGGTAATACGCCAGCGACAGCAGCATCGACACCAGCGAACTGACCGGGAAGCTCCACCAGATCGCATCCACGCCCCAGTACGGCTGCAGCAGTTCGGCGAACGGTACGCGCACGCCCCACAGCGAACCGGCCAGGATCAGCAGTGGCGGAATCACCGCGCCGGTGGAGCGCACCACACCGGAGATCACGAAGCTGACGCCGAAGAACAGGAACGAGCCGATCACTACGTGGTTGAGGTGGCGGGCGATGTCCAGTGCCTGGCTGGCCGGCGGCAGGAACAGCGCCAGCAGCTGCCGATCGAACAGCACCAGCGGCAGGATCAGCGCGCCGGTCAGCAGGAAGTTGAACAGCACGCCCTGGCGCGCGGTGCCACGCACACGGTCCCAGCGCTGCGCGCCGACGTTCTGCGCGGCCATCGACGAACACGCCGCACCGATCGCCATCGCCGGCATCTGCAGGTAGTTCCACAACTGCAACGCAGCACCGTAACCCGCACCGGTATCGGTGCCGTACTGGTTGACCATGGTCATCAGCAGGATCACCGACAGCGAGATCAGCACCATCTGCAGGCCCATCGGCACGCCCTTGATCACCAGGGCCTTGAGGATGGTCAGGTCGAGCTTGAACAGGCGCATGTCGGCACGGCCCAGCCACAGCGTGTGACGCTTGTGCCGCATGTACAGCAACAGGCCGGCCAGCGACAGCGTCTGCGCGACCAGTGTGGCCCAGGCAGAGCCGGCGATGCCCAGCGCGGGGAACGGCCCCATGCCGAAGATCAGCACCGGGTTCAGTACGATGTCCAGCGCCACCGACACCAACAGGAAACGGAACGGTGTGCGCGAGTCGCCGGCACCGCGCAGCGCGGCGGTGAGAAAGGCGAATGCGTACAGCGTCGGCATCGCCAGGAAGATGATCTGCAGGTAGGCCTCGGCCAGCGGCAGCGAGGCGGCAGGCGTGCCCATCGCCGCCAGCAGCGGGTGCGCCGTGAACCAGCCGACGATGGCGATGATCACCGATAGACCGATGAAGAACGTCGCGCTGGTACCGACCACGCGCCGCGCCTGGACGATGTCGCGCCCGCCGATGGCCTGGCCGATCAGGATGGTCGAGGCCATGCCGAAGCCGAACACCGAGCCGATCAGGAAGAACATGATGTTGTTGGCGTTCGCGGTGGCGGTCAGTGCCGCCTCGCCGAGGAAGCGCCCCACCCAGACCGCATTCACCGAACCGTTCAGCGACTGCGCGATGTTGCCCGCCAGGATCGGTAGGGAAAACAACAGCAGATTGCGGCCGATCGGGCCGGAGGTCAGGTCAAGCGGCGCTTTGGCCATGGAGTGGTGATCGAATCCCGGGAGGCGCACACTAGCACCAAGCCGGTTTGCAGGATGTGGCAATGCATCAACGACTGCAGGTGAAATGGAGCCTTGCGCTGGCCTTGATCGGCGCCGCACTGGCCGCATGTTCGACAGGTGACCGGCTGGGCGATACCCAGGTGCGGCCGACCGACCGTCCGGAATGCCTGGTCGGCAGCCAGCGCCAGGACCTGTCCGCGGGTGTACCCATCTTGATCGGGGGCAGCGGCTGCCGCACCGACCCCGACAACCCGCGTCCCCTGAACAAGCGAACGGAGTAGTACGCACCGATGCCTGAGCTTTCCCCGCTGTCGCCCAGTGTCCGCTTGGACATCTGGCTATGGGCGGCCCGTTTCTTCAAGACCCGCAGCCTGGCCAAGCAGGCCATCGAGACCGGCAAGGTCAGCGTTGCGGGACAGCGCCCGAAATCCTCGCGCGCGGTGCGCGTGGGTGAGCAGCTGCAGGTGGATCGTGGCGAAGAGCATTTCGAGATCCAGGTGCTGGGCCTGAGCGACCAGCGCGGGCCGGCGCCGACAGCGCAGCAGTTGTATGCCGAGAGCGAGGCCTCGAAGGCGCGCCGTGCCGAGCAGCGTGCGCTGCGCATCGCCGCACGGGATGGTTTCCAGCCGCCGGAGCACAAACCGGACAAACGCGCACGGCGGTTGATCCGGGCGTTGGGTGACATCGACGCGCTCTAGCGAAATCCTGATTCCAACGGATTGTTCCTATCGTCGTGCGGAAGAAGACACCGGTCACGGTGTGTTCGGATTGTGCTGGGCAGGCTGTTTCTTCACCTCTTGAAGGCCTGCCCATGCGTTGTCTGCTGTTATGCCTGTCCCTGCTTGCTGCTGCGCCACTGCACGCTGCCGACATCACCTTCTGGGATGTTCCGCAGCGCGGCGGCAACAGCATGAACATGTCGCCTCCGGACCGGAAGTACTTCGAAGCGCTGCACGCGACCGGTGCGACCTGGGTGCGGCTGGTGCCGGACAAGTGGCAGGGGCAGGGCGGTCGCGACTTCCTGATCGGCAACGCCGACGACTATCGCGGACTGGTTCCAGCCGATCTGGCTACGCTGCGGCGGGTGCTGGATGACGCCGATGCGGCGGGGCTGAAAGTGGTGCTGGCGCCGCTGTCACTGCCGTTGCTGCGCTGGAAGCAGCACAACGGCGGCGTGGTCGACCAGCGCCTGTGGCAGTCCTTCGACAACCAGGTGCCGGCACGACGTTTCTGGCACGATCTGGCCACGGCGCTGAAAGGTCATCCTGCCCTGGCCGCCTACAATCTCATCAATGAACCGGTGCCCGAGTACGGCGCGGGCCTGGCCGAGCACGCGTCCGCCGAAGCGATGCAGCAGTGGTATGCCGGCGTGCAGGACGGCCCACGCGATCTGCGCCGCTTCTATTCCGGCTTGATCAGCCGCATCCGCGAGGTCGACGCGGAGATGCCGCTGATGCTGGATGCGGGCTGGTACGCCGCCGCCGACGGTTTCAACTACTGGCCGGCGCCGCTGGCGGATCCGAAGCTGCTGTACAGCGTGCATATGTACGAGCCGTATGCCGCAACCAGTGCGCCGAACCAGACGCGTGCGAAGCCGTACCGCTATCCGGCGCAGGTGCCGTTTGGTGGTCGCAGCGAGCGCTGGGATGCGGCGCGTGTACGCAGTTACCTGCAGCAGCCGATGACGTGGGCCGCCTCGCATGGTGTCGCTGCCAACCGCATGGTGGTCGGTGAGTTCGGTTGCATGCGGCGCTGGCCGGACTGCCGCCGCTACCTGCAGGACGTGCTGCAGGTGCTGGAGCAGGACAAGGTGCACTGGGCCTTCTACGCCTTCCGCGAGGATGGCTGGGAGGGCATGGACTACGAACTGGGCGACAAGCCGTTGCCATGGTCGTACTGGCAGGCGCAGGAAAAGGGGCGCATCGTGGAGCCGCCGCGCTCGATGCAGGCGCCGTTGTTCGCGCCGATCCTGCAGCGGTTGAAGGCTGGCAACCGCTAAGCCGCCGGGCATGGCCCGGCGCTATCCATGGAGATGCCGGTAGCGCCCGTCCATGCCCGGTGGATGCCGATCAATGCAGCACCCGGTAGCGCCGGGCCATACCCGGCGACGCTTTCCGTCAGCGCTTGCCGCCGAGCAGATTGCCGCCCAGCTTGAGCAGATCGCCCACACCGAGCTGTCCATCACCATCCTGGTCCAGCAGGCTGCCGAGAAGGCCACCGGCAAGCCCCCCCTGCTGCTGTACCTGCTGCTTCTCCTGGCCCAGGGCCTGGCTGAGCGAGCCGGCATCGGCCTGGCCACCACCCAGCCGTTGGGCGAGGAAAGCCATCACGATCGGGGCAAGGATCTGCAGCAGCTGGCCGGTGCGGCCGCTGTCGAGCTGGGTGGCCTGGGCCAGGCCGGTTTCCACCTTCTGCTGGCTGCCGCCGAAGATGTGGCCGAGGATGCCGGCGCCATCGCTGGCCGCGCCATTGCCTCCGCCGCCCAGCACCGAGCCGAGCACGCTGCCCAGGTCCAGGCCGCTGTGGTTGTTCTGCAATGCGCCGAGCAGTGCCTGTGCACCCTGTGGCTGCGAGGCGTTGTTGCCCAGCGCGCCCATCAGCACCGGCAGCGCGGCACTGATCGCGCCGGAGGCCTGGGTATCGCTGATGCCAAGCTGCTGCGACACCTGCTGCAGCGGGGCGCCCTGCAATTTGGCGAGAAGTTCGTCGGTCAGGCTCATCTGCGGAATCCTTGTTTGGGGTTGGGCGTGCAGAAGGTACGACGCGGACCGTTAAAACGGCGACGCCGCCTCACGGGGAGGCGGCGCACCGTACGTCGGGGAGGCGGATCAGAGCTCGATGTCTTCCGCACCCGGGGTCGCGCTGGGGAAATCCGCTTCCGGTTGGGCCGGCTTGAACGGGTCGGACGGTTGGTCGGCCAGCGCCTTCAGGGCTGCGGCGATGCCGGCACCGTAGGCCGGATCGGCTTTGTTGCAGTTGTCGATGTGGCGCTGCTTGATGAAGTCCGGCGCATCGCCGAGGGCGCGGGCGGTATTGGCGAACAGGCGCTCCTTCTGTGCCTGGTTGTAGCTGCGGAACAGGGCACCGGGCTGGCTGAAGTAATCGGCGTCGTCCTCACGGAAATTCCAGAAATCGGCGTCGCCCCGGATCTTCATCGGCGGTTCGCGGTACTGCGGCTGTTCCTGCCACTGGCCGTAGCTGTTCGGCTCGTAGTGCGGCAGGCCGCCGTAGTTGCCGTCCACGCGCATCGCGCCGTCGCGGTGGTTGCTGTGCACAGGGCAGCGCGCTGCGTTCACCGGAATCTGGTGGTGGTTCACGCCCAGGCGGTAGCGCTGCGCATCGGAGTAGGCGAACAGGCGCGCCTGCAGCATCTTGTCCGGCGACGGACCGATGCCCGGCACCAGGTTGCTCGGTGCGAACGCCGACTGCTCCACGTCCTGGTACCAGTTGACCGGGTTGCGGTTCAGTTCGAACTGGCCCACTTCGATCAGCGGATAGTCGCTCTTCGGCCACACCTTGGTCAGGTCGAACGGATGCACGCGGTAGGTTTCGGCATCCAACTCCGGCATGACCTGGATGAACAGCTTCCACTTCGGGAAGTCGCCTTTCTCGATCGCGGCGAACAGGTCGCGGCCGTGGCTTTCGCGGTCATGGCCGACCAGAATCTGCGCCTGCGCGTCGGTCAGCGATTCGATGCCCTGCTGGCTGACGAAGTGGAACTTCACCCAGAAGCGTTCGCTGTCGGCGTTGGTGAAGCTGTAGGTGTGCGAGCCGAAACCGTGCATGTGGCGGAAGCTGCGCGGAATGCCGCGGTCGCTCATCACCACGGTCACCTGCATCAGGGCTTCGGGCAGCAGCGTCCAGAAATCCCAGTTGTTGCGCGCGCTGCGCAGGTTGGTGTGCGGGTCGCGCTTGACCGCCTTGTTGAGGTCGCCGAACTTGCGCGGGTCGCGCAGGAAGAACACCGGCGTGTTGTTGCCGACCAGGTCCCAGTTGCCTTCCTCGGTGTAGAACTTCAGTGCGAAGCCGCGGATGTCACGCTCGGCGTCGGCGGCGCCACGCTCGCCGGCCACCGTGGTGAAGCGGGCGAACATCTCGGTCTGCTTACCGACCTTCTCGAACAGCTTGGCGCGGGTGTACTTGCTGATGTCGTGGGTGACGGTGAACGTGCCGTAGGCGCCGGATCCCTTGGCGTGCATGCGGCGTTCGGGAATGATTTCGCGATTGAAATTGGCCAGCTTCTCCAGCAGCCATACGTCTTCCATCAGCAGCGGGCCACGCGGGCCGGCGGTCCTGCTGTTCTGGTTGTCCACCACCGGCGCGCCGAAGGCCGTGGTCATCGGGGTGACCGGATCATCGCCATGCTTCTGCTTCGGCGTGGTGCTCAGCTCGCGCTGCTGCTGGGCGCCTTCTTCAGGCGTCGGGGCGCTGTGATACGGGCACTTGGCGTTGTTGTTGTCGGACTGGCTCATCGGCTGGCTCCTGGTGGCGGTGAAGACGTGGGAGAAACATCTTCACTCGACTTTAGCTATGGCCAGATGAAATGAATAATCGAATGATTCATTCAGCTTGATAGATTTTATCAATTGGAATGCAGAATCAAATTTACGGAGCCTTTCGAACGGCCTCCCGCAACTGCGCGGGAGGCCATGGGCGTGCGCTGCGATTACAACAGCGCCTTCAGCCGGTACAGCGCTTCCAGCGCCTGCTTCGGGGTCAGCTCGTCCGGATCGATTGCTGCCAGCGCTTCCTGTGCCTTGTTCGACGGTGCAGCAAACAGCCCGAACTGCTGCGGGGCATCCAGAGCCTGCGGCGCCAGTTCAGCAGCGTGGCTGTCTCCGCCGCGCTGTTCCAGCTCGGCCAGGCGCCTGCGGGCCTGGGCCACGGTCGCGCGCGGCAGGCCGGCCAGTGCCGCTACCTGCAGGCCGAAGCTGCGGTTGGCCGGGCCATCCTTCACCGCGTGCATGAACACCAGCGCCTCGCCGTGCTCGACCGCGTCCAGGTGCACGTTGGCGATGCCGCTGCGGCCGCCCTCGTGCTGCTCGTCGGCCAGCGCGGTCAGCTCGAAGTAGTGGGTGGCGAACAGCGTGTAGCAGCGGTTCTGGTAGGCGAGGTGACGCGCTACGGCGTCGGCCAGCGCCAGGCCGTCGTAGGTTGATGTGCCACGGCCGATCTCATCCATCAGTACCAGCGAATGGGCGCTGGCGTGATGCAGGATGTAGCTGGTCTCGGCCATCTCGACCATGAAGGTGGACTGCCCGCGTGCCAGATCATCGCCGGCGCCGATGCGGGTCAGGATGCGGTCGATCGGGCCGATCAGCGCACGGCGGGCCGGCACGAAGCTGCCGATGTGGGCCAGCAGCACGATCAGCGCGTTCTGCCGCATATAGGTCGATTTACCACCCATGTTCGGGCCGGTGATGACCAGCATGCGGCGGTCCGGATGCAGGTCCAGGTCGTTCGGTTCGAACGGCTGCTCGCGCACTGCCTCGACCACCGGATGACGGCCGCGCTCGATCTTCAGGCAGGGCTCGGCCTGCAGTTCCGGGCGCGCCCAGTCCAGCGCCTGTGCGCGTTCGGCGAAGGCCGCCAGCACGTCCAGTTCACTCAGCGCCGCAGCGCACTGCTTCAGCGGCTCCAGCTGCCCGCCGAGGGTATCCAGCAGCTGCTCGTACAGGTACTTCTCGCGCGACAGCGAGCGGTCGCGCGCGGACAGCACCTTGTCCTCGAAGGCCTTCAGCTCTTCGGTGATGTAACGCTCGGCATTGGTCAGCGTCTGGCGGCGGGTGTAGTGCACCGGTGCGCGGTCGGACTGGCCCTTGCTGATTTCGATGTAGTAGCCGTGCACACGGTTGTAGCCCACCTTCAGGGTGGCAATGCCGCTGCTCTCGCGCTCGCGCTGCTCCAGGTCGACCAGGAACTGGTCGGCATGGGTGGACAGGCGGCGCAGCTCGTCCAGCTCTTCATCGAAGCCATCGGCCAGCACGCCGCCGTCGCTCAGCTTCAGCGGCGGCATTTCGGCGATGGCGCTGGCCAGCAGCTGCGCGCACTCGTCGTGTTCGCCCAGCGCGGCATGCAGCGCCTGCAGGCGCGGCGAATCCAGCGGCGCCAGCACCTCGCGCACCGCCGGCAGCAGGCCAAGACCGTCACGCAGGGTGGAGAAATCGCGCGGACGCGCCGAGCGCAGCGCCACCCGGGTGAGGATGCGCTCGAGGTCGCCGAGTCGGCGGAACTGTTCGCGGATATCTGCATCGCTGCCACGGTCGATCAGCGTTTCCACCGCGTGGTGGCGCTGCACCAGCACCTCGCGCAGGCGCAGCGGGCGATGCAGCCAGCGCCGCAGCAGGCGGCCGCCCATCGGCGTCACCGTGCTGTCGAGCACACCCAGCAGGGTATTGCGGGTGTCGCCGTCCACGCGCGTGTCCAGTTCCAGATGGCGGCGGGTGGCGGCGTTCATCGCGATTGCTTCGCCGGCGGTTTCCATCGAGATGGAGGTCAGGTGCGGCAGGCGCTGCTTCTGGGTTTCCTCGACATAGCCGAGCAGGGCGCCGGCCGCGCCCGTGGCGCGTGGCTTGTCGTCGATGCCGAAGCCACTCAGGTCATGCAGTTTGAAGAAGGCCAGCAGCTGTCGGCGGCCACTGTCGGCATCGAACAGCCACGGCGCGCGGCGGCGTACGCCGGTGCGCTGGCGCAGGAACTCCGGCCAGTTCTCCTCGTCGGGCACCAGCAGCTCGGCCGGTTCCAGGCGGGCCAGCTCGGCTTCCAGGGCGTCGTCGGTTTCCACTTCGTTGACCAGGAAGCGGCCGCCGGCCAGGTCGGCCCAGGCCAGGCCGTAGCCCTGCTTGCTGCGCGACAGGGCCATCAGCAGGGTGTCGCGGCGTTCATCCAGCAGCGCCTCGTCGGTGACCGTGCCGGGGGTGACGATACGCACCACCTTGCGTTCGACCAGGCCCTTGGCCAGCGCCGGGTCGCCGATCTGTTCGCAGATCGCCACCGATTCGCCCAGCGCCACCAGCCGTGCCAGGTAGCCTTCATAGGCATGCACCGGTACGCCGGCCATCGGGATGGGGGCGCCACCGGAGCTGCCGCGCTGGGTCAGGGTGATGTCGAGCAGGCGTGCGGCTTTGCGCGCGTCGTCATAGAACAGTTCGTAGAAGTCGCCCATGCGGAAGAACAGCAGCAGGTCCGGATAGTCGGACTTGGCCGCGAAGAACTGCTTCATCAGCGGGGTGTGTTCCTTGGACGCCTTGGCGTTGCTGGTGTTGTCTTTTGTATCAGTCACTTGGGGCGTTTCGCGTCTTGGCAGGGCGTCGGGGCGTGGCCATGCAGGCATGGCCGGGAGGACCGTTAGTGTAGCGACCTGGGCCGGTCGATGACCCGCAGCGTCCGAGCTCCGGGCAGGGCCGCCGGGCGGGGCTGTCTGCACGCCAACTCCAACGGCCCAGGCACCTGTGGTTTGGTTGATTTCCGTAGGCCCCCACGGTAGTGTCAGCCCCGGCGATTTCCGCCAAACGGCCTCCATGGAAACCGGGGCGGCTCATCCCCGGGCGGGCGTTGATGGAAAGAACAAGCATGACTGCAGCCTGCACGGCCGCCGAACCTCGTTACACCTGGCGTACCGTCCTGCTCAGCATCCTGGTCGCCATTGTTCCGCTGGCTGGATCCGCACCGTTCACCCTGCTGAAGGCGGTGCTGCTGCTTGTCCTGCTGGTCACCGGCGTGGTCCTGATCCGCCGCCAGCCGGATGTCCGCCTGCGCTACCGCATCGCGCGGTTCATCGTGATCGTCTGCTTGCTGCGCCTGGCCTACGCCTTCTACAGCATCGGCTGGCATGGCCTGCGCTGGAACGAACTGGACCTTCCCGCGCAGACCCTGATCTACCTGGGCACGGCCGCAGTGTTCGCCACCGCCCTGGACTGGCGCCTGATCTGGAAGGTCTTCGCGTTGTCCACCTTGGTCTTCGGTGGTTCCTGCATCGTGCAGCACCACGTGATGGGCATGGAACGCGCACATGGCTTCAGCGGTGGTGAGTGGACGGCCATCGAGTTCGCCATGGTCACGCTGTGCATGGCGCTGTTCTCGGTCATCCGGCTGATCCAGCCGAACGTCCATCCGGCCGAGCGCTGGCTGCATGGCATCGCCATCGCGGTCGGGGTCTACGGTTCGATCCTGGCGCAGAGCCGCGGGCCGATCCTGGCCTTCATTCCCGCCATGCTGATGGTGATTGCCGTGCACGTCCGGCGCACGCGGCGCTGGCGCGGGGCGCTGGCCTTCGTCGGTGCCCTGGTCATCGGCGTGGCCGGTGCCACCTCGATGTTGAACCACGAGGTGATCCAACGCTTCGGTGAGGTCAGCGGCGAGATCTCCGGTTTCAACCAGGAAAACGAGGTCGGCTCGGTCCGCGAGCGCATCGCCATGTGGGGCGTGGCGGTCGACGCCTTCGCCGAGCATCCCGTGGCGGGGGTGGGCCTGAACCAGTTCGGTACCTATGCACGTGAGGGCATCGCCCGCGGCGAGGTGTCCGATTCGATCTACCGCTACAACCACCCGCACAATGAATACCTGGAAGCGGCGGTGACCGGTGGTGTGCCGTTGTTGGTGATCATGCTGCTGGTCTTCATCCTGCCAGGCATCCACTTCGTACGACGTCTCGGCCATGCCGATGAGATGACCGCGATGATCGCTACCGCAGGACTTGCCGTGGTCATCGTCTATGCGCTTTCGGCGTTCACGGACAACGTGTTCTACCGGGCGATGCCGCATTCGTTCTATTTCTACCTGGTGCTGGGCTTCATGCTGGCGACCGCCTTGCCTGCGCGCGACCTGCGCCGGGAAGGGAGCGCCTCCTGATGGCGCATATCCATCTGTTGGCCGCCGACAACCAGCGTGGCCTGTCCCATGACATCCAGGTGATCGAGCGCTCGTTGCAGCAGCTCGGGCACAAGGTGACGGTCAGCCGCCTGGACGCGGTGCGCAACGGTGGTGCCTGGAAACTCCGCCGGATGCGCCTGCGTAGGCTGCTGGCCTCGTGGCTGAGCCTGGGGCGCACGCCGTCCCGGTTCGACATCAACATCTCGCTGGAACATGTCCGGCCGGCAAGCTTCGGACTGGCCAAAGTCAATCTGTTGATCCCGAATCCGGAATGGGTGTCCGCACGCAGCCTGCGCATCCTGCCGCGGTTCGATGCGTTGCTGACCAAGACCGAAGAGGCCACGCGCATCTTCACGGCACTTGGGCTGCGTGCGCTGGAAGTCGGTTTCTGCAGCCGTGACCGTTATGACCCTTCAGTACCGCGCAAGCCCCGCAGCTTCCTGCATGCGGCCGGTACCAGTGGCATGAAAGGCACGGCAACGCTGGTCGAGGTCTGGAAGCGCCATCCGGAATGGCCCTTGCTGACCATCCTGCGCGGCGGCCCTTCGGACGAAGACGAGGGCGGTGCCACGAACCTGCGAATCGTCCGAGAGCGCCTGCCCGACCAGGAAGTGCAACGCCTGCAGAACGAGCACGCGTTCCACCTGTGCCTGTCGCAGACTGAAGGCTGGGGCCATTATCTGGTGGAGGCGATGAGCTGTGCGGCGGTGGTGATCACCTGCGACGGCGCGCCGATGAACCAGATGATCGACGACACGCGTGGCATTCCCGTTGCGGCCCATGAGGGCCAGCCCTGCCACCTGTCCAGGACCTGGCACGTGGACGAAGCGGCGCTGGAACAGGCGATCGAGCGTGCCTTGGCCATGGATGAGCTGGAATGGAGCCGGTTGGGCGCCAATGCGCGCGCGTGGCACCTGGCCAGCGAGGCCGCGTTCCCGCAGCGGCTGGGCGAGGCCCTGGCGAAGCTCTGAAGCGAAACGCGTTGTCGTCGCCGCACGCTCAAGCGAGGACCAGAGTCACCTGCGGGTGGCCGTTGAAGATTTCCATCACGATCTCGAAGTAGGTCTGTCCCTGGCCCCGTTCCAGCGCCGCCAGCTGGTCCGTGACCGTCGGGGTGTTGAAACTGCCGGCCGGATCGAGTTTAGACCGCAGCCACGCCCGTGTGGTCTCGCGACCCAGTGCGTGGCGGCTGTGTTCGATGTCACGCCAGACCACCGTGGCGGAGGCATGACCGGCGAGTGCACCGTAGTCACCCCATAGCAGGTCATCCAATGCGTCCAGGCTTGGCCCCAGTTGCCAATCTTCGCCAGCCATGAATACCCGGTTGATTTCCACGTAGAAGCTGGTGATGTCGCTGATGGCTGCGCCGTCGATCTGCAGGATAAGGGTCATGCGACGACTGTATCGGCTTCCGCGCCATCGGTACGATTCCACGGGATTCTGGACGGTTCTGTCCGGTGCGAATGACCGGTGATGATCAAGGGCGGAGTTTGGGTGGGATTATCTTGTGAGTATGTCGTGACATTCTTGGGGTGCAGCGTTGTTGCTTTTCACGCCGGTCTGCACAGTTCCAGAGTTTTGGATCGATATAATAATCGAGGCCCATAAAGTTTCCCTTGGCCGAGCCGCCATCGATCGTACGGCCATGATCAAGGGAATTGAGATGCTCGCCTTACGCAACCTTCGTGTGGGTTTCCGGCTGGGTGCCGGTTTCGGTCTACTGCTGCTGTTCATCATGGCCATCATCGGCCTCGTGCTTTATGGAAACCAGCTGAAATCCGCCCAGTTCGAGAAAGTGGTGGACGTCAATATGGTGAAGATGCGGCTGTTGAACGACATGCTCGATACCAACAATGCGGTGCTGATGCATCGCCGGTTGATGGTGATCAAGCGCGGCGAGGATTTTGATAAGGATTATCAGCGCGCACAGGAACTGTCGAAGACCTACGACGGCATCTGGGCCCGATATATCAAGATTCCGCGCGATGCCACCGGCGATGCACTGGTGACCCGTATCGACGCAGCGCGAAAGGCCACCGATACATCGACCCAACATCTGCATGAACGCATGAAGGCCGGTGATTTCGACGGCGCGGCCAAGGAGCTGCTGGCCGAGCATGGTCTGGCCACCGCCTGGAATGAATCGATCTCGGCCCTGCTTCGGCATCAGGAAATGCTCACCGAACGCAGCCGTGAGGAATACCGCTCGACTGAAGCCTGGACCGGTACCTTGTCGATCGTGTTCGGGGCACTGAGCCTGTTGCTGGGCACGTTGGCGGCCTGGGCGATCACCCGCAGCCTGACCCGGCCGCTGGAGGGTGCGGTGAAGCTGGCCGACGGCATCGCCGGTGGCCGACTGGACAGCAGCATCGACGCCTCCGGCAACGATGAGGTGACCCAGCTGCTGAGATCGATGCAGCGCATGCAGGCGCAGTTGCAGGCAGTGATGGCCGCCCAGGGCGAACTTGCCCGCCAGCACGATGCCGGCAGCCTCAGCTACCGCATGGACGAGAGTGCCTTCCCCGGCGACTACGGACGCATGGTGCACGAGACCAACGCGCTGGTCGGCTCGCACGTGCAGGTGCAGAACCGCTTGATCGAGGTGATGAAGCATTACGCACGCGGTGATCTGTCGGTGGACATGGATCCGCTGCCTGGCGAGAAGGCGGCGATCACCCAGGCGATGGATGAGACCAAGAGCAGCCTGTCAGCGATCAACAGTGAGATCCGCCGGCTGGCAACCGCGGCCGCAGCCGGCGACTTCAGCCTGCGCGGCGACGAGGATCGTTTCTCCTACGATTTCCGCGACATGGTGGCTGGGCTCAACCGGCTGATGCAGACCACCGACGAGAACCTGGTGCAGGTGTCCACCCTGCTGCAGGCCATCTCACGCGGCAATCTGACCGTGCGCATGGAGGGCGATTTCCACGGGGTGTTCGCGCGCATGCGTGATGACTGCAATGCCACGGTCGATCAGCTCAAGCAGATCGTCGGCCGCATCCAGGCCAGTGCGTCCAGCATCAATCTGGCGGCGGGCGAGATCGCTTCGGGCAACACCGACCTGTCGCGGCGTACCGAACAGCAGGCGGCGAACCTGGAAGAAACAGCGGCGTCGATGGAGGAACTGACCTCTACCGTGAAGCAGAATGCCGAGCACGCACGCCAGGCCAACCAGCTCGCCATCGGTGCGCATGGCGTGGCCTCGCAGGGCGGCGAGGTCGTCGGCCAGGTCGTGACGACGATGTCGGCCATCGAGGCGTCGTCGAAGAAGATCGCCGAGATCATCTCGGTCATCGACGGCATCGCGTTCCAGACCAACATCCTGGCCTTGAACGCAGCGGTGGAAGCCGCGCGCGCCGGTGAGCAGGGCAGGGGCTTTGCGGTGGTCGCCAGCGAGGTGCGCACGCTGGCGCAGCGTTCGGCCGGTGCCGCCAAGGAGATCAAGGGCCTGATCGAGGATTCGGTCGGCAAGGTTGCCGATGGATCAGCGCTGGTGCGCCAGGCCGGCACCACGATGGGTGAGATCGTTGCCTCCGTGCAGCGGGTGACCGACATCATGGCCGACATCTCCGCCGCTTCGCAGGAACAGAGCTCGGGCATCGAGCAGGTCAATCAAGCGGTGGTGCAGATGGACGAGACAACCCAGCAGAACGCCGCGCTGGTGGAAGAGGCCAGTGCTGCGGCACGCTCGATGGAGGAACAGTCCAACCTGTTGGCCGAGGCGGTATCGGTGTTCCGTACCGGTGCAGTCACGGCAGCAGCAGCGGTACGCCCGGCCCTGGCGGCGGTGGCTGCGACGGTCACGCCGGTTCGGCGGCCAGCGTCGCTCTCACCGCGCATCGAGCCGACGCTGGCGGCCAATGCGGGCGGCTGGGAAGAGTTCTAGCAGGACTGGAACGCCGGCAGGGAGACGGCGCCCATCGCGATGGCTGATCGCGATGGGCGCGGATTTTCTTCCTGAACGGGCGATGGCCGATGAAGTGGCGGACACACGCATTTCACTTCCGGTTGCCAACGGCGGGAGGACACTCGTGCCATACCAGACCTCAGGAGATGGCCATGAAGACTTCGACCCGACTGCTTGTGCTGGGCACGCTGCTGGCGGCGTCGTCCGTTGCGGGCGCGCAGACCTACGGACCGCGCGATGAAGGACGCAAGTTCAATGATGGCAGCCGTGTGGTCTGCAAGAACGTGGAAGTGCAGCGCAATTCGCGCGACCCCAACCGTATTGCCGGTACCGCCACCGGCGCGGTGATCGGTGGCCTGCTGGGCAACCAGGTGGGTGGTGGCAACGGCAAGAAGCTCGCCACCGTGGCCGGCGCCGTAGCCGGTGGTGCTGCCGGCCGCCAGATCCAGGGCAACAGCCAGCAGAAGAACGGTGATCGCGTGGTCGAACGCCGTTGCGAGCGCGTCTACCGTTGATTGCGCGAACCGCTCAGCCCTTCCACACCGCAGTACTCGAACGCCGGCCCTGTGCCGGCGTTCCTCGTTGTGGAAAAAGGGGACGGAGGGGATTAAGTCGTAATTCCCCGGAACGGCCGCTTACGACTTAATCCCCTCCGTCCCCTTTTCTGCGAGGAGGCGCCAGGTGGCGAGGCTGCCGTAGAGCAGCAGCAGGACGGTGAGGGTGATCAGTTCGTGGCTGACTTCGGCCAGGCTGGCGTCCATCTGGTTCAGGCGCACCATCAGGTTGATGCCCGAGGTGGTTGGCAACAGCTGCGCCAGCCAGACCAGCGGTTGCGGCGTCATCACCGAAGGCCAGGACAGGTTGGCCAGGAAGAACAGCGGGATGGAGGTGGCGATGATGTACTGGAAGGCGCGCTCGCGGGTGCGGAAGAAGCTGCCGACGAACAAGCCGAACGCCACTGTGGCGGCGATGAACAAGGTGCCGCCCAGCAGCTGGCCCAGCGGGTTGCCGCCACGCGGATAGTCCTGCACCCAGGCGGTGAAACCCGCGTAGTAGAACAGGCCGAACAGGCCGATCAGGCCGAAGCCCAGCGCCATGCCGGCCAGCGTTGGCAGGTCGAAGCGCAGGCGGCGGCCAAGTATGAGGCGGCGGCCGCCGAGCAGCACGCCGATGCCCATCAACAGTGTCTGGTGCACGATCAGCTCGGCCACGCCGGGCACGATGGCGCTGCCATAGCCTTCCTGGGTGTTGTAAAGCGGGCGCTGCACCAAGGTGACCGGCGGTGCCTGCGGGGCGCCCATGAAGGCAGCCTGGCCGACCACAGCGTCACGCCCGAACGCACCCAGTGCATCGGCCACACTGCCCAGCACCCAGCTGGCACGGCCCAGGTAGGCGCCGTTGCCGAGCAGCACCAGCTTGGCCGGGTGGCCGCGCAGGATGTCGCGTTCCAGGTTGGCCGGGATCAGCACGATGCCTTCGGCGTGGCCGGCTTCCAGCTGCTGGCGCGCGCTGTCGATGTCGGCCGGTTGCCCGACCACGCGTGCAACCCGTAGTGCATCGAGCTTGCGCAGCAGTTCGCGGCTGGTCGCGCTGTGGTCCTGGTCCACCACCAGCACCGGCAGGTTGCCGGCCACCTGGTGGCGGTATGCGGCCGGGTAGAAGAACGAGTACAGGATCACCGCGCCGACCATCACCACGATCGCATAGCGATCGCACAGCACCGCCATCAGGGTCTGCCGCAGGCTGCGCCAGAGTGCGCTCATGCGTCGGCCCCCGCCGGTTGCGCGGCCTCGGGCGTGCGCGCGAAGGCGATAAGGCGCAGGCCGCCGATGCCACCCGCCACGACCGCCATCAACAACAGCGTGGCCAGCGGCCATACCGAAACCTGCAGCGGCGAACCGATGAACTGCTGCTGGGTCTGCAGCTTGATGTAGGCGCTGAGTGGCAGCAGCTGATGCCAGATGCGGGTGAACAAGGGGCCATCCAGCACCGGGAAGGTGGCGCTGGAGAACGCCAGTGCAGTGCCGATGCTGAGGCCGACTGCGGACAGCGCAGTGCCCATGTCACGGGTGACGCCGACGAAGAACAACGCGTAGGCGGCGGTGGCCAGATAGAACAAAGGTTGTGCGAGCAGCAGCAGGAGCACGCTTCCCGCCACACCGTCGCCGCGCAGCCAGGCCAGGTAACCGATGCCGAGCGCGCCATACAACGAGAACAGCAGGATGTACGGCGCAACCTTGCCGGCAATCGCAGCCCATGGCGTGTGCCCCAACCAGGCGGGCAGGGTGCCGTCGCGGATCTCGCGGCCGAGGCTGCCGGCCACGGCAAGCGCCAGAACCAGCGACAACACTGCCGGGAAGATCAGTGGCAGCAGGAACAGCTCGTAGCTCCGCGCCGGGTTGTAGAGGATGTCCGACTGCACCGCGATCGGTGCCGCACGCAGCTTGCCCGGGCCGACCTGCAGGCCGATGCGCTCGCGCAGCAGGCGTGCGTTCCAGGCCGAGAGCGCATCACCGATATCGCGCGCGGCGGACTGGCCGGTGGTCATGTAGGTGGCGTTGTAATAGGCGAACACCGTGCCCTGGCGCCCACGCAACGCCTGCCGGGTGACATCACGCGGCACCAGTACGATGGCGAACACGTCCAGGCTGCGCAGCTGCGAACGCGCGTCTTCCATGTCCACGGGCTGGCTGGCGATACGCACTCCCGGGCTGGCATCGAGCATGCGCAGCAGCAGGCGGCTGTCGCTGCTGTGGTCGAGGTCGACCACGGCGATCGGGATGTCGCGCATCACCGAGGGCGTGAACATCCACGCCATCACCACCAGCATCAGCAGCGGCAGCGCGGTGACCAGCATCAGATCGGCGCGGTTGCCGCGCAGCGAACGAAGCTCGCGCCGCCAGCAGGCGGCGACGCCGCCGTGGTCGGGGTTCAGTGCTGGGGCCATGCGAACAGCACGCTCATGCCGGGGCGGAAGCCCTCGATGCGGCGTACCGGGCGCACCCGCACCTCGAAGCTGCGGACGTCGTAGCCGGACGACTGGCGGGTAGTACGCCAGGTTGCATAGTCACCGGCCGGGTTGATGAAGTAGACCTCGAACTCGCCGTCCACGCCGAGCGCCGGCACGCTGCCCTGCAGCTTGCTACCAACCTTCAGGCCCTGCATCTGCGATTCGCGCAGGTTCATCGCCACCCACATGCGGTCGATGTCGACCAGGGTGAACACTGGATAGCCGGCGGGTACCAGTTCACCCGGGTCAGCCATGCGCTTGTTGATTTCGCCGGCCATCGGCGCGCGCCCTTCCACTTCGGCACGCGCGGCGTTGACTTCGGCCACCGCACCCTGCGCCTGCTGCACCTGGCCTTGTGCGGCGCGCTTGTCCTGCTCGCGGGCGCCGGCCAACGCCATGTCGTACTGCGCGCGGGCGGCGCGGGCCAGTTCGCGCGAACTGGTGGCCTGGGCATGCGCTTCGTCGCGCTTCTGCCGGGTCATCACCCCTTCGTTGAACAGGTTCTGCACGCGCTGGTAGGTGGCTTCAGCCAGCGTCGCACCGGCTTCGGCCCGCTTCCAGTTCGCTTCGGCGGCGCGGATGTCTTCGCTGCGTGCGCCTTCGTCGGCCTTGTCCGCCACCGCCTGAGCGGCTGCAAGCGCGCCGTGCGCCTGCTGTTCCTTGGCGGCCACTTCGGGGCTGTCGAGCAGGAACAGCACCTGCCCGGGTTGCACGCGGTCGCCCTCGCGCACCTTCAGTTCGGCCACGCGCGCGGTGATCTTGGCGGCCACGTTGATGGTGTCCGCATCGGCCATGCCCTGGATCTGGTCGGCCGGGCTGCGCCAGGCCAGCCACAGACCCAGCACCACCACGATCAGCAGAACCACCACCAGGATCGGTCCCAGCCGGCGCTTGCCGGGGGGCGTCGTTGCTTCGTCGTGCAGCACATCACTCATGGTCGATCACCTCGTCCGCACGCCGCCGGAATTCCTCGAAACGGTCCATCTGTCCACTGATCTCCAGCAACTGTGCCAGCGCAATATCGTATTGGTAGGCGGCCTGCGCGCGCTCGACACGGGCGCCGCCAAGGCCGAGCCGCGCGTCGATCACATCCAGCGAGGTGGCCTGGCCTTCGCGGAACGCCAGCGCCTGCAGGCGCAGGTTCTCCTGTGCCTGGGCGATGCTGCTGTCGAGCAGCACGTACTGCTGGCGCGCGGTTTCCAGTTCGTTCCAGGCCTTGCGTACGCCCAGTGCAACCTGGTTCTCGGCTTCGCGCAGGCCGGCTTCGGCCTGGTCCTGCTGTGCGCGCGCCGCGCTGATCTGCGCCGGCCGCGAGTTCGGCGACAGGAAGGTGTACTTCAGGCCGATGCCGAACGCCCAGTCCGGATCGGTCAGCATCTCGTCGCGGCGGCGGAAGTCGTACTGGCCGAAGGCAAAGATCTGCGGTTTCAGCTTGGCCTGCTGCACGCGTACGCCCTGTTCGGCCTGCGCCACCATCGCACGCAGCCGCGCGATCTGCGGTTGGCGCGCCTGCGCGGTGCGCTCGAAGCTGGCCACCGGTTCCAGCGGCACGCGCTGCACGAACAGCGGCGATACCGGCTGCACTTCGCCACCACTGCGCAGCAGCGTGGCCAGCGCGGCCTTCAGCGTGGCCAGGTCGTTCAGCGTCTTCTGGTATTCGCGTTCGGCCTTGTCGCGGGCCACGGTGGCCTGCAGGCGCTGCGCACGGGTGGCGAAGCCCTCACGCTCCAGCTTTTCCGCATCCGACAGGTGGCGGTTGAGGCCATCACGCACATCGCGGCGCACGTCCACCGCCTGCTCGGCCAGACGCTGGCCGAAATAGGCCTGGGCCAGCTGCACGGTCAGCGACTGGCGCTGTGCTTCGCGCTCGGCGCTGGCCTGTTCGTGCGCGGCGCTGGCGGCACGTTGTGCAGCCGGAATCACGCCGCCGGTGTACAGCGGCAGCACCGCGGTGACCACCGGGCGGGTGCGCCAGTCGCGTTCGGTGAACGACAGCGGCGAGTCGATGCCAAAGGCCTCGGCCACCGGTGCCAGTGAACCCAGTGGCAGGGTGAGGGTCTTCTGGAACTGCAGGCGGCGCACTTCGCCGGTGATCTCCGGCAGGCGCAGCAGGCGGGTGGCTTCCTGCAGGTCCTGCTTGTTGCGCACCGCTGCATCGGCGGCGGCCAGTGCATCGGAGACCTGCTCCAGGCGTTGCCGTGCCTGTTCCCAGTCCAGTGCTGGAGTGTCGGAGGCGGACTGAGCGAGGGCTGCGGGGGGCACGCCAACCAGCAGGGCCAAGCCCAATCCGACCGCTGCGCGGTGCATCCTTGTTCGTCGGCCGATCACGCCCATGCCGTCCCATTGGTGAAGAAGTGCGCAAACGGTAGTGCGCGCGGCGTGAAGCCTGGGTCTGCGGTCATCGGATTGTCCTCAGCGAAGGGTGCCGCTGGCTGCAGTGCGCAGCGCCTGGGTGATGTGCTGCAGCGTGCTTGAGCGCACGGCGGCATGCTGCCAGTACAACGGCACATCGAGCCAGCGGTGGGGTTCCAGTACCACCACGCGGCCGGCGCGGACGGCGGGCGCGACAAGCGTTTCGGGGGCCATGCCCCAGCCGAGTCCGCACGCGGCAGCTTCGACGAAACCGGTGGAGGAGGGCAGGTAGTGTAACGGCGGCTGCAGCCGCGCGCGGGTGAGGCGCCGCACGAAACGCCATTGCAGTTCATCCTTGCGGTTGAACACCAGCATCGGGGCGTGCGCCAATGCTGCGGCCTGCATGCCGTCGCCGAAGTACTGGCGGGCGAAGCCGGGCGAGGCGATAGCGTGGTAGCGCATGGCGCCGAGCGGATGCACGTTGCAGCCTTTCACCGGCCGGCTTTCGGCGGTGACCGCACCGAGCACGCTGCCATCGCGTAGCAGTTGCAGGGTGTGGTCCTGATCGTCCATGCGCAGATCGAACAGGTAGCCGTGGCGTTGGTGCAGGTCGGCGATGGCCGGCACGAACCAGGTATCGAGCGAGTCGTCGTTGACCGCCAGCGGGATCGGCGTGCGTGCGGCGTCGCTGCCGCGTTCGGGCAGCAGTTCGGCCAATGCCTCGGCTTCCAGCGCCTGCATCGGCCGCACACGGCGCAGCAGCGCTTCACCGGCCGTGGTGGGGCGGCAAGGTGCCTGGCGTACCACCAGCACCTGGCCAAGCCGATCCTCCAGGGCTTTGATCCGTTGTGACAGCGCCGACGGGCTGATCGACAGGCGGCGTGCGGCGGCCTCGAAGCTGCCTTCCTCCAGCACCGCGGTAAACGCGGTCAGTTGCGGATGTACCAGGTCCACGTGGAAGCCTCTTCAGTTCTTCTGCACAGGATAAAGAAAAAACAGATTGTCTTAACCGGACCCTTGGCCGCACCCTGCGCGTCCCCTCACTGCCTGGCTTGTCCTGATGTGGATTGCTGCTACCGCTGCCGGCCTGTTCGCAGGTGCCGGCCTGATCATCGCCATCGGCGCACAGAACGCCTTCGTGTTGCGCCAGGGCCTGCAGCAGCGCCACGTGGGTACGGTGGTGGCGGCCTGCGCCGGTGCGGACATCGTGCTGATCCTGGCCGGCGTCGGCGGCATGGGCGCGCTGGTGCTGCAGTGGCCATTGCTGTTGCAGGTGCTGCGCTTCGGTGGTGCTGCCTTCCTGCTCTGGTACGGCCTGCAGGCCGGGCTGCGGGCCTGGCGAGGGGGCAGTGCATTGGCCGCCGCCGAATCGCAGGGTGGCAGCGGACGTCAGGTACTGCTGACCTGCCTGGCCTTCACCCTGCTCAATCCGCATGTCTATCTGGACACGGTGGTGCTGCTCGGCAGCCTGTCCACGCGCTACCCGGGCGATCTGCGCTGGGCCTTCGCCGCCGGTGCCTGCGTCGCCAGCGTGGCCTGGTTCTGCATGTTGGGCTACGGCGCGCGCCTGTTGCAGCCGGTGTTCCGCAGGCCGAGCGCCTGGCGTGTGCTGGACGCAGGTGTTGCGGTCTTCATGCTCTGCCTCGCCACGCTGCTGCTGTTGCGCCCGCTATCGCCATGAGCGCGCGGCCGGGTACAGCGCGCTTGAGTGGTACTTCGTGCATGGGCCGATCACAGCGGAAGCTCCCATTGCAGGCGAAGACTTGGCACGGAACGCCGGGTGTTGCGAAGTACCTGTGATCCGCCTTCGTCGAAACGCCACTGGCCGGTCTCGATGTCCTGCGCCAGCAGGTTCGAGGCGGTCAAGCGCAGCTTGCCGTGCCGCTCGGTTGCGTACTGTGCCCAGGCCTCCAGCTCGCGTCGATAGGCCGTGATGTCCAGCTCGCTCAGGCTGTAGCGTATTCTGCCTCCACTGCGGTGGGTGTACGCCAGGCCGCTGCTCCAGCGCGATGAAATGCGGTAATCGAGCGATGCGCTGGCGGTGAATGGCACTTGGTCTTCAATCCGATTGTCAGGCCCGGGAACATCCCTGACCCGGGAGTGGTTCCAGGTGGCGTTGCCGCGCAGCTCGATATCCGGCCCTCCACGGTACAGGCGTGCCAGCGGCATCCTGCCATCCATCTCGATTCCCCAGGCCATGGCGCGGGTACCGTTGACCGGCGTTGATACCCAGCGCCCGTCACGTAGCACCGTTTCATTGCGGATCGGTGCGTCGATGCGGCGCAGGTAGCCGCCGATGCTTCCTTGCGTTCCTTCACTGCCGTGCATTTCCCAGGCCGCATCCAGACCCCACGCCAGTTCCGGACGCAGCGATGGATTGCCGATCTCGTCGGGGTTCAGGGGGCGGTTGTTGGTAGAGGTGTACGGACGTGGGACCAGCGAGCGCAGTGCTGGTGCGCGGAAGCTGCGGCTCAATGAGACCCGTAGCTGGTCCTTGCCCTTTGCACGCTTCCACAGGCCCTGCAGGACCGGCGTGAACACGCTGGCACGGTGACGCGTCGTGGCAAAATTCCGACCTTCGCTGCGGGTCTGCAGTTGTTCCCAGCGGCCACCGACGTAGAAGGCACTGCGCGCGCCCCAGGGAAACTCATCCTGCGCGTACAGCGCCATGCGATGCAGCCGCGCATCGAAGAAGAGGTCGCTGACCGTTGACGGTTCGCTGGGAGAAGAATGCACTTGCTGCACTCGGGATTCACGCCGCGAGTCCATGCTGCTTTCGGCACCGACCTGCAGTGTATGGCGGCCCCACGCCGGCAGGGTCCACTTCACGCGGGTGGTGCCGCCCAGCACGTGCAGCTTCGCATCGGTGCGATCGAAAAGATTATCCTGCTGTGCCTCATCCTGTCCTTGTTCGCGAAAGCGGTAGTCCTCCCGGTTTCCGTCCATTGCCAGGCGCAGGTTCAGGCTGCCTCCATCCGACAGTTTTTTCTCCCACTCTGCGCTGACCTGGCCCTGGTCAAGACGCAGGTGCGTGCGCTGCCGGTAATGGGGAGTGCGTAGCGGCGGACCCCGCAGTGTGTCCCAATCAATGGACATGTCGCGACGGAAGTCGGACGCGTCCAGCAGGGCCTGCAGCGAAAGGGTGGTGTCATCGCTGGTTCTGAACGTCAGTGAGGGCGAGAGCGAAACGCTGTCGCGTTGGCCGGTGGCACGCAGGCGCGATTGTCGATGCAGCAACGGCGCACCAACACCGTCCCAAGCGTCTTCTCTGCTGCGTTCCTCCACCAGGAATGCGCGGGCGGTTGCCGTGGCGGTCAGTGAAACATCACGATCAAGGTTGGAGCGGGCCTGACGCCAGCTTGCTGATGGGGTCATGCGCCCTTGGGTATCCGTCCAGGAAACCGTCAGTCGTTGACTGTCTTTTGCAACCGGTGCACGGGTGACGATGTTGAGTGTGCCGGCGATGGCACCCATGCCCTGATCAGCGGAGGGCGCGCGCAGGATTTCGACGCGCTCGATCAGATCGGTGGCCAGTGAGTCCAGGCTGAAACCGGCGGGTGTGCGTTGGCCGTTCAACAGGATCTGCGTGTAGCCCGCGCCCAGGCCGCGTAGTGACACGGTGCCCGGGCGGCCTGGTGCGCCGCTGGAAACGCTGACGCCTGGTAGGCGCTTGAGTGCCTCCAGCAGGTCGGTATCGCCGTGTCGCTGCAACGTATCGTGGTCCACAACAATGCGGCTGGCGGTGTCGTCACGGCGGGCATCGTAGCGTCCGGCCTGGACCTGCACTGTGTCCAGGTCGGTCGTGATCGGAGGCGCCGGTGTCGTTGGCGGAGCCGCCGCTGCGGTCGTTGATCCCGTCAGACAGCCGATGGTGAGCCATACCCTGGCGCGCGAACGCACCGTTGTCGAGGAGGACGAAGATCGTTGCATTGGTGTGCAGTTCCTTTGTCATGGCGTGATAGCCGGCCGCAGCAGGTCCTCCCGCGGCCGGGAATCGAAACGATGCGTAGAGGTGAGCGGCGGCGCGCCGGTCAGCGCATTACTGCAGCCAGTGCTGCGGGTCCACTCGTGTTCCGTTGCGCAGCAGTTCCATGTGCAGGTGTGGGCCGGTGGTGCGCCCGGTGTTGCCGCTGCGGGCGATGGGATCGCCCCTGCGCACCTGCTGGCCTGGCTGTACTGCGAAGTCCTGCAGGTGTGCAAACAGCGACTGCCAGCCACCGCCGTGATCAATCACGACAACCGTGCCGTAGTTCGCACCATCGGGATAGGCGTGCGTGGCGGCGATCACGGTGCCGTCGGCGGGGGCGAGCACGGCGGTGCCACGGCGCGCGGCGAAGTCGGTACCGTGATGGGCGCTCTGGCGGAAGTCGGCGACGTGCCCGAACACGCTGGTGACCCGCGCATTGGACAGTGGCATGAAGAATGACGGAGGTGGCAGCGTGGCTTCCACCAGTGTTACCGACGCGGTGGGGAGTGGCAGCGTCGCGGGCGTCGGTGCTGCCACCACGGTTGCCTGTACGGTGGCCACGCCGACTGTGCAGGCAGAGCCCAGTGCGAGCAGCAGCAGGATGCTGGTAATGCCTGGGCGGCGACCGTCATCACCCTTCAGCATGTGCTGCAGGCGCACCTGGTGGCCGCCGAGGTCGCGATGGGTGAGGGCGCTGGCCGGTTGCACTGCCGTCGCGTAGCGAAGTGTCTGGACATAGGCGTGGGCCAGCAGACGGCCGTCGTTGGCGGCGCCACCCTCGGCCAGTGCTCGCGCATCGCATTGCAGTTCGGCGGCCAGTTGCATGCGCGCGGCAATGCGTCGAACGAAGGGATTGAACCAGTACAGCGCACCAACAAACCGCATCAGCGCAGCGCGCTGGGGGTCGCGGCGCAGCAGGTGGGCTGCCTCGTGGCCGATGACCAGGCGAAGCGTACGATCCGGCAGGGCCAGGCATGCCGTGGGCAGGATGATCTGCGGCTGCGGCCTGCACAGGGCGAACGGCGTGCCGCTGCCTTCTACAATGCGCAACGCGACGCCTTCCTGCTGCAGCCCCTGCACAGCGTGGCGCGATTGCGGGCCAGGCAACTGCGCAGTCTGCAGCGGGTGGCTGCGGCGTAGCAGGGCTCGCAGACGGCGGCTGGCCAACGCCCAACGAACGAGAGCCAGCATGACCCCTGCGATATAGACAGTCAGCAGCAGGGGCGTCAGCCAGGCCATCAATGGCTCGGTCGCCGCGAGTGCAGGCAGTTGTTGCACAGGCCGCAGTACGCCGGTACCGCTGTCCAGCGCAACAGGCAATGCGCTGGCCAGTTCATGCAACGGTGCCGCCTGCACCGGCAGCAACAGCGCAAGCAAGGGGGGCAGCACAGCACACAACCACGCCCCCAGCCAGAAGCGTGCCGACGCATGTGAAAGGCTGAGCAGCCGCTGCAGCAATTGCGCGCCGTACCAGACCAGACCAGCCCCCAGCAGACTCGCAGCGAGGCTGATCATCCACGGCGCGGTTGATGACAGGCTCATGGCTGGTCCTCGTCATCCTGGAGCAGCAGCGCCTGCAGTTGCTCGATTTCCTTGTCGCTCAGCAGGCGGCTTTCGGCGAATGCCTGGGTCGGCAGCGGCCCGTCGATCTCCAGCACGCGACGGGCGAAGTCGGCACTGAGTGCGGCCAGTGTGGCTACCTTGCCGACCTTGGCACTGTAGACATTCAGGCCATGCTGGCTGCCCTCTTTCACCAGCCCCTTGTCGACCATCCGTTCCAGCGTCTTGCGCGTGGACGAGTACGACCAGTCCAGTGCGGCAGCTGCCGCATTGTGCAGTTCACGCGCGCTGCAGGCGCCGTCGCGCCACAGGCACTTCAACAACTCCAGTTCGGCGTTCGAAGGTGTTGGGACGCGGGGCATGGTCAGACCTGGGCGTGTGATTGATGTCGTGAGTGTGCGACAGATGTCGCACGTCATGCAAGAGGGACATCAAGGCGCGGAGGTGCTGAGGTCAGCCGGTCGCCATCCGGTCGATGGCGCACAACGGCGTCTCGCCAGGGCGCAGGGTCAGCACGCGCACGCCGCTGCGAGTGACCGCCACGGTGTGCTCGAACTGCGCCGACAGCTTGCCGTCGCGTGTGTACACCGGCCATTCGTCCGGCTGCTGGCGGATGGCCGGCTTGCCCTGGTTGAGCATCGGCTCGATGGTGAACACCATGCCTTCTTCCAGCACCCTGCCGGTGTTGGGATGGCCGTAGTGCAGGATCTGTGGCTCCTCGTGCATCTCCTGGCCGATGCCGTGGCCGCAGTATTCCTTCACCACGCTGTAGCCGTGGCTGCGCGCATGACGGGCGATGGCATGGCCGATATCGCCCAGGCGCGCGCCGGGGCGCACCGCGGCGATGCCTTTCCACATCGCCTGGTAGGTGGTCTGCACCAGCCTGCGCGCGGCGTAGTCCACGTCGCCGACAAGATAGGTGGTGCTGGAGTCGGCGATGTAGCCGTTCTTCTCCAGGGTGATGTCGAGGTTGACGATCTGACCGTCGTGCAGCACGTCGGTGGTGCTGGGCACGCCGTGGCAGATGACGCTGTCGATCGAGGTATTGAGCACGTACGGGAAACCGTACTGGCCCTTGCTGGCCGGCCGCGCCTGCAGTTCATCGACAATCATGCGCTCGACGAAGTCGTTGATCTCCATCGTGCTGCGGCCCTGCAGCGGCAGTCGGTCGAGTGCGGCGAACACCTGCGCCAGCAGGCGACCCGACTCGGCCATCAGCGCGATCTCATCCGGGCGCTTGATGATCGCCATCGACTCAGACCTGACCCGGCGGCAGCAGCGGCGGCTGCACGCCGGCCGCGCGCAGTTCGCTGGCGACGATGTCCTGGAAGCTCAGCGTGGGGTTCAGCTCGCACAGCATGCCGACCCGGATCCAGAAGTTGGCCTGGGCGTTGATCGAGCGGCTGGAGACGGTGCAGGCACGGCGCAGCTGGTCGTGCAGGGTGTCATCGATGTTGACGATGCCCATGGGTGGTCCTGGATGAGCTTATATACGAATCGTATATGTTTCGTATATTCCACTCAAGGCCGCGTGGTTCAGCTGGCGTCGGTGGCGAAGCGCAGGCGGTTGCCGTCCGGGTCGCGCAGCAGCATTTCGCGGCTGCCCCATTCGGTGTCATGCGGGGGCTGCTCGATCGGCACGTTGGCCGCGCTGAAGGCGCGGTGCAGGCTGTCAACATCGTCGACGATGAAGTACACCGCGCCGCCCACCTCGCAGTCGCCGCTGTGTTCGGTGAGAAAGATCGTCTGGCCGTCGCGGGTGAGCTGGACGAACAGCGGGAAGCCGGGTTCGAAGCGGTGTTCCCAGTCGACCACGAAACCCAGCCCCTGCACGTAGAACGGCAGCGTGGTGTCGGCGTGGCGCATGCGCAGTTGCGGGATGACGGTCTGGGCCATGGCGAGGGCTCCTGGGGTAGGAGCCCAGTGTAGTGCCGGCCGCTGGCCGGCATCCTCGTGAGCCTGGGAACGATGAGGTTGCCGGCCAGCGGCCGGCACTACCGAGGTGGTCAGCAGGCCGTTGGCACCGCGGCCATCGCGGCCAGCAGTTCGCGGTTCACCTGCTGGTGCCGCGCCTGCCAGACCGGCAGATCCTCGGCGCTGACGTCAGGCTGGCCATCCAGCGACGACAGCCAGCGCTTGAAACGGCTCTGGTAGTGGGCCAGCGACACTTCGCCGGTGATGTCACTGCCAACCAGGCCGCCGGCGCGCAGTGCTTCGATCACCACCAGCGCGTCTTCCAGCTGGAAATGGCCCTGGTCCCAGTTGCTGCGGGCGACGTCTTCGGCGAACACATCCTTGTCGATCGACAGATAGGTCGGCTGCGGCGACTTGGCCTGCTCGGCGGCGAACGCGGCGACCAGTGCCTCCGGGTGCTCGAACCGCCGGAACGCACGGCCCATGCCGAGGCGATGGCCCCAGCCCACGTCCACATCCATGCACCAGTAGGTCAGGCGCCCGCCCATCAGCGGCCGCCAGTGGTTTTCCCAGGCATGGCCGAGGCCGATGTCGCTGGAGGTGATGCCGAGCACGTGGATGTGCGAGACCTGCGGCAGCTTGCTGGCGGCGTTCACCCACGAACCGCAATGCATGCCGAACGGGAAACGCATGTTGTCCGGATGGTTGTCCAGCACCACCAGCTGGAACGGGGCCTGGCCACGCATGCGCTGCAGCAGCGGCAGGCTGAGATGATGGAAGTCGCCACTGCCCAGCATGACCGTACCGAGCTGGGTGGGCAGTGGTGCCAGCACTTCAGCCGCGAAACGGTTCAGGGTGGCATTGCTGCAGGCGAAGCGCAGTGGATCGTGCCACTGCGGCAGGGCCAGGGTCTGCGCCTGTGGCAGCGGCAGCACGCCACCGTCCAGGTCCAGGATCAGCGGGGAACGCAACGGCATCGTTCAACCGCCTCCATCAGGTTCGCCCTGCAGGTACGGCGCCAGCCTGCGCAGGGCGGCGCGCAGCAGCGGGGAGCGGGCGTGGATCGCATGCCGGGTGGAGGTGAAGCGGGCGCCCAGCTCGGCCTTGATCCGCGAATCGGTCCAGCCGGCCACGTAGTGGCTGAGGCCGTGCTGCAGCGCGTATTCGAGGTTGTGCATCCAGCTCACCGCGTACAGGTTGTGCTCGCGTGATTGCGGATAGGCCAGGCCGATGTATTTGTCCACCAGCTTTCCGGCGTGGATGTAGCACAGGTTCCAGCCGATCAGCTGGCCCTGGTGGCGGTACAGGAACATCCGTCCCTGGCCCTGGCTGTCGGCCAGAAGATGCTGGAAGTAGGGCAGGTCGAGCTGGTCGAAATGCACTGCGCTCTGCGCGTACACGCCCAGGTACAGCGCGTACAGTTCGGCCTGCAGCTGCGGATCAGCCAGGGCCGGATCACCGGTGGCGATGCAGTCGATCTGCAGCTCATCACGCGAGCGCAGCTTGCGCCGGATGTTCTTGCGGCGCGAGGACGACAGGCGGCCGAGATAGCCATCGAGCGAATCGAAATCGATCGCCACCCAGGCCAGTGGCATGCCTTCCAGTTCGATGAAACCGCGTGCCAGCAGCGCCTGCAGGAAGGCGTTGCTGTGCGCATTGGCCGCGTCGTCCAACAGCGGTGAATCGATCGCCAGGTCCTTGACCACCAGCAGCCGGGTATCGCCGATCGCGTGACGCGTCACGTCCTCGGCCAGCGCCTCTGGCGCGACGTGTGCCGGCAGCGGGGCGTACTCGGTGCTGGTGGCACCGACGAAGCGGGTCTGCCAGGTGACCCACGGCCGCCACAGGCGCGACAGCGGCAGGCCGAGCAGCTTGCCGCGCAGTTCGTCGTCCATCGTGGTGGTCAGGTCCAGCGGTGCACGGAAGGTCGGCAGGCCGCTGGGAAGCCGGCCTGCCTCGAATCCGAGCGGCGGGTGGGCCAGGAAGCCCTCCAGCAGCGCGGCCGGTTCCAGCGAAGTGCTGGATGCGCGTGACGTCATTTCCATCGGCACGGGAACCGGCAGCGCATCGACGTCAGCCCTTGGCCTTGGTCAGCGCCTGGTCGAGCAGGATGATCGCCAGGTCGATCTCTTCGTAGCTGATGTCCAGCGACGGGGCGAAGGTGATCACGTTCTTGTACCAGCCACCCACGTCCAGCACGAGGCCCATGCGCTTGCCGTCGTGCAGCAGGTCACCGGCCAGGCCGATGTCGACCATGCGGTCCAGCAGTTCCTTGTTCGGGGTGTAGCCGTCGGTCTGGCAGATTTCCGCGCGCAGGGCCAGGCCCAGGCCGTCGACGTCGCCGATTTCCGGATGGCGCTTCTGCAGGCCACGCAGGCCGTCGAGGAAGTACGCGCCCTTTTCCGGCACGGTGCGCTCGTAATCCATTTCCTTGCCCAGCTTCAGCACTTCCAGGCCCAGGCGGGTGCCCAGCGGGTTGGAGTTGAAGGTGGAATGGGTGGAGCCCGGCGGGAACACGGTCGGGTTGATCAGTTCTTCGCGCGCCCACAGGCCCGACAGCGGGTTCAGGCCGTTGGTCAGCGCCTTGCCGAACACCAGCACGTCCGGGGTCACGCCGAAGTGCTCGATGGCCCACAGCTTGCCGGTGCGCCAGAAGCCCATCTGGATTTCATCGACGACCATCAGGATGCCGTACTTGTCCAGCACGCGCTTGAGGCCGGTGAAGAAGTTGCGCGGCGGGATGACGTAGCCACCGGTGCCCTGGATCGGCTCGACGTAGAACGCGGCGTACTCGGCCTGGCCGACCTTGGGATCCCACACGCCGTTGTATTCGCTTTCGAACAGGCGCTCGAACTGCCACACGCAGTGGTCGGAATACTCTTCCGGGGTCATGCCCTTCGGACGACGGAACGGGTACGGGAACGGAATGAACATCGCACGCTCGCCGAAGTGACCGTAGCGGCGGCGGTAGCGGTAGCTGGAGGTGATCGACGACGCGCCCAGGGTGCGGCCGTGGTAGCCGCCCTCGAAGGCGAACATCAGGCTCTTGCCGCCGCGCGCGTTGCGCACGATCTTCAGCGAGTCTTCAATGGCCTGCGCACCGCCAACGTTGAAGTGCACGCGGCCGTCGAGGCCGAACTTCTCGTGCATGTCCACCGCAATGGTCTTGGCCAGCTGCACGCGGGTCGGGTGCAGGTACTGGCTGGCGACCTGCGGCAGCGTGTCGATCTGGTCCTTCAGTGCGTCGTTCAGGCGCTTGTTGCTGTAGCCGAAGTTGCAGGCCGAGTACCACATCTGCAGGTCGAGGTAGGGCACGCCCGCACCGTCGAACATGTAGCTGCCTTCGCCGCGCTGGAAGATCTTCGGCGGGTCGACGTAGTGGACGGTGTCGCCGAAGGAGCTGTAGCGGGCTTCGTCGGCCAGCAGCTGCGCATCGGAGGCAGCGGCGTCGGCGTTCTTGTCAAATATGTTCATGCAGTTCGGTTCCGTGAAGGACGTTCGAAAGGGGCAACAGGGGCGTGCCTGGAAGGGAGTGCTCAGGCGGTGGCCAGCAGCAGGGGCAGTACGGCGGGCTGCGGGCTGGCGTCGAAATGACGTGGATGCAGCAGGCTGCCATCGAGCAAGCGCGGCAGCAGTGCGATTGCATCGTGGAAGGTACCGATGGCGGCATGCTCGATGCCGGCATGGGTGCAGTGGGTGATCAGGCGGCGCTTGGCGAACACGAAGTCGGCGTCTTCAGAGACGCAGAAGTCCGAGCTGCCATCGCCGATCATCAGCACGCGCGGTGCTTCGTTGGCGCGCGCCTGCGCGGCGCAGGTGCACTTGCAGGTGCCACTGCGGCAACCTTCGGCCTGGTAGGGCGATTCCAGTTCCCAGTGGTCATCGCACCAGCGCAGGTGGTTGGCCACCACCGGCAGTCGCGACAGGCCGTGGTTGGCGAGGATGCGGTGGATCGCATAGTCCAGGCCATCACTGACGATGCGCAGCGGCACGCCCAGTTGTTCGGCGCGGCTGACAAAGGCGGCGAAGCCCGGATCGATCTGTACCTGGTCCAGGTGCGCGTCGAGCGTGGCCGGGTCCAGCTTCAGCAGCCTGACCTGGCCCTGCATGCATTCACGCGAGCCGATCCGGCCGGCTTTCCACTGATCTTCCAGGTCTTGCCATCCCGGCTGGCCGTACTTCTCCAGCAGCGAGTCGATGACATCTTCGAGGCTGATGGTGCCGTCGAAGTCACACAGGATGCTCCAGTGCATGGGCAGGTCCGTCGATGAAAGAAACGTCCGGCACGATGCCGGGGCAGGCTCAATGTAGGCAGGCAGCCTTTCTCGTTCCTTTCCTGTTGAAAGCCTTCACGCCACGGCGGGGAAAGCGTTCAGAAAAGTGCAGGAATGAATGCCGGAAACGCACTCGGTCCCTGCGTTTCCAGGTCAGGCCCGGGCCAGCACCTGCAGGATTTCGGCGGTATCTTCGCGGGTCTGCCAGGCGCTGTTGCCAAGGGTCAGCATGCGTGCAGCGAAGTCTCGTGCGTTGGGCATGTCGTCCTGCGGCACGATGCCACGCAGGTAGGCATAGTCGGGCAGGGCATGGATGAACATGCGGCTGACCCCGAGCCCGCGCGGCCACAGATGTTCCAGCGCGGCGTCGCGTGCCTGCTGGCTGGGAAGCAGCAGCATCAGCATCGGCCAGGTGCCGCCGCTACCGGCAAGGCCGTCCACCACGTCCACCGCCGGCAGCTGCGCCAGCTGTACCCGTAGTTGCAGGGCGCGCAGTCGACCGGCCTGCAGGAACGCAGGCAGGCGTCGCGCGGCGTGGGCGCCGATGTTCTGCCGCCACTGGCTGACACGGTGCTGCGGGATGTCCAGCGGGAAAATGTCACCGACCGCCTCTTCCAGATCGCCGCGTTGCAGTGCGCTGCGCAGCGGATTGCCGTATACCAGCGACAGCAGCGAAGGGCGATAGCAGGCGGCGAGGCCGAGCAGTTGCACACTGCGCAGCAGCTCCCAGCGCAGGCTGGAACGCGTCTGTTCGGCGGCATGCTCGGCCAGCGCCGCACGCAGCTCTTCGTCACGGCTGACCAGCAGCCCACCTTCATGCAGGCTCAGCCCTTTACCGGCGGCGAGACTGAAGAAACCAATGTCGCCACGCAGGCCGACACTGCTGTTGCCGACCCGCGCACCCAGCGCCTGTGCGGCATCCTCGATCACCCAGGCGCCAGCGCCGCGTGCCACTTCGTTGACCTGTTCCACTTCGGCAATGCGCCCGCCAAGGTGGGTCGGCAGGATCGCAAGCGTGCGCGCATCGGTGAGCCGCTTGAGCTGGCCGGGGTCGAAGTCGAAATGACCGCGCCGGGTGTCGCACAGCTGCACGCGCAGGCCCAGACTGTGCACCGCGATCGGTACCAGCGGGCAGGTATAGGCCGGCATGATCACGGTATCGCGCCGGGGCGCGCGTCTGCGCAGCGTGCGCAGCGCGATCAGCAGCGCGTGGGTGCCGGAACAGGTCAGCTGCAGCGGTGGTGTGCCGAGCTGGTTGGCCAGGATTTCGCGCAGGTCGCCACCACCGGGCAGGAAGTCGCTGGCCTGCATCGGCAGGCCAGCGGTAGGCGGCAGTTCGCGCGCGAACAGGCTCATCGCAATGCGCTCACGTCGTGGCTTCGGTGGGGCTGTGCGGGTCATCCGCTTCGGCACGGCCGAGACAGACGATGCCGGCCACGATCAGTACTGCACCGAGCAGATGATGCAGGGTCAAAGGTTCATTCAACAACCACGCCGACAGCAGCAGCACGCTGATCACTTCCAGGTGCGATGCAGCGAAGGCGGGGCCGATCGGCGCGTGGCGCAGCAGGCTCATCCAGGTGAAGAACGCTCCCACGTAGCCGAGGATCGCGCCATACACCCAGGGCTGTGACAGCACGCGGAGCAGCCAGGCGGTATTGGCTTCGACCGGCAGCGCGGCATCACCAGCGTATTTGAAGCACAGCTGGGCAAGCGTGTCGAAGGCCATCAGCAGCGGGAAACCGATCACATACAGGCGCCTCATGAGCCGGCCCCCACCACCGCCACGCCCGCGGTGACCAGCAGCATGCCGGTCACCCGCAGCGGCGTGAGCTTCTCGCGGAACAGGAAACGACCGGCGATCATCAGCGCGACGATGTTGATCGAGCCGAGCAGCACGCCCTTGGACAGCGGCACCAGTGACAGGAACGCGATCCATGCAACGAATTCGAGCACATAGCAGGCGATTCCCAACCACAGCCAGGGCCGGCTGAGCATGTGCTTCCAGCGCTGCAGTCCCTCTGCTTCATTGGGGTCGCTGGCGGCAGCCTTGAACGCAAGTTGGCCGCCGGTGTCGAGCACTACGTTGACCAGCCACAGCAGCGTGGCAAGTGACCCCATTTCAGGCCACCGCCTTGAGGATGCCGCTGCGTTCACCGATCTCGCTGAAGAAGCGCGCGCTGCGACGGATCACATCGCGGCGTTCGCGATCAATGGTGATCATGTGGTAGCTGTCTTCCAGCACCACCAGTTCCTTCGGGCCGCTGACCCGCGACATCACCAGTTCGGCGTTGCCCATGCTGGCCACGTCGTCCTCGCGGGCGTGCATCACCAGGCAGGGGGCGGTGACCTGGTGCAGGTGGCGGCGGGTCCAGTTGCTCAGGGCGCGCATCTCGGCCAGGGCGTGCCAGGGGTTGCCCGGCAGGCCGGCCGCTGCGCTGTCACCCGACAACATGGCAGCGCTGACCTGCGCACGCAGGCGCTCGTCGCGCAGGCCATAAGGCGGCTCTTCCATGAACATGCGGTCGCGGCCGATGTTGAAGCGCTTGAACCACGGCAACAGGAACGAAAAGCGGGCCACGGCCGGAATGTTCCAGCCGTCGTAGCGGAACGTGGCGCCGTACACGCCCACGCCGGAAATCCATTCCGGCCGGCGCGCCGCCAATGCCAGCGACAGCACCGCGCCCATCGACAGGCCACCGACGAACAGCTGGTCGACCTTGCCGCGCAGGGTTGCAGCTGCATCTTCCACGCCCTGGTACCACTGTTCCCAGGTGGTCGCGAGCAGGTCGTCGACGCTGCCGCAATGGCCGGGCAGCTGCACCCCGTGCACGGTGAAACCGGCATTGTTCAGGCCCTTGCCCAGCATGCGCATTTCCGCTGGCGTGCCGGTCAGGCCGTGAACCAGCAGCACGCCTTGCGGGCCACCGGGAAGGAAGAAGTCGTGCGTTTCGGTCACCTGGCGGCTCCGGGGCGGCAGTGGGGATGGTCAGGATCGCAAGCGCGATTTTCACCAGCCTTTCAGCGCCCCGGACCGGGTCAGGGGGCCTTCAGCAGCGGCAGCGTGATGGTGACCTTCAGCCCGCCACCGGCTCGGTTCAGGAAGCCCAAGCGCCCCCCGAAGTGCTCCACCGCCTCGTGGGCAATGGCCAGGCCGAGGCCGGTGCCACTGGCCGTGGTGCCCGGGGCACGGAAGAAACGCTCGCCCAGCCGTGGCATCACATCCTCGGGCACGCCCGGGCCGTTGTCTTCCACGTAAAGCTCAACATCGTTGTCGTCCAGCGCCTGCACGCCGACCGTGACGGTGGCGCCGCGACCGCCATAGCGCAGGGCATTGTCGATCAGGTTGTCCAGCGCCTCCTGCAGCAGGGCGCCATTGCCGAGCACGCGCAGCGGTTGGCTGCTGCCACGGTAGCCGAGGTCGGTGCCATCGCGGATCGCTTCCGGTACACGCATGCCGACCCACTGCGGCACCAGCTCGCACAGGTTCAATGCTTCCACGGTATCGGGCACGGTCTGCGCCCGGCTCAGTGCCAGCAGCTGGGTGCTGACCCGTGCGGTGCGCTGGTTGAGACGGCGGATGTGCTGCAGCGCCTCACGCACGGTGTCCGGATCACCATGTGCCAGCGCCTGGTCCACGTGCAGGGCCATGCCCGCCAGTGGCGAGCGCAGCTGGTGCGCGGCATCGGCGATGAAGCGGTTCTGCAGGGTGATCATTTCCGCTTGGCGGGCGAACAGATCGTCGATGGTGCTGATCAGCGGCTGGATTTCTTCCGGCACGTCGGCATCGGAGATCGGTGCCAGTTCGCCACGGCGCTGCGCCAGGCGTGTCCTCAGCGGGGTCAGGATGCGCAGGCCGTAGGTCACGCCGAACCAGACCAGTGCCGCGGTACCCAGCGCCAGCATGGTCATCAGCGGAATGATGATCATCAGGATCTCACGTGCGCGCTGGCGGCGGTCGGCCATGCTCTCGGCCACGGTCACCGCCAGCTGGTCCTGCGGGTCGTTCATCGCCTGCGTGCAGACGGTGGCCATGCGGACCTGCTGGCCGTTGAGGTTGCCGTCATACAGCGCCGGATGCACGCCGGTGCAGTCCTGCGAGGGGGCATAGGGGCTGAAGTCGGCGTTGCCGCTGAGGGTGCCCTTGCGGCTGCTGTCGACGTTGAAATAGCGATGGCCGTCCGGGTCGTACTCGATCAGGAAGCGCGCCTGTGGCGACAGGTCGCTGGTCACCGGCATGGTGCTCAGCATCTGGGCGAACGAATGCGTGTCGTCGATCAGGTTGCGGTCGTGGATGCGGTTGGAATAGTCCAGCGCAACGTAGTAGGCCAGGAGCGTGTTGAAGATGAGCAGGCCCAGCATCGGCAGCGCGAGGAAGGCGAGCAGGCGCCGGCGCAGGCTGGGTGGTCCACTGATCACGAGGCGCTGTCGTCCTGTGCGTCTTCCAGCATGTAGCCCAGCCCGCGCACGGTGCGGATGCCGATGCCGCCAGGCTGCAGCTTGCGGCGCAGGCGATGCAGGGCGATGTCCAGGCCGTTGTCGGTCAGGTCCTGTCCCCAGTCGCACAGCGCCTCGACCAGTTGTGCGCGCGAGACGATACGTTCGGCACGCACCGCCAGCGCCGACAGCAGGCCGAATTCGCGTGCGGTCAGCTCCAGCGACTGCTCGTCGATCCAGACCCGGTGCCCGGCCAGGTCCAGGCGCAGGCGGCCGATGCGCAGGTCGGGGTTGCCATTGCTGGTGACGCGGCGCAGCTGCGCACGCACGCGCGCCTCGAACTCATCCAGCGCGAACGGCTTGACCAGGTAGTCATCGGCGCCAAGGTCGAGCACGCGCACGCGTTCTGCCAGACCGTCACGGGCGGTCACCACCAGCACCGCCAGCCCATCGCCGCGCTGGCGCAGGCGTTGCAGCACGTCGCGGCCATCCAGTTGCGGCAGCCCCAGGTCCAGCACCAGCAATGCGTACTGGGTCGAGCCCAGTGCAGCATCGGCGTGCGCACCGTTGTCGACGTGGTCAACCACGTGCCCCTGCCGGCGCAGCGAGGCGCACAGGCCGGAGGCGATGTCCGGGTCGTCTTCAGCAATCAGAACGCGCATGCGCGGGGCTCCTGTAGCGGTCAGGCCGGCCGGATGAACGCGGTGGGCCTCTCGGCTGCCGAGGGTAGCCGCAAACCGGGTGAAGGGGGAGCGCGCTGGCGCTGGCAGGCGCCGCCGCGCTGTCCTTCCATTCAGTCCTGCAGGCCGGGCTCGCCCTGGGCCAGCGGCACCCGCGAGCCATCCAGCAGGCCCCGGCTGAGCGTGCCGTTCTCGATGAACAGCAGCTCGCCGTTTTCACCGTTCTTGATGCTGCTGTCGATGGCGATTACGCGGTCGCCATGGAAACTGCTGACGTGCGGCATCGAGGTGTGCCCGACCACGATGCGCTTGAGCTGCAAGCGGTCCAGCACCGTTTGTACGCCCGGCGTGTCGAGGCGCCCATCGAAGTAGCCGCGGTACCAGATCGGGCTGGTCTTTCCGTCATACAGCGGTGCGGTGGCGGGGTCGGCCTTCACTTCGGCCTTGGGCAGGCCCAGCGAGGCCTGGTAGGCCGCGTTGGTCCGCGCCGGGTCCAGCGCCAGCTCCACCGCCTCGGGCGAGATGCCACCGTGCAGGAACAGGGTGTCGCCGATCTTCAGCAGCACCGGGCGGGTGCGCAGCCACTGCCCGATCACCGAGTCGGCGCCATACAGCTGCGGGTAGCTGCGGCCCAGCAGCTGGGCGCTGCGCAGGTACTTCGGGTTGACGTAGCGCAGGTCGTCGTACAGCACCATGGTCTCGTGGTTGCCGAGCACGAAGTGCACCGCGCCGCCGGCGGCGGCTGCCTGCTGCTGCAGGCCGTACAGCAACCAGAACGCCTCGGTCACCTGCGGGCCGCGGTCGAACACATCGCCGGCGATGACCAGGGTGTCCTTGCCCAGTGCCCAGCGGTCCTGTGCGTCGATGACCTGGTGGGCGCGCAGCAGCCGCACCAGCAGTCCGTACTGGCCGTGGATGTCGGACAGCGCGATGATGCGCGGCACGGCCGGCAGCACCGAGACCGAAGGTGCATTCGGGGCAGCCACATGCACCGTGTGCTCGTAGCCGCAGCGCGGGGCGATATCCGTGCCTGCGGCCTGCGTAGCAAGCGTGTGCGACTCGACCTTGTCGTCGCAGATCCATTTGGCCTGCAGCTGGTCGCCCTGGCGGAACACATAGGGGCCATCGGCCTGCACGTGGTCGGCGGGCGCGGCAACCTCACGGGCCTGTGTGACGCCAGCGACGCAGGCCAGCAGCGGCAACAGCAGGGCGGTCAGCAGGGAAGGGCGGTAGCGCGACATCGGCGGCATCCAGCGGCGGAAAGACCCGATGCTAACCGGCGCGGGCGTTCGTCGGTGTGCGCGAATGGGCGGGTCAGGTGTCGCGCCCGTCGTCCTTGAGCTTGCGCACGCGGGTGGCGGTGGGCTGAAGCGGCTGGCCGTCGCGCCCGCGCGGCTGCATGTAGAGCAGCGGCCGCCGCGTCGCCGATTCGATCAGCTGTGAATGGGCTTCGCCTGCACCGAAGCGATGGCGCTCTCCCCATTGGCGCAGCGCGACCAGCAGCGGGAACAGTTCCTGGCCGGCGGTGGTCAGCACGTACTCCTGGTAGGCCGATCCATCGGAGGCCGGCTGCAGCTGCAGAATGCCGGCCTCGACCAGCCTGCGCAGGCGGTCGCTGAGGATGTTGCGTGCCGCGCCGAGGCTGCGCTGGAAATCACCGAAGCGGGTGACGCCGTCGAACGCGTCGCGGATCACCAGCAATGCCCAGCGGTCACCGAGCAGGTCGGCACTGCGGGCTACGGGGCAGGGGCTGTCGGGGGGCATGCTGGCTATCTCCGAATGTGGTTGCAGTTTAAAACCAATGGCGATAGCCTGCATCTGGTTTCAAATTGCAACCACATCATGTCTGTAACGCCCGTTCCACGCCCCTTGCTGGTCCTGCTTGCGATTGCTGCGGGTGCCAGCGTGGCCAACGTCTATTACGCGCAGCCGCTGCTGGACCTGCTTGCGCGCGCCTTTGCGCTGGATCGGGCCGTGGCCGGCGCGGTGCTGGCTGCCACCCAGGCCGGCAGCGTGCTGGCGTTGCTTGGCTTGCTGCCGTTGGCGGACCGCGGTGACCGGCGGCGCCTGCTGCGCATGCAGTTGATGGCACTGGTGGTTGCATTGCTGTGGTTGGCGACCGCGCGAACGGCCATGTGGCTGTTGTCGGGCATGCTGCTGGCCGGGCTGCTGGGCACCGCGCTGACCCAGGGACTGATCGCCTATACCGCATCGCTGGTACCGGCCGAGCAGCGCGGGCGCGTGGTCGGCGTGGTGCAGGGAGGGGTGTTCATTGGCCTGCTGTTGGCACGTGTCGTGTCCGGTGTGGTGGCGGCGGCCTTTGGCTGGCAGGCAGTCTACCTGCTGTCAGCGGTGGTGATGGCGGCGTTGGCGATGCTGCTGTGGCGACGCCTGCCCACAGTACCGGTGCCAACGGTGCCGCCACGCTGGCGCGAGCTGCTGGGCTCGATGCTGGGCATGCTGCGTCGCGATCGAACGCTGCGCGAGCGCGGGCCGCTGGCATTGCTGCTGTTTGCAGGCCTCAACGTGTTCTGGGCGGCGGCACCCTTGCCGCTGTCGGCACCGCCGCTGCACTGGTCAACGGCGGCGATCGGTGCGCTTGGCCTGGCCGGTGTTGTGGGTGCGCTGATGGCGGCGCGGGTCGGGCACTGGATGGACTGCGGTTTCGCGCATCGGGTCAGCCTCGGCGCGCTGCTGCTGATGCTGGTCGCGTGGTGGCCGCTGCTGGGCCTGCCGCAATCGCTGTCATTGCTGTTGCTGGGCGTGGTCGTGCTCGATCTTGGCGGTCAGGCACTGCACGTTTCGAACCAGGCGTTGCTGCTGCGTGCACCAGCAGAACAGCATGGGCGCCTGGTGGCGTTGTACATGCTGTTCTATGCGGTGGGCAGTGGTGCCGGGGCGGCGGCCGGAGCGTGGATGCAGGCGCGGCATGGTTGGCCTGCAGTGTGCCTGCTGGGGGCGGGCATCGCGCTGCTGGTGCTGCTGTGGTGGGCAGCATGGCGGATGGTCGCGGTGAAAGCAGCGGCTGGCGCCGGTTTCGGTAGAGCCGGCTGTTGATAGAGTCGACCGTTGGTCGACTGCACTTCCTGCGGATCGCGAAACGCCCGCGCCGCGCGCGATGGTCGACTGGCAGTCGACTCTACCCCTCGGTTGCCCCCCGCGCTGGGTTACCGCTGCAACGCACGTCGCCCGGGCGGTTCCTGCAGTGCATCGCTGGCCACCACCACGCGGTTGCGGCCGCTGCGTTTGGCCTCGTACATGGCGGCGTCGGCACGTGCCATCAGCCGTTCGTAGTCCGGGTGGCCATCGTGGCCGGCGACGCCGATGCTGGCCGTCAGGCTCAGCGCCTGGCCGTTGGCAAGCGGCACCGGCGATTGTGCGATCTGCCGGCGCAGGCTCTCGGCAATCACTGCCGCCTGTGATTCGCTGGCGGCGACCAGCACCACCACGAATTCCTCGCCGCCGTAGCGGAACAGATAGTCGCTGCCACGGGTGAGCTGGCCGAGAACCCCGGCCACGTGCTGCAGTGCGCGGTCACCCGCATCGTGGCCGTGGCCGTCGTTGATCGCCTTGAAGTGGTCCAGATCGAGCAGCAACAGCGAGAACGGCGTGCGGTTGCGCGTGGCCAGCTCGATTTCCCGGCGCAGCACGGTCGGCAGGAATCGTCGGTTGAGCAGGTTGGTCAATGCGTCGCTGCCGGCATCGAGTTCGCCGATGCGCTCGAACAGCAGGGTCATCAAGGTGCGGATGGCGGCCAGGTCTTCGCGGATCGCCGGCAGCACTGCAAGCCGCTGCCCGGGATCATCGGCGGCCGCCCGCTGCAGGCAGCCGTCGATGCGTGCCATCAACTGGTCGACCTGCTGTGTCTCGCTGCTTTCGCCGAAGCTGGGAATGCCCTTGTGGGTGAACCACAGGCCAAACTCGGAGGTGGCCAGGCTGGCGCCGTCGCTGCCCTGCACATGGCCGGCCAAGGCGTAGAGCAGCGCGTTCTCCCAGTCCAGCAGCAGCGCGCGTTGGCGCTCGCGCTCGGTGCTGACGTTCTGCACCAGCGAGAACAACCGGTAAGCCGCATCGGCGCGCGTGGAGCGTTCGCGGGCATGGGTGTAGGCCAGGGTCATGCCTTCCATGGCGATATCCATGATTGCACTGAGGCAGTCGATGGCGGCGAATGCGGTGTCGGCGTCCGGCGCATCGTCGCGAAGGCGCACGAACAGTTCGTGCTTGAGCACGCGGGCGCCACGGGTGACCAGATCGACCGGAATGCCGACCCGGGCGTGTACATCGCCGATCACCCGTTGCGAGGCCACCGTATTGGCGATGCCGCTGGCATCGGTGGTCAACAGTTGCGCCAGCCAGCGCTGCATGGCTGGCTGCAGGCGCTGCTTGACCTGGTCGTGGGACAGGAAACGACGGGCACGGGTGTCCTGCAGCAGCACTTCGTAGAAGCGCTGGGCCAGGGCGGGTGGGGCGTCGGCGGCAGCGGCGTGCAGCAGCGCGGTGGCGGCTGGGCCGGCCTGCAGCAGGCACTGCTGCCAGGCCTCGGCCAGCGGTTGGCTGGCATCGTCCAATTGGGGTGGTTCCACGTCGATCTCTGACTGCGTACGGCAAACCACGGGTATCGGCCGCGGCGGCGTACGGTTGATGGCGGGCTAGCCGACCAGTTTAAGCGCGATGCAGGCTTGCACGGTGCGCAAAGCACATCGGCATGGCTGCGGCAATGAGTGAACGCATTTGAGAATCACTCGCATTGGTGGGAGAATACGTGCACGGATCGGGCTGTAGGCACCTGCAGCGGCGCTCCGCCTCCCCTCGTCGCTGCCTCAAGCCCTTTGCCAGAGGCCCCGTTGCCCTGCCAGAAGGTCCAGATCATGTCCCGAGCCGTTGTCCTTTCGCCACGCCCGCTGGCGCTTGCCGTTGCCGCCTTGTTGGCGGGCAGCGCCCTGACCGCCCACGCTGAAACCGACGCCACCGATATCGACACGGTGCACGTCACCGCCTCGCAGATCGCGCGCCAGGCATTGGGCACCTCGACCATCACCGCCGAGGACATCGCCAAGCGGCCGCCGGCCAACGACATCGCCGAACTGCTGCGGACCATGCCCGGCGTCAACCTGACCGGCAACAGCGCCTCCGGCCAGTACGGCAACAACCGCCAGATCGATCTGCGCGGCATGGGCCCGGAAAATACTCTGATCCTGGTCGATGGCAAGCGCATCGGTGCACGCGATGCGGTGCGCATGGGCCGCAGTGGCGAGCGCAATACCCGCGGTGACACCAACTGGGTGCCAGCGGAAATGATCGAACGCATCGAAGTGCTGCGCGGCCCGGCGGCGGCGCGTTACGGCTCCGGTGCCTCCGGCGGCGTGGTCAACATCATCACCAAGCGCCCGACCGGCGACCTGACCGGTGCGGTCGACCTGTATGGCCTGGTGCCCGAGCACAGCGCCGAAGGCGGCAGCGAGCGCGTCGGCCTGCAGTTGAGCGGGCCGATGACCGACACCCTGTCGTTCCGCCTGTACGGCAACCTCAACAAGACCGACGCCGACTCGCTGGAGCTCAACCGTGACTTCGCGACGAATCCGAACGCGGTGCCGCCAGCCGGCCGCGAGGGCGTCAAGAACCGCGATGTCAACGCGCTGCTGCGCTGGGACGTGACCGCCAACCAGGTGGTCGAGTTCGAAGCCGGCACCAGCCGTCAGGGCAACATCTACGCTGGCGACCGCGCGGTCAGCACCACCGGTACCTCGACACCGATCGATCTGGGGGCCTTGGCCGAGCAGCAGGCCGAAACCAACCGTATGTACCGCAACACCGGCGCGATCACCCATCGTGGACGTTGGGGCGATGTCACCTCGCGGGTGACGGCTGCAGTGGAAGCGGTGAACAACTCGCGCATCAACGAAGGCCTGGCCGGTGGCCCGGAAGGCAGCTTCAACGGCACCGACTGGTCGACCTCGCGCCTGCGCAACTACCAGCTGGATGGCGAAGTGAGCTTCCCGACCACGCTGGGCGGTGCCGAGAACATCTGGACGCTGGGCTTCGAGTACCTCGACAGCCGCCTGACCGATCCGTATTCGATGAGCCAGTCCAGCAGCAGCGGCGGCGGCTTCCCGGGATTGTCGGCCGATCGCGCGCGCGGCAAGTCCGACGCGCAGACCACCGCCGTGTTCGTCGAAGACAACATCTACCTGGGCGAGCGCTGGATCGTCACGCCGGGCCTGCGTTTCGACCACCACAGCCAGTTCGGCAACAACACCAGCCCAAGCCTCAACGCGCAGTTCCGGCTCAACAGCGACTGGGTGGTGAAGGGCGGTATCGCCCGCGCATTCAAGGCGCCGAACCTGTACCAGTCGAATCCGGATTATCTGTACTACACCCGTGGCAATGGCTGCCCGAATGCACTGCCGAGCCTGGGCGCCGGCTGCTACATGCGCGGCAATGCGGATCTGAAGGCGGAAACCAGCCTGAACAAGGAACTGGGCATCGAGTGGGCACCGCAGAGCGGCTGGCAGGCGTCGTTGACTTACTTCCACAACGACTACAAGGACAAGATCCAGGCCGGCTACAACCAGATCGGGCTGACTGCCGATACCAAGGGCCGCATCTTCCGCTGGGAGAATGCACCCAAGGCGATCGTGCAGGGGCTTGAGGGCAACCTGGTGATTCCGCTGCTGGGCGAGCAGGGCAGCCGCCTGAAGTGGAGCAACAACTTCACCTACATGGTGGAGAACGAGAACAAGAGCACCGGCCAGCCGCTGTCGGTGATCCCGAAGTACACCGTCAACACGATGCTGGACTGGCAGGCCACCGACAAGCTGTCGCTGCTGCTGACCGGCACCTTCTATGGCAAGCAGAAGCCGGCCACCGCCAACATCAACAACGATCCGCGCTGCACCGGCACCTGCGACCCATCGATCGCGCTGCAGGATCGCGGTGCCTACAACATCTGGGGCGTGAGCGCGCGCTACAAGGTGACCGAGACGGTCAGCTTCGGTTTCGGCGTGAACAATCTGGCTGACAAGCGTCTGTTCCGCGAGGCCAACAGCAGCGATGCCGGCGCGGCGACCTACAACGAGCCGGGCCGCGCGTACTGGGCCAGCCTGCGCTTCGGCTTCTGATCCGTGAACGCTGCGCCGGGACGGTCCCCGGCGCAGCCTGCGGGCCTACTTCACCTGCCTGCAATCGCGCAGGTGGACGCCACCGGTATCCATCTTGTCGACCACGCCTTCCAGTTTCACCCAATCGTTCTCGCGCAGGGTGGCGCCCAGCGCCATCTGATCCGGGGCCAGCGCACAGTGCACAGTGAAGTTGGCATTGTTGTCGTCGTTCGACTGGCGCCCGCCGATGCCACCGATGCCCTTCATCTTGGTGACCAGATAGCCCACTTCGAAAGTCTTGGCAAAGCGGTTGGGCTGGGCGGTGTAGACCTGCCCGTCGATGACGAAGCGACGGCCGAAATACTTGACGAGCAACGGCTGGTACATCGCATCGGTATCCGGCGGAGTGCTGGTACCAGAGAACAGCGACCTCAGCGGTGCGGTGTTGATCTCGCGCTGCAGGCGTTTGGAGTCTTTGCCCATTTCGGTGGACATGCCAACTGCAGTGGCCTGGATCGGCTTGTCGAATCCGCTGGAGATGCGCACCGCTTCTGCGATCGCCTCGCCTTCCGGGCCGGGCTTGAGCTTGTCAAGCCAGCCACACAGCGCACTGCGTGCGTCCTCTTCCGTGGCGGTCTGCCCGCGCGACAGCTTGGTGCCGACCACCACATTGCCGCCGTTGGAGGCGGTGATGATGCTGACCAGTGGCATCTTCGTGTCGGTCTGCAGAACGTACATTTGGCCTTCGGTTTCGGTAATGACATCACCACTGACGAAATTGTTGCCTTCATCGAGCGCGGCCTTCCGCAGCTGGCCCAGCGCACTGCGGGGCTTCAGCCCGGGAATGCTGACCTCGGAGGTGAAGAACAGACCATTGCGGGGGTCGCCTACCGAGCGGAAATTCTGCTGGCAGGTCTTGGCCGAGGCGCTTGCGGCCATGCCCAGCGCGCAGGCCACGGCGACGGCGACCCAGGGGGTCTTGGTAGTCCACATGTTCCGGATTCCTTGTGCTTGGGTGTCCATTGCGGGCAGCAACGCCGAGGCGATCCGGCTGCCCGTTCCCCATCCAGAGGGGACGCGGCCATCATAATGTGGCCCGGCACCGGCGCAAGCTGCCGCGACCCAAGTCGCGGCTCCTGCAATGTTATAAACACCGTGATAGTTTCCCAACGCGCGCCGGCGTAGCCTGCCTCCCATCGCAAAGGAGCTGTTGCCATGGGCCACGACCACGATCACCTGCCATCCGAGATCCGCCACGAGAAACCCTTGTGGTGGGCGCTGGGCCTGACCTCCACCTTCCTCGTCGTCGAAGTGGTGGGTGCGTTCTGGACCAACAGCCTGGCGCTGCTGTCCGACGCCGCGCACATGGCCACCGACGCGCTGGCGTTGATGATCGCGCTGGTGGCGGTGCGGCTGAGCCGGCGTCCGCCGGATGCACGTCGCACCTACGGCTACGCGCGTCTGGAAGCGCTGGGCGCGATGATCAACGGTGCGATGCTGTTCGTGGTCGCCGGCTACATTCTGTGGGAGGCGATCGGACGCTTCCGAGAGCCGCAGGAGATCGCCTCCTCCGGCATGCTGGTGATTGCCGCAGCGGGCCTGGTCATCAACCTGATCTCGATGCGCCTGCTGCAGGCGGGCAGCGGCGAGAGCCTCAACGTGAAGGGCGCCTACCTGGAAGTATGGGCCGACATGCTCGGCTCGGTGGCGGTGATCGCGGGTGCGTTGCTGATCCAGTTTACCGGCTGGAAGCCGATCGATCCGATCCTGGCGGTACTGATCGGCCTGTGGGTGCTGCCGCGCACCTATGTGCTGATGCGTGAGGCGATCAACGTGCTGCTGGAAGGCGTGCCCAAGGGCATGGACGTGGCCAAGGTGCGCGACAGCCTGTCCGGCCATGCGGCAGTGCTGGATGTGCATGACCTGCATGTGTGGGCGCTGGCCTCCAGCACCCCGGCGTTGACCGCGCACATCGTGATGCGTGAAGGCACCGACGCTGATTCACTGCGTCGGGAGCTGGGTGGGCGCCTGCACGATGACTTCGGCATCGAGCACGTCACGTTGCAGATCGAGGCGGACCACTGCGGTGAAGCCTGTGGTGAGCCGGAGCCGGCGCCGGCCAAGGGCGGCGGGCAGGAGGGCCATGAAGGCCACGACCACGGCGAGGACGCGCAGGGCCATCGCGGTCACGTGCATCGTTGAATGAAAATGAAGGCCGCACCGGGGAATGCCCGGCGCGGTCATTCGTCCCGTCGCGAGGCCAGCCGATCCGCCAGCCGCGTCGGCTCCGGCAGCCGGTAGCCGCGCAGTGTGCGCTGCACCCAGCCCAGTGCGGTATCCGCACTGACCCGATGGCCGCCGGCCACGAACAGCGGCTTGCAGCGCACCTTGCTGCGCAGCACCCAGCCGAGCTGCTCGTCACCGTCCATCAATGGCGTATGCGCGCCTGCTTCGGCATCCGGTTCGACGAAACGTCCGACCAGTCTTGATTTGGCCACGCCGATGCTCGGCAGGTCGGTGACCACGCCCAGATGCGCAGCGATGCCCAGCCGCCGTGGATGGCTGATACCGTGGCCATCGACGAACACCAGGTCCGGCGCGCGCGGCAGCAACGCCAATGCGGCCAGCAGTGCCGGCAGCTCACGGAAGCTGAGCAGGCCGGGGATGTAGGGCATCACGGTGGGAATCCGCGCGATCTCCTGCGCCACGGGCTGCAGCGTCTCCGTGTCCAGCAGCACCGCCGCGGCACGGGTGATGGCGCCGTCGTCTTCGAAGCCGACATCCAGCCCGGCCAGCCAGCGCACGGTGGCGGGCAGGCGGTCCTGGCGCTGCACGCGGGTGGCCAGCTGCTTCTGCTGCTCGCGGGCAGCGGCGACGCTGCCTTCCCAGCGTCCGGGATCGATCACCGTGTTCATGGGTCACAGCATCGCATGCGTGGTGCCACGGCCCGGTGAGTGGCGCCCGGGGCTACAATGGTGGCCTGCCTTTCCTCGCGTTGGAGACCCTGCAGTGACCCGTAAACTCGTACTGTTGCGCCATGGCCAGAGCCAGTGGAACCTGGACAACCGCTTCACCGGCTGGGTCGATGTCGACCTGACCGAGCAGGGGCGCCGGGAAGCGGCTACCGCCGGTCGTCTGATGCGCGAGGAAGGCCTGCAGTTCGACGTCGCCCATACCTCCGTGCTGAAGCGCGCCATCCACACTCTGCAGGGGGCGCTGGCCGAGCTGGAGCAGGACTGGCTGCCGGTGAACAAGTCCTGGCGCCTCAACGAGCGCCACTACGGCGGCCTGCAGGGCCTGGACAAGGCCGAGACCGCCGCCAAGCACGGCGAGGACCAGGTCAAGGTGTGGCGTCGTTCGTACGACATCCCGCCGCCGGCCATGGACCTGGAAGATCCGGGCCACCCGATCCATGACCGCCGCTACGCAGGCCTGGACCGCAACGCGCTGCCGGGCACCGAATCGCTGGCGACCACGCTGGATCGCGTGCTGCCGTACTGGCACGACGCCATCGCGCCGCAGCTGAAGGACGGCAAGACCGTGCTGGTCACCGCCCACGGCAACTCGTTGCGCGCGCTGTACAAGTACCTCAACAACGTCTCGCGCGAGGAAATCCTCGAGCTGAACATCCCGACCGGCATCCCGTTGCTGTTCGAGTTGAACGACGACCTGACGGTGAAGTCGTTCCGTTACCTGGGCGACCCGGAAGCGGCGCGCAAGGCCGCTGAAGCCGTGGCCAACCAGGGCAAGGCGAAATAAGAAGCAGAAGGCCGGCGCAAGCCGGCCTTCGCTTTTTGTAGAGTCGAGCCCACGCTCGGCTGGCGCTGTCGCAACCCAGTAGAGCCACCCCATGGGTGGCTGCATCTGCCGGCTACGAAGGACCCAGCAGGCGCACCTTCGGCGGCTGCAACGCAGCAATGTCGATGACGTGGTCCTGGCATATCACCTGGTAATGCGTGAATGGGCCCGGGTAACGGGTATCAGCGAAGGTGGCACGGTCCAGATAATCAAGGAACTTCGAACGGCTGTAGCGGCGGAACAGGTTGCCGCTCCAGGCTTCGGACTCATCCCAGCTCTGGTAGGACTCGTTGTGCACGGCGTAGCTGATGTAATGGTCCCAGATCAGTTCAAACAGCTGCGAGTGGGGCACCACCTCTATCGCACGCACACCATCGATTGAACGTCCATGACCGAGCTCCACACGGGAGGGCTTTCCGACCACCTGGCCTTCCTCGACGACCAGGCGCAGACGATTCGCTTCCGGCTCGCCAATCTCCGTCAGGAACAGAAACTCACAGGTGTCGAGGGCCAACAGCAGCGCAGGTTCGTCCATGGTCATGAAGTCCAGTGATCGCAGAGGCCAGAGCATACCGGTGCGCGGCGGGAGCTGCGCCGTGGGCTCGTGACCTTTGGCCGGTCCCCAACCTCGCTCCCCCGGCTACCCTGTGAAATTACCCGCAGGAGAGCCTCATGAACTTCCGCAACCTGGCCCCGTGGGGCCTGACCATCGCCATCGCTGCCTCGCTGGCCGCTTGTGGCAAGAATGAAACCGCGCCGGCCGCCAGCGCCGATGCCAAGCCGGCCTTCGACCAGTCGCAGATCAAGACCGCGCTGATCAGCCTCAACGGCGCCGACCTCGATCCGGCCATTTCGGCCTGTACCGACCTCAATGGCTTCGTCAACAGCAAGTGGCTGAAGGCCAACCCGGTGCCGGGCGACCAGACTACCTGGGGCAGCTTCGAGATCCTGCGCGAGCGCTCTCTGGAAGTGCAGCACGCGCTGGTGCAGCAGGCCGCCGCCAGCCAGGCCAAGGCCGGCTCGGTGGAAGCCAAGATCGGTGACATCTGGAAGACCGGCAACGATGAAGCGAAGATCGAAGCCGCCGGCCTCGCGCCGCTGCAGCCGCAGCTGGACAAGATCACCGCGCTGAACGACACCGCCGCCATCACCCAGTACCTGCGCGACAGCCAGGCAGAGGGCAAGGGCGTGCTGTTCTCGCTGTTCGCCAATGCCGACTACAAGGATTCGGCCAACGTCATCGCCTACGTCGGCCAGGGTGGCCTCGGCCTGCCGGAGAAGGGCTACTACTTCGACGACGCGCAGGCCAAGATCCGCGACGCCTACGTGACCTACATCGCGCAGGTGTTGACCCTGTCCGGCGTGGATGCCGCGCAGGCTGCGGAGCAGGCCAAGGCCGTGATGGCTTTCGAAACCCGTCTGGCCAAGGCCTCGATGTCGCGCATCGAAATGCGTGACCCGGCCAAGCGCTACAACCCGCTCAGCGCCGCCGACGCCGACAAGCTGACCCCGAACTTCAGCTGGACCGCGCTGTTCGACACCCTGAAGGTGCCGGCCGCACAGAAGTTCTCGCTGGCCCAGCCGGGCTTCTTCGGTGAAATGGACAAGATGCTGGCCGATGTGCCGGCCAGCACCTGGCAGGCCTACCTGCGCTTCCATACCATCGACGACGCCTCGCCGTACCTGAGCAGCCAGTTCGAGAAGGCCAACTTCGAGTTCTTCGGCAAGACCCTGCGCGGCCAGCAAGAGATGCAGCCGCGTTGGAAGCGCGTGCTGGAGTCGGTCAATGGCGGCATGGGTGAAGCCCTGGGCCAGCTGTACGTGGATGCCGTGTTCCCGGCCGAATCCAAGGTGGCCATGCAGCACCTGGTGCAGAACCTCTCGGTGGCGCTGAAGGCACGCCTGGAACAGTTGCCGTGGATGGGCGAAGAAACCAAGAAGAAGGCGCTGGAGAAGTGGGCCAGCTTCACCCCGAAGATCGGTTACCCGGACAAGTGGCGTGAGTGGACGGGCCTGCAGACCAACGGTGACAGCTACCTGGGCAACATGCAGGCGGCACGTGCGTTCAACTACCGCTACATGCTGGACAAGATCGGCAAGCCGGTGGACAAGACCGAGTGGGGCATGACCCCGCAGACCGTAAACGCGTACTACAACGCCACCAAGAACGAGATCGTGTTCCCGGCAGCGATCCTGCAGGCGCCGTTCTTCGACGCCAAGGCCGATCCGGCGCTGAACTACGGTGGCATCGGCGCGGTCATCGGTCACGAGATGATGCACGGCTACGACGACTCGGGCAGCCAGTTCGCTGCCAACGGCAACTTCGACAACTGGTGGACCGACGCCGACCGCAAGGCCTTCACCGAACGTACCGACCAGCTGGTCGCGCAGTTCGATGGCTACGAGTCGGTGCCGGGCGTGTTCGTGAAGGGCAAGCTGACTCTGGGCGAGAACATCGGTGACCTGGGCGGCCTGACCGTGGCCTACGACGCGCTGCAGATGGCGCTGAAGGAAGACCCGAAGGCGAACGTGGCGGTCGATGGCCACAGCCAGGATCAGCGCTTCTTCATGAACTGGGCCACCGTGTGGCGCCGCAACTTCACCGACGGTGAACTGCGCGTGCGCCTGAACACCGACCCGCATGCACCGGCCAACTTCCGTGCCAACGGCGCGCCGTCGAACATGCCGTCCTACGCCGCTGCATTCCAGTGCAAGGCGGGCGATGCGATGGTGCGTGCCGACGACAAGCGCGTGGTGATCTGGTAATCGATCGCACGTAACGCGTGATGCAGAAGGCCCGGCGAATGCCGGGCCTTCTGCTTTGCGCGGCCGGTAGCGCCGGGCCATGCCCGGCGGATCTCAGGCCAACGCAGGCTCCTGCGCCAGCAGGCGGTGGAAACGTTGCAGCACGTAGGGATCGATCAGGCCGCCGGATTGATCGTCGATGATCCGCAGCGCCTTCCCGTGCTCCATTGCGGCGCGGTAGGGGCGCACGCTGGTCATGGCGTCGTAGGCATCGGCAATGGTGACGATGCGTGCACCGAGTGGGATATCTTCGCCACGCAGGCCATCTGGATAACCACTGCCATCGAACGCCTCGTGGTGGGTACGGATCAGGCGGGCCACGGGCGCGGCATCGCTGCGACCGGTAGCCATGAAAATATGTTCGCCACGCACCGGATGCTCGCGCATGATCGCGCGTTCCTCGTCGGTATGCCGGCGGGGAGTGAGCAGCACATCGTCGGGGATGCCGATCTTGCCGATGTCGTGGAAGCGCGCGGCCAGGCTTATCTGCGCGCAGGCGTCGTTGTCGAGATCGCAGTGTGAGGCCAGGCGCTGCGCAAGCAGGCCGACGCGGTCGCAATGGTGGCGGGTGTAGGCGTCGCGCATCTGCAGCGACATCGAGAGGGCATCGATCAGGCAGGCCTGCGCGTGCAGCAGGTCGGGGGCGGGTACGGCGTCAGGGAACATGGTCATCCGCCCGCACCGGGTGGGGACCGGTGCGGGGTGTTCGGGGGGCGATCAACCCGGGGCGAGGGTGGTCAGAAGGGCGCGGGCCGCATTGAAGCGGTCTTCCGGCAACGGCAGCGGGTGCTTGACGCGCAGCTTGTCCGGCCCTTCCATGGCGTAGAGATTGGGTTGTTTCTGGATCAGCTGGATTACCGCCATCGGGTCGATGTTCGGCTTGGACTCGAACACGATGCGGCCACCGTTCTCGCCCAGGTCCAGCTTGCGGATACCCAGCGTGTTGGCTTTCAGCTTCAGCTCGGCGATGGCGAACAGATGCTTGGCTGCATCCGGCAGCAGGCCGAAGCGGTCGATCATCTCCACCTGCAGTTCGCGCAGTGCATCACTGTCGCGCGCGCTGGAAATGCGCTTGTACAGGGTCAGGCGGGTGTGCACGTCCGGCAGGTAATCTTCCGGAATCAGCGCCGGCACATGCAGCTCGACTTCGGCACCGCGCACTTCCTCGCCGGCATCCAGGTCGGGCAGCTTGCCCTGCTTGATGCTGCGCACCGCGCGTTCCAGCAGCTCGGTGTACAGGCTGAAGCCGACCTCGGCCATCTGACCGCTCTGGTCCTCGCCGAGCAGTTCACCGGCACCGCGGATCTCCAGATCGTGCGTGGCCAGGGTGAAGCCGGCGCCGAGTTCGTCCATCGAGGCGATCGCTTCCAGGCGCTTTTCCGCATCCGGGGTGATCGAGCGGCGGTCGGGCGCGACCAGGTAGGCGTAGGCGCGGTGGTGCGAACGACCGACGCGGCCACGCAGCTGGTGCAGCTGGGCCAGGCCGAAGCGGTCGGCGCGGTTGATGATGATGGTGTTGGCGTTGGGGATGTCGATGCCCGACTCGATGATCGTGGTCGACAGCAGCACGTTGAAGCGCTGCTTCTGGAAGTCCAGCATCACCTTTTCAAGTTCGCGCTCGGGCATCTGGCCGTGGGCGATGCCGATGCGCGCTTCCGGCACCAGCTCGGACAGCTCGCGCTGCATGCGGCCGATGCTCTCCACGTCGTTGTGCAGGAAGTACAGCTGGCCACCGCGCGCCAGCTCGCGCTGGAAGGCCTCGCGCAGCAGCGCGTTGTCCCACTGGGTGATGAAAGTCTGCACCGCCAGCCGGTTCGGCGGCGGCGTGGCGATGATCGACAGGTCGCGCAGGCCAGCCATGGCCATGTTCAGCGTGCGCGGGATCGGCGTGGCGGTCAGGGTCAGTAGATGCACGTTGGCGCGCAGCGCCTTCAGTGCTTCCTTCTGGCGCACGCCGAAACGCTGCTCCTCGTCGACGATGACTATGCCCAGGTCCTTGAACTTCACGTCCGGCTGCAGCAGGCGATGGGTACCGACGATGACATCGATGGTGCCGGCCGCGACCTTCTCCAGCTCGGCTTTGATTTCCTTGGTGCTCTTGAAGCGCGACAGCACTTCCACCTTCATCGGGTAATCGGCGAAGCGGTCGCGGAAATTGCGGTAGTGCTGCTCGGCCAGCAGCGTGGTCGGCACCAGCACGGCCACCTGCTTGCCTGCACTGGCGGCGGCGAACGCCGCGCGCACCGCCACCTCGGTCTTGCCGAAGCCGACGTCGCCGCAGACCACACGGTCCATCGGCTGGCTGCTGGCCAGATCGCGCAGGGTGGCATCGATCGCGGCCAGCTGGTCCGGTGTTTCCTCGAACGGGAAACCGGCGGCGAACGGCTCGTACATCGCGCGGTCCACCTGCAGTGCGAGGCCGGCACGTGCCTGGCGGCGGGCCTGGATCTCCAGCAGCTCGGCAGCGACGTCGCGTACTTTCTCGGCCGCCTTGCGCTTGGCCTTGCTCCACTGCTCGCCGCCCAGCGAATGCAGCGGCGCGGTTTCCGCCGAAGCGCCGGAGTAGCGGCTGATCAGGTGCAGCTGGGCGACCGGCACATACAGGCGGTCCCCCTTGGCATATTCAATTTCGAGGAACTCGCCGGGCATGCCGCCCACGTCCATCGCGATCAGGCCACGGTAGCGGCCGACGCCATGGTCTTCGTGCACGATCGGCGCGCCCTCGGTCAGTTCGCCGAGGTCGCGGATGATCGCTTCCGGCTCGCGGCCGGCACGGCGCGTGCGGCGGGTACTGCCGGCGCGCTCGGGGAACAGCTGGCGCTCGGTCAGTACCGCGATGCGCGGGTCATCCAGCGCGAAGCCATCTTCCAGCGGCGCTACCGTGATCGCAAAGCGCGCATCGTCGGCGAGGAAGCTGGGCAGGTCGGCCACCACCGGTGGCTTCAGCTCGGCAGCCTGCAGCACTTCCAGCAGGGCTTCGCGGCGGCCGGGTGAATCTGCGGCGATCAGCACCCGGCCCGGGTAGTGGCCGAGGAAGGATTTCAGCGCGTCGCCAGCGGGGGCTTCGCGTGCGGCCACCGGCAGTGGTGGCAGCGGTTGGTCACCCAGCGCATGGGCATCGGCAATGCGTGCGTGGTCAGCCGACCACACCTCGATGCGCGGAGCGTCGTTCAGACGCTCGCGCAGCAGCTCCGGCGACAGGTACAGCGCCGACGGGGGCAGCAGCGGCCGCTCGACGTCGTGGCGGCGCTGTTCGTAGCGCTCACCGGTCTGCGCCCAGAATGCCTCGGCGGCTTCGCCGGCACCGGCGCAGACCACCGGCAGGCTGCCGTCTGGCAGGTAGTCGAACAGGGTCGCGGTGCGTTCGAAGAACAGCGGCAGGTAGTACTCGATGCCGGCCGGGGCCAGCCCGGACTTCAGGTCCTGGTACAGCGAACTGCGCCGGGTATCCACGTCGAAGCGTTCGCGCAGCGTTGCCAGCACGCGGGCGATGCTGGCCTCGTCCATCGGCACTTCGCGGCCCGGCAGCATGTGCACGGCCTCGACCTTGTCCAGCGAGCGCTGGCTTTCCGGATCAAAGGCGCGGATCGAATCGATGTCTTCGTCCAGCAGCTCCACGCGCAGTGGCTCGTCGGCACCCATCGGGAACACGTCGAGCAGGCCGCCGCGCACGGCGAAATCACCCGGGTCCATCACCTGCGGCACGTTGCGGTAACCCGCGCTCTCCAGGCGGCGCTTCTCGGCCTCCAGGTCCAGGCGCTGGCCGACCTTCAGGTCAAAGCTGCCGCCGATCACGTAGCTGCGCGGGGCCAGCTGCTGCAGCAGGGTCTGCACCGGCACGATCACCAGGCCGCGTTTCAGCGTGGGCAGGCGGTGCAGGGCGGACAGGCGCTGCGAGATGATGTCCGGATGCGGACTGAAGCGGTCGTAAGGCAGGGTTTCCCAGTCCGGGAAAGCGACCACCGGCAGGGCCGGGTCACCGCCGAGCAGGGTGTGCAGGTCGGCTTCGAGCTGGTTGGCGCCGTGGTTGTCACGGGCGATCACCAGCGATGGCGCGTCGTGCGCACGCGTGGCCTGGGCCAGGTACCAGGCCAGGGCGGTCGGCGATGCGGGGGCGCGCCACCAGGCGCGGAGCTGGCCGGCGCGCGGCAGCGGCGGGGCGGGGTATGAGGTACGCGACATGGACCCCGGATTTTAGCAGAAGCCCGATCAAACCCTGTCGGGTAGTGCCGGCCGCCGGCCGGCCGCCTCATCTACCGTTGGGGTATCGGAATGCCGGCCAGCGGCCGGCACTACCGGGAGGCGTGGCCGGGCAGGGCCCGGCGCATCCGTCAGTTGTCCAGTTCCAGCACCATCCGCACCAGGCCCTCGGCGCCGGTCGGGTGGGGGACCGGCTTGAAGCCCAGAGAGGCGGCCAGCTGCTTCATCGGCTCGTTCTCGGCGGCAACGTCGCCGTACAGGCGGTCCAGGTACTTGCCGCGGCCCCACTTCACCAGCTTGCGCATCAGCTGCCGGCCCAGGCCCTGGCCGATGAGGAAGCGGCTGATCAGGATCGCGTACTCGGCTTCACGGGTACCGGGGATGATCGAGGCCCGGGCGACCGCGCCGACCACCGCCTCACCAGCGGGCAGGGATTCGGCAGCGACCAGGGTGATCTCGGTCTTCGGATTCGGGTGGGTCAGGCGCTGGGTGGTTTCCGGCGAAAGCTCGGTCACCGCCTGCAGGAAACGATCACGGATTTCTTCCGGCCCGAACAGGCTGAACGCCGCTTGCAGCGGCGCGCCATCTTCCGGGCGGATGGGGCGGATCAGCAGCTCGTGGCCGCTGGGAGCCTTGAAGATCTCATGCCAGGGCGGCATGCGGTTGCGAGTGGCCATACCGGGTGATTCCTTGGTGGTCCATCGATTGTGGCATCACCGGGGCTGCATTCCGTGAACGAAAGGCTCACGGCGGTACAGCCTCGTGAAGGCCGTTATTCGGGGGCTTTGAGCCAATCCAGCCGGGTGCTGGCGCCGGGCTCGCCCAGGTGCTGGCGCAGTGCCGGCAGGGCCGGACCGACCACCCGGTCAAACTGCCAGGGCGGGTTGAGCAGCAGCATGCCACTGCCGTTGAGGCGCAGCGGCGAGTCGTCCGGACGCACCAGGAACTCGATCGTCATCGCTGATTTGACCGGCAGTGCACTGGCCTTGCGCAGGAAATGCAGGATGGTGCGACGCTGCTTGATCGGGAACCAGACCGCACAGGTGGCCTGTGGCCAGCGCGCCAGGGTCTCGGCCAGGGCGACCAGGACGGCCTGGTATTCGGCATCCTGGGCTTCGTAGGGCGGATCAATCAGCACCAGGCCGCGGCCGATCTTGCTGCCGTTGAACTTCGGCGGCAACAGCGAGCGCAGCAGCGCGTAACCGTCGCCCGGATGCACGCCAACCCGGTTGTCATGGGCGAACAGCGCCTTCAGCGTTGCGGTTTCGGCTTCCTGCAGCTCACAGACCGCCATGCGGTCCTGTGCACGCATCGCCTGCGCGCTCAGCAGCGGCGAGCCCGGGTAGTTGGTCATCGCGCCGACCGGGTTGCCGGCCTGCACCGCCTTCAGGTAGTGCTCGATCACCTCCGGAAGCTTGGGCTGGGCCATCAGCCGCATGATCCCGGATTCGGCCTCCAGGGTCTTGCGGCTCTCTTCGCTGGCCAGCAGGTAGCGGCCGGCACCGCCGTGGGTGTCGAGCACGAAGAACGGGCTGTCCTTGCGCTTGAAGCTGTCGATCAGGGCCAGCTGCACGATGTGCTTGAGCACATCGGCGTGGTTGCCGGCATGGAAGGCGTGGCGATAGTTCATGGGCGGCAGTGTACGGGGCGGCGGCCGCAGCGGCTATGCTGCGCGCCATGACAGCTCCCGTTGCCCATGTCCTGGTGGTCGAGGACGAAGCCGCCATCGCCGAAACCGTGCTCTATGCGCTGCGCAGCGAAGGCTACGCCGCCAGCCACTGCCTGCTGGGCGGTGAGGCCCTGCTGCGGCTGCAGGCCGGTGGCATCGACGTGGTGGTGCTGGATGTCGGCCTGCCCGACCTTGGCGGCTTCGAGGTCTGTCGCCGGCTGCGCGTCTTGCCGGGCCCTGCAGCGCAGCTGCCGGTGATCTTCCTGACCGCCCGCAACGACGAGGTGGATCGTGTGCTTGGCCTGGAACTGGGCGCCGACGATTACATGACCAAGCCGTTCTCGCCGCGCGAACTGGTGGCGCGGGTACGAGCACGCCTGCGCCGTGCGGCACCGGCTGTGGCGGCGCCCGACGCCGAGGCCGGCTGGAAGGAGCATGGGGCCTTCGCCATCGACCGCGAGGGTCGGCGCATCCGCTTCCGTGGACAGGCACTGGATCTGACCCGCTACGAATATGCGCTGCTGGAGTCGCTGCTGCAGCGCCCGGGCGCCATCCTCAGCCGCGCCCAGCTGATGGACCGGGGCTGGGACAGCAGTGCCGACAGTGCCGACCGCACCGTCGATACCCACGTCAAGACGCTGCGTGCCAAGCTGCGCGCGGCCGGTGCCAGCGACGATCCGATCCGCACCCACCGTGGCCTCGGCTACGCGCTGGAGGTCTAGCCGATGCGCCTGGTGCTGAAGCTGTTCCTCGGCTTCTTCCTGATCACTGGCATCGCCGCGTTCTTCGTGATGCGCGTGTTCGTCAACGAAGTGAAGCCCGGTGTGCGGCAGGCGATGGAATCGACCCTGGTCGACGCGGCCAACGTGCTGGCCGAGATGGCCGCCGCCGACGTCAAGGACGGCACCATCCGCAGCGGCAGCTTCACCCGCAATCTGGCCAAGGCGCGGCAGCGCGACCTGAAAGCGATGGTCTGGCGTTTCCCGAAGCGCGCGCTCGACTACAGAGTGACCATCACCGATGCCAAGGGCATCGTCATCTACGACTCGCTGGGGCGTGACCTGGGGCGCGACAACTCGCGCTGGAACGATGTCTACCGCACCCTGCGTGGTGAATACGGCGCCCGTTCCAGCCCCGAAATCGCTGGCGAAGAGGGCGATACGGTGATGCATGTGGCGGCGCCGGTGTACGACCCGGTCGATGGCCGTACCCTGATCGGCGTGCTGAGCCTGGCCCAGCCCAACCGCAGCATTGATCCGTTCATCGCCGCCAGCCAGCGCGCCATCATCGAGCGCGGGGCCTGGCTGATCGGGCTGTCGGCGCTGGTCGGTGTGCTGGTGACGATGTGGCTGACCACCGGCCTCGGCCAGCTCAGCCGTTATGCGCGCGCAGTGACCGCCGGCGAACCGGTGCCGCCGCCACGACGCCGCCACGACGAGATCGGTGATCTCGGCCAGGCGCTGGAAACGATGCGCCGCAAGCTGGAAGGCAAGGCGTACGTCGAGCAGTACGTGCAGTCACTGACGCATGAGATGAAGAGCCCGCTGGCAGCGATCCGCGGTGCTGCCGAGCTGCTGCAGGAGCCGATGCCCGAAGCCGACCGCGTGCACTTCGCACGCAGCATCGTCGACCAGCAGGAACGCCTGACCGAGACCATCGACAAGCTGCTGGCGCTGGCCGAGGTGGAGCAGCACGGCTGGCTGCAGACCCGCGACCCGATCGCGTTGCCGGTGCTGCTGGCCGATGCTGCTGCCGCAGCGCAGGTGCGCGCGCAGGCGGCCGGGGTGCAGGTCTGCATCGGCAGCGTGCCCGACCTGCGCGTGCAGGGCGATACCTACCTGCTGCGGCAGGCCCTGCACAACCTGATCGACAACGCGATTGCGTTCTCGCCGGCCGGTGCGGAGATCGCGCTGCAGGCCGAGGTGGACGGGCAGGGCGTGCGCCTGCTGGTGGCCGACCGTGGGGCTGGCATCCCCGACTATGCGCGCGAACGGGTGTTCGAGCGCTTCTATTCGCTGGCCCGCCCCGGCAGTGGCCGGCGCAGTTCCGGGCTGGGCCTGCCGTTCGTGCAGGAAGTTGCCCGCCTGCATGACGGCCGTGCCAGCGTCGACGACCGCGAAGGCGGCGGCACCGTGGCCAGCCTGTGGTTGCCGTTGGTCGTGCCGGGCCAGCGCCCGCGGCGCTGACTTCACACTCGCTTCAAATTCGCCACAAACCCTGCTCACCACAGCGGTCCATCCTGCAGCCCTCTCCAACGAGGATGGACCATGAAATCCCTGAAGATGCTGCTGCGGTTCGCCATTGTCGGCGGGCTGATCCTGCTGCTGCTGATCCCGCTGATGATGATCCGTGGGGTCATCAACGAGCGCAGCCAGTACCGCGATGAGGCCTTCGCGCGGGTGGCCGACAGCCGCGCCGGCGTGCAGCGCCTGGTCGGCCCGGTGCGCGTGGTGCCGTGGGTGGAACGCCTGCAGGTCGAGGTGGTCGATGCCAAGGGCAACAAGAAGACCGAGGTGCAGGTCACCGAAGGTCATTGGCTGCAGATGCCGGCGTCGCTGGAGATCGGTGGCGAGATGCTGCCGAGCCAGCGCGAGGTGGGCCTGTTCAAGGTGCCGGTATACAGCTGGAACGGCCAGTTGAAGGCCACCTTCGCCGCGGACGACTATCCGGTGAAGGCCGGCCGCAGCTATGGCCAGCCGTATGTGGCGCTGGGCATTTCCGATGTGCGTGGCCTGGTCGGTACGCCGAACCTGCGGGTGGATGGCAAGCAGGTGCGGCTGTTGCCGGGCGTTGGTGCCGCCAGCGAGGTCGGTCGCGGCCTGCATGCAGCGGTGGCTGGCTTTGCCGAGGATCATGGCGGCACCCTGGCCGGCAGTGCGGTTGAACTGGAGCTGCGCTTGGACGGCAGCCGCATGCTGTCGGTGGTGCCGGTGGGGGATGACACCAAGATCGCGCTGCGCTCCAGCTGGCCACACCCGTCGTTCAGCGGTGCTTTCCTGCCCAACGAACGTCGTGTCGATGCACAGGGCTTCGACGCACGCTGGGCGGTGTCATCGCTGGCCTCCGATGCCCAGCGCCAGCTGCGCAGCGACGGTGCGATCGATTCGCAGGCGGTGACGGTGTCGCTGGTCGATCCGGTCGATGCCTACACCCAGGCCGATCGTGCATCCAAGTACGGCGTGCTGTTCGTGGTGCTGACCTTCGTCGGCTTCATTCTGTTCGAGCTGATCAAGTCGCTGCGCATCCATCCACTGCAGTACCTGATGGTTGGCCTGGCACTGGCGATCTTCTTCCTGCTGCTGATCAGCCTGTCCGAGCACATCACGTTCTGGAAGGCCTACCTGGTTTCGGCGGTGGCCTGTATCGGCCTGCAGGCGGTGTACCTGGCCAATGTGCTGGGCCACTGGAAGCGCGGCCTTGGCTTCGCTGCGCTGCTGACGGTGCTGTACGGCGCGCTGTATGGCCTGCTGGTATCGGAAAACAACGCGCTGCTGATGGGTTCGCTGCTGCTGTTCGTGATCCTGGCGCTGGCGATGTGGGTGACCCGCCGGGTCGACTGGTACGCGCTTGGCGCGGAACTGAAGTAAGGAGCGGGCCATGAGCTGGCGCCAGGGATTGCGGCTACGGGCACGGCAGGGCATTCCGGCCCTGCTGGAAGTGGATGCGCTGCTGCAGGCACATGGCGTGCTGGCGGCCTTGCCGGGGGCACGGATCGCCCCCGGTCTGGTCCGCTTCCAGCTGGCAGCGGTGACCTGCGAGGGACTGCAGGGACGGGGGCTGGATTGGCTGCAGGGCGCGCGACAGGGACGCGGTGCGCTGGCCGGCCGGGTGCCGCGCTACCGGCCATGGAAGGCCGGGGCGGAGGCGCTGGCCGAGATCGGCATCGGTGGCCTGCCCGGTGACTGGCCGGCACATGCGGCGGTGTACGGCTGCAGCAGCATCGACCGGCGGCACTGGTTGTTGTTGCTGCCGGAGCGGGCGCAGCTGTGGCTGGGGTGGAGTGGGTGATTGCAGATGATGTATCCACGCATGGCGTGGATCTACTGCCGCCCATGACCGATGGGACGGTATCCCTGTGCCCCCGCTGGCTAGACTCGATGGGTTGATGATCGAGCCGAAGGGCAGGGGTGCGATGTGTTGAAGTGGGGCATGCTGGCCGCAGCGCTGGCGATGGGGGGCAATGCAGGGGCGCAGCAGCGCGAGACGGTGGACCTGGACATGGTCAGCCGCATCCGACAGGAGGCCTTCCACCGTTCGCAGGTGATGGACACCTTCAGCTACCTCACCGAACGCATTGGCCCGCGCCTGACCAACTCGCCGGCAATGGGCCGCGCCAACGCGTGGACCCGTGGCAAGTTCAACGAATGGAAGCTGGACAACGTCCACGACGAAGCCTTCGACGACTTCGGGCGTGGCTGGGAGTTCACGTCGGCCAGCGTGGAGATGCTGGGTGATCGCATCCAGCCACTGCATGCACTGCCCAAGGCCTGGACGCCGGGCACCAAGGGCCCGGTTGAAGGCGAGCTGGTACAGGTCGAGATCAAGAAGCCCGAAGACATCGAGAAGTACCGCGGCAAGCTGCGCGGCAAGATCCTGCTGCTGGGCGAGGCGCGCGAGTACAAGCGCGGCACCGAGGCGGATTCGCACCGGCACGACGCCACCTCGCTGGAGGGCCTGCAGGAGTTCACCCTGCCCAAGGACAAGGACGCTACTGCCGAGCGTGCGAAGCGGGTCAAGGAATACCAGGAGCGCCAGCAACTGGCGACCAAGGTCAATGCGTTCTTCATCGAAGAAGGCGCGCTGGCCTCGATCAGCATCAGCAGCTGGGACAACGGCATCATCCGGGTTGCCGGTGGTGGCTCGCGCAAGGCTGGTGAGTCGGTGGGCATCCCGGAGCTGGCGATGATCGCCGAGCACTTCAATCCGCTGGTGCGGGCGCTGGAGGCCAAGCAGACCGTGCGCCTGCGCGTGGATGTGGCCGCGCGCTTCACCGACGAGGCCGACCAGCCCGGCTACAACACGCTGGCCGAGATCCGCGGCAGCAGCAAGCCCGATGAAGTGGTGATGATCGGTGCGCACCTGGATTCATGGCACAGCGGTACCGGTGCGGCCGACAACGCGGCCGGCGTGGCGGTGATGATGGAGGCGATGCGCATCCTCAAGGCGACCGGCGCCAAGCCCAAGCGCACCATCCGCGTGGCGCTGTGGAGCGGCGAGGAGCAGGGCCTGATCGGCTCGCAGGCCTATGTGGCCAAGCACTTCGGCCGTTTCCCGGAACCCACCGACCCGGCGCAGAAGGCGCTGCCGGCCTCGCTGCGCGAGCCAACCGGCGCGCTGCAGAAGACCCGCGATTACAGCAAGTTCCAGGTCTACTTCAACATGGACAACGGCTCGGGCCGCTTCCGTGGCATCTACGCGCAGGAAAACCTGGCGGCCATGCCGATCTTCGAAGCCTGGCTGGCGCCGTTCCATGACGTGGGCGCCACCACTGTGGCCACCCGCAACACCGGCAGCACCGACCACATCAGCTTCGATCGCATCGGCCTGCCGGGCTTCCAGTTCATCCAGGACCGGCTGGACTACTTCACCAACGTCCACCACAGCCACCTGGACACCTGGGACCACGCCGAACCGGAAGACCTGAAGCAGGCTGCGGCCATCGTCGCCTCGTTCGCCTACAACGCCGCAACGCGCGAGCAGTCCTTCCCGCGCAAGGTAGAACCGTAAAAGGGGACGGAGGGGATTAAGTCGTTTCTCCCCTCCGTTTCCCGGTCGCAGCCCCACGGGCGTGGCAATTGCGACTTAATCCCCTCCGTCCCCTTTTTCCGTCGGGGGCGGAGGGCTGGTAAAATCGGGGGATTCCCGTTCCTCGAGCCGTCCATGACCTGCCGCACCCGCTTCGCCCCCAGTCCCACCGGCTACCTGCACATTGGTGGTGCCCGCACTGCGCTGTACTGCTGGCTGGAGGCCCGCCACCGCGGCGGCGAGTTCGTGCTGCGCATCGAGGACACCGACCGTGAACGCAGCACCCAGGGCGCGATCGACGCGATCCTGGAGGCGATGGACTGGCTGGGCCTGGACTACGACGTCGGCCCGATCTACCAGACCGACCGCGTCGCCCGTTACCTGGAAGTGGCCGAGCAGCTGGTGGCCGACGGCAAGGCGTACTACGCCTACGAGACCCGCGAAGAGCTGGACGCGATGCGCGAGGCCGCCATGGCCAAGCAGGAAAAGCCGCGCTACAACGGTGCTGCGCGCGAGCTGGGCCTGCCGCGCAAGGAGGACCCGAACCGCGTCATCCGCTTCAAGAACCCGCTGCAAGGCACGGTGGTGTTCGACGACCTGATCAAGGGCCGCATCGAGATCGCCAACAGCGAGCTGGATGACATGGTCATCTTCCGCCCGGACGGCTTCCCCACCTACAACTTCGCGGTGGTGGTGGACGATTGGGACATGGGCATCACCGAGGTCATCCGCGGCGACGACCACATCAACAACACACCGCGCCAGATCAACCTGTACGAAGGCATCGGCGCCCCGGTGCCGAAGTTCGGCCACATGCCGATGATCCTGGATGAGCAGGGCGCCAAGCTGTCCAAGCGCACCGGTGCAGCCGACGTGATGCAGTACAAGGATGCCGGCTACCTGCCCGATGCGCTGCTGAGCTACCTGGCCCGCCTGGGCTGGTCGCACGGTGACCAGGAGCTGTTCAGCCGCCAGGAATTGATCGACCTGTTCGACGTGAAGGACTGCAATTCCAAGGCCTCGCGCCTGGACATGGCCAAGCTGGGCTGGGTCAATCAGCACTTCCTGAAGACCGAGGACGTGGCCGCGATCGTGCCGCACCTGGCCTACCAGCTGCAGAAGCTGGGCCTGGACGTGGCCGTCGGCCCCGCCCCGGAGGACGTGGTGATCGCCCTGCGTGAACGCGTGCAGACCCTGAAGGAAATGGCCGAGAAGGCTGTGGTCTGGTACCAGCCGCTGACCGAGTACGACGAAGCGGCGGTGGCCAAGCACTTCAAGGCCGGTGCCGAGGTGGCGCTGGGCAAGGCCCGCGAGCTGCTGGCCGCCCTGCCGGAATGGACCGCCGAATCGGTGGGCGTGGCCCTGCACGACGCGGCCGCAGCGCTGGAAATCGGCATGGGCAAGGTGGCCCAGCCGCTGCGCGTGGCCATTACCGGCACCCAGGTCAGTCCTGACATTTCCCATACCGTTTACCTGGCCGGCCGCGAGCAGGCCTTGAAACGCATTGATGTGGCCATCACCAAGGTAGCAGCGGCCTGAGGCATCCTTGCCAGGCCCGAACCGGAGAATACGCATGCCCGCCAAGACCGCCACTGCCTGTACCGCCCCGCACCACCACGTCCACGATGCATCGGATTTCGTGGCGGTGGTCGAGCGCGTCTCGCGCGAACGCGGGCTGCGCCTGACCCCGATCCGCGCCAATGTGCTGAAGCTGATCGCCGAGGCCGGCAAGCCGGTCAAGGCCTACGAGCTGCTGGAATGGGTGCGCAACGGCAAGGGCGTGGGCGCTGATGCCCCGCCCACCGTGTACCGCGCCCTCGACTTCCTCATGGCCAATGGCTTTGTGCACAAGCTGGAGTCGGTGAATGCCTTCGTGGCCTGCCACCATCCCAGCAGCGCCGCGCATTCGGTACCGTTCCTGATCTGCAACAGCTGCCATAGCGCGGTGGAGCTGGAAGACCGCGAGATCGTCACCCAGCTGGAAAAGCGCGCCAAGGAACTGGGCTTCCAGCCGCAGGCGCAGACCCTGGAAGTACACGGCCTCTGCGCGCGCTGCGCGGGGTAACGTGATGGTAGTGCCGGCCGCTGGCCGGCATTCTGGGATTGGGGTCAGATCCCTTTGCCATTGGCAAAGGGATCTGACCCCATTTCGTGAGGGCCCGCGTCCTAGTCCATCGGCTTGGAGCGGGTATCCACCCGCACGATCACCGACATGCCGGGGCGCAGCTGCTTTGCCAGCTCCTGATTCCCATTGATTGAAATCCGAACCGGCAGCCGCTGCACCACCTTGGTGAAGTTGCCGCTGGCATTGTCGGGGCGCAGCACGCTGAACTCCGACCCGGTAGCCGGTGCGATCTCTTGCACGCGGCCCCGCAACACCTGGCCCTGGAACGCGTCCACCGAGAACGTGGCCGGCTGGCCGATCGCTATCCCCCAGGTCTGGCCTTCCTTGTAGTTGGCCACCACCCACAGCGTGTCAGGTACCAGGAACAGCAGCTGCGAACCGGCGGCGACGTACTGGCCCACGCGCACGCTGGCTTCGCTGATCTGGCCGTCGCGCGGCGCGTGGATCACCGTGTTGGCCAGATCGATGCGCGCCAGTTCCAGCTGCGCCTGCGCGCTTTCCACCTGGGCCTCCAGGCTCTTGCGCGCCACCTGGGTCGACACCAGCGTTTCCTCGGCGATGCGGATCTGCGCCTGCGACTGCTGCACGCTGGCCTGCGCCGAGGCCTGGGTGGTGCGGAACTTGTCGCGGTCGTTGATCGATACCAGCTGTTGCGTGGCCAGCTCCTCGTAGCGCTTGGTCTCGTTGCGCGAGCGCTGCAGTTCGGCTTGCCCGGCTGACAACGTAGCCTGCGCGGAGGCAATCTGCGCACGGTTCTGCGCCTGCGACTGGTCGGAGTTGGCCAGTGCTGCGCGTGCGCTGTCCAGCGTTGCCTGCGCCTGGGCGACACGCTGCGCGTAGATGCGGTCATCGATGCGCAGCAGCGGCTCGCCCTCCCTTACGTGCTGGAAGTCCTTCACCAGCACTTCGGTCACGTAGCCGTTCACCTGTGGCGCCATTACGGTGATCTGTCCGCGCACATAGGCGTTGTCGGTCACCATCACGCTGCTGGTGAACGGCCACAGGTGCCAGGCGCGCAGGATCAGCGCAATGCCCAGCAAGGCCACCACCACCATCACCACCACGCTGCGCGCGCTGGGCTTGAGGTACTTCGGCGCGACCGCGGGTTCTACCGGGGTGGGGGCGGGCGCTGCGTCGGTCGGCGGCGGTGGTGTGACGTTGTCGGCGTCGCTGTCGTCGGGACGGGGTGGGACGGGAGGCATGGTGATGGACTCAGCGGGGCGCGGCCGGTGTGGCCGTAGTGGAAAGGGTGGGGTGGCGCTTGCGCCATTGCTTGAGTATGGCGGTGCGCAGCGACAGCAGCAGCAACCAGCACAGGAAGCCGATGGCCAGCCAACCGCTCAGCGTGAACACATCATTGAAGCCTCGCACATTGGCTTCGCGGCGCGTGGTCTGCGCCAGCTGCGCGCTGCCCTGCGCACTGCGCAGCACCGGGTCGGTGATCTGTGCGCTGTACAGCTGTTGCTGGATACGCAGGCGTTGTGCGACCACCGGGTCGGCGGGGTCGAGCTGGCTGGTCAATGCGCTGGAGTACAACTGCTCGCGATGCAGCTGGAAGGTGCCCAGCACCGCCGAGCCGGCCAGGCCACCCAGCGTCTGCGTGATCGACAGCGTTACCAGGAAGGTGATCATGTGGTCCACGCCCTGCTTCAGCGCGGCGGAAATGCCGAGCATGATCAACGGACCCATGAACATGCCGGCACCGACCGAGGCCAGGAACTGGCTGACGTAGAAGTCGTGCGGCCGATCCATGCTGGTACGGTGCTGGTCGAAGAAGGCGGCAGCGCCCAGCAGCAGGATCGCCATCAGCAACTGGGCGATCAGCCGCTTCGGGCCGAAGGTGAGCGCCGCACCTGCAATGCCGGTGACCACGCCTGCGAGGATCACCACGAACAGCGGGCGCATCTGGTCAGGCCCCATGCCCAGCGTGCGCATCAGGTTGACCACGCCGTAGGACTGCTCGGTGGTCAGGAAGCGGATCAGGAACGCGCCGACGATGAAGTGCAGCACCGGCAGCTTCGACAACCAGCGGATCTGCAACAGCGGATTGCGCCGGTAGTGTTCGATGATGAAGGCGGTGGTGGACAGCGTGATCGAGGCGACCAGTGCCCAGCCCAGCCACGGCGTGTTGAGCCACCAGCGGGTGTAGCCCTGTGCCAGCACGACCACCAGCAGGGCGACGGCCGGCGCGAGCAGGGCGAACGTGAGGAAGTCCAACGGCTCGAACGCCTTCACCTGGATGCCCGGCGGCAGCTTCAGCACCACCACCGCGGCGAACGCGCACAGTGCCAGACCGGCTTCAAACGAGTAGAGCTGGTGCCATTGGCCGGTATCGACCAGGCCTGGCGACACGATCCAGGCGATCGGCACCGCCAGCTGCGAAAGGCCGACACCGACCACCAGCAGATTGCCGGTGAAGCGGCGCGGCAGCGCCTGCAGCATGTACAGCGTGCCCAGTGTCGAACAGGCCGCGCCAGCGAAGCCGCTGGCGGCGCGGGTCAGCATCGTGGTCTCGAAGCTGCCGACGAACAGGTGCAGCACCGCCAGCGCCGCGTACAGGCCCAGTCCGATCTCGGCGAACAGGCGGATGCCGTACTGCTGGCGGAACTTGAAGGCCAGCAGGTTGGCCGTGACGTTGACCATTGCATAGGCGGCCACCAGCCAGCTGCCCTGGGTCGGGGTCAGCGCCAGCTGGCCCTGCAGGAACGGCAGGTTGGCGGTAACCAGTGCATTGCCGAGGCCGCCGGTGATCGCCACCAGCAGCGACACCAGTGCATAGGCCAACCGGCGGTGCGGTGGGTGCCAGGGCATCGACGCCGAACCGGGCATGGTCGGCTTCTCGTGCTCCTCCCAATCCGGAACCGGCTTCAGATACGGCTGGACCATCAGCGGGCCTCGCTGGTTGCTCCCTGGAGACCCCCGCGCAGCAGCTGCAGGGCGCGCCCGGCCAGGTGGGCGCGCTCATCGCGGGTCTTGCCACGCAGGGCTGCGCCCAGCATGCCCGAGATCAGTGAAATATCCGTCTTCTCCAGGTCGGCACGGCACAGGCCGGCGGCCTTGGCGCGCTCGATCGGTGCTTCCAGCAGGTCGCGTACGGTCTCGCGTGCGGTGCGCATGGCCGGCACGTCCGAATCGACCGCACGCCAGTAATCGGCCAGTGCCGGCGAATCGATGATGCGCTGGGCCATGCCCTCGAACACCTCGAACAGGGCGTCGTCGCGGTCGCCGAGCTGTTCGACCTGGCGCCGTATGCGGTCGACCGTACGTTGCAGCAGCGCCTGGATCAGCGCGGTGCGGTCGGGGAAGTTGCGGTACAGGGTGGCGCGGCCCACCTGGGCGCGTTCGACCACCAGGTCCAGCGGGGCGGTGACGCCATGTTGGCCGAACACATGATCGGCGGCATCGAGGATAAGGGCGCGGCGGGCAGCAGCATCGGCACGTTGGGCTGTCATGGATTCATTTTCGGACAAAAGTGTCCGATTGGCGAGACATTGAGTGACGGGATTGTCCGCTTGTTGTGGTACGCACATCTTTGTGACGGGTGTGTGAGCGAGGGCGCTTCGACCTCGCTCGCTCACAAAAGAACGGGGGGCCAGATGGTCCCTCCGGAGCAGTAGATCCACGCCATGCGTGGATGAAAAAGCCTGGAGCCGGTACGGATGGATGCAGCTAGCCGGTGGCTGATCCGCTCATCCGGCCTTCTTCCTGCTCTTGATGAAATCAATGAACCCCTTCTTGTGGCCCTCGAAGACACGACGGCCGTACTTCCGGTAGTGCGGTTCAAACAGCGTGTAAGCCCCATCCAGGTCTCCGGACTCGAACTGGATGGTGGCGGCGAGTTCGTCCATGGACACGCTCGCAGCTTCGCCTTCTCCATAGATGTCTCTGGCGACCATCGCCCACTTTCTGGCCTTCTCAAACTGGGCCGTATCGCGATAGAAGACAGCTATTCCATACGATGTAATCTGGCCGTAGTCATAAGCAGATTTCGGCTCCGGAATCATGTCCCAGCTTTCAAGGAAGCGATGCTCTGCCTCCGCAATATCGCCGGCCAGCCAAGCGGTTCTCCCACGCTTGGCGGTTGCAAGGAAGCGTTCTTCCAGTTCGGCATCGAGACTCATGGCCATGCAGATGTTTCCGCTCAGTTTGTCTATTGAATTGACGCCTGATTAAGTCTAACTGCGCAGCGGATGGTGACGTGGAGGCATGGTGCCACATACACCAGTTCATGCCATATGCGACAGAAAAAGAGGGAGCTTTCGGCCCCGTCAGAAAACGTTCCGATGCCGAACGCGACAACGCGACAACGCGACAACGTGGCCCGACGTCGGTCTGTGAGACAACGGGAGGCCGGACACTATCAGGTTATTCGCTTGCCGCTTCGGCGGTCTCCCTCAGCCATGCGCGGAGCGCGACGACGGGATTGAGGCGTTTCGCTCGCGCTCTATTGGTTCCGTCTGGAGGCATGATCTCGACATTGATCACAATGTTGTCGCGAGCTGCGTCCGATCCAAACAGGCCGGCTGCGTCGACTGCACGCAGGGCGTCCTCCATCGCACCAAGGCGAAGTGCATGTTCCTGCATCCATTCGGCTTCCGACATGGATGCGACCATGGCAGGGCGCGCTCCGAAAAGCCTACGAACGGGTTCAAAGGCTTCCTTGCAGACATCGAAGTATGGGGCGTCGGCGTAGCTCCATTTCAGATCGAGTAGTGCTTCGGGCGTGATCACGTCACCTGCAGCCCTTTGAAGTGCCTCTGTCGACCAGGCACACAGGACTGGAGAGAGCGCTTCGCCTGTGGTGATTAGCGTCAGGTAATAGAAGTGTTCGCCTGTGGATTGAAGTTCGGTGACAGCGGTTTGGGTGGCCAGGATCAGTGCGTCACGTAGTGCAGCTTGCGAGGGAGGAGGCTGTGACGCTGAGTGCATCGTATGGGTTCGCTGAAGGCATTGAGGTCAACCTGAGTTTGCAGCATCGCAGAAAAGAGAATGGGGGCCAGAAGGCCCCCATCGGATCTGCTTGCATTGGATCCACGCCGTGCGCGGTCTGAGGCTGGGGCGAGAGCCCATTCCTGCGGAATGGGATCCGAACCCCGGCGTGGTGCAGTAGATCCACGCCATGCGTGGATGGAGGAGAGTCAGAAGAACGCGCGAATGCCGAATGCGACACCACGGCCCGGCAGCGGCGAGTAGTCGCGCAGCAGCGAGGTATGCGGACGCACTTCGCGGTTGGTCAGGTTGGCGCCATCCAGGAACACCTCGTAGCTGTTGCTGGCGTTGCGGTCCCAGCGGTAGGCCAGATGTGCGTCGACCAGGGTGTAGCCGTCGCTCGGTGCTTCGTTCTGGGCGACGTCCTTCTGGCGGCTGTAGCGCACCGCACCGACCGAAGCGCGCCAGCCGTCCTTCGACCAGCGCAGATCGGCGCCGACGCGGGCTGGGGCGATACGCGGCAGGTAGCCGGTATTGGCCAGCTCCACGCTGTAGTTGTGGTTGTGGTCGCCATGCGGCACGGCGATGTCCAGGTTGCGGCTGCCGCTGCCATCCAGCTTGGCCTTCACGTAGTCACCGAACAGGCGCAGATCCCAGTCACCGGCGCCGCCCTCGAACAGGTGCACCAGCGCTTCGGCCTCGGCACCGCGGAACACCGCATCCTGCTGGGTCCAGGCGCGGACCGGCAGGCCCTCGGTGACGCCGGTGTCGGCGAGGTAGATGAAGTCCTTGAACTTGGTCTGGTAGACCGACGCGGAGAAGTCCAGGCGCTCGCTGTGGGTGTGGATACCCAGTTCCACGCGCTGGCCGCGCTCGGTCTTCAGGTTGGCGTCGCCGATTTCCAGCGAGCGGGTGGCGATGTGCGCGCCGGCGGCATACAGCTCTTCGTTGGTCGGTGCACGCTCGGAGCTGTCCACGCCGATGCGCAGATCAACGGCATCGTTGAGCTTCCAGATGCCGGCCGCAGACAGGTTGGTGGCGCCGAACGTGCGGCGGCGGTAGTCACCGGTCGGGTCCAGCTTGACCTGGTCGTGGCGGCCGCCCAGTTCCAGCTTGAACGGGCCGAACTGCTTTTCCTGCAGCACGAACAGGCCGATGTTCTTCGTGCCGGTATCCGGAACGAATGCCTCTTCGCCCTTGGCGCCGAAGTCACTGTTGCCGAACTGCAGGCCGAAGGCGCCGTCCCATCCGCCGATCTGCTGCTGCACCGCTTCCAGACGCGCCTCGATGCCACGGTTGGTGAAGCGGGTCGACGGCGTGCCGGCTTCCAGCTCCACGTGTTCGTAGTCGGTGTAAGCCACGCGTGCGTTGATGTTCTTCAGGAACGAGACCGGGTTGTAGATGCCGGCCTTGGTCTCGAAGCGGTTCTGCACCATGTCGATGCGCACGTCATGCTCGTCGCCGCCTTCCTCTTCATCGCCATGGTCGTGGCCGTGGTCATGACCGTGATCATCACCATCGGCGTGCACGTGCGCGCCATTGGGAATGCCATAGTTGGTGCGGTAGGTGCTGGCCGAGGCACCGAAGTAGCCGCCTTCGCCCAGCCAGGTTGCACCGACGCCACCGGCGCGTGTACGGATGGAGCTGTTGTCCAGGCGACCGCGGCGCGGTTCTTCGCCTTCGGCTGCATCGTGGCCATGGTCGTGATCGTGGTGGTCTTCAAGGCTGTCGATCACCGCATAGCCGGGAATACGGTAGTCGTCGCCATTGCGCACCAGGCCGTCCACGTGCAGCACGACATTGCCGCTGACGCCGTCGAGGCGGAACATGCCGCTGCGTTCGTTGTTGACCGAATTGCCGCGCAGTTCGGCGCGGCCACTGAGCGGACGCTCCGGCAGTTCGCGCGCGATGCGGCCGTCAACCACGTTGACCGCACCACCGATGGCGCCGCTGCCGAACAGCAGCGTGGCCGGGCCCTTCAGCACTTCGATCTGGTCGGCCAGGAACGGCTCGATGCTGGTGGCGTGGTCGGCGCTGACGGTGGAGGCATCCATGTTGCCCATGCCGTTGGACAGCACGGCAACGCGCGGGCCTTCCTGGCCGCGGATGATCGGGCGGCCGACGCCGGGGCCGAAGAAGGTGCTCTGCACGCCCGGCAGCTTGGCCACGGTATCGCCGAGGGTACCGGCCTTCTGCTCGTCCAGGCGTTCACCGGCCAGCACGTCCACCGGGCGCGCCAAGGACTCGGCATCGCCCTGCAGCGGCGATGCGGTGACCTGTACCGACGACAGCTCGGTCAGGTGGCGGTCACGATGAGCGCTGTCATCGCCCGCTGCAAAGGCAGCCGAAGGCAGCAGGGCGGCGAGGGCCAGGGCGAGGGAATGCGGCTTCAACCGCGGGGTACGGGCGGGCATGGGTGGGTCCTTTGTTACACTGTATCAATCGCTGGGCGCACGAATCCCGTCAGCGGGACAGGGGGAGGGAAACCGTGCGGGTCGGGGAGGGATGTTATATTATTCCATAACGATTCGCCGACCCTGCTGGAAGTCATGTCCCTGTCCTCACGCCTGCGCCACCTGCTCGATCGTTTCGGCGCCACTGGTTCGATGCTGTGCGCGGTGCATTGCGCGGTGATTCCGGTGCTGCTGGCCGCAGCGCCTTCGTTGGGCCTGTCGTTCTGGCTGAGCGACGGCGTGGAACAGGCGCTGGTGGTGTTCGTGACCCTGCTGGGGTTGTTCAGCCTGGTCTGGGGCTATCGCCGGCATGGCGCGCTGCGCGCGCTGGGCTTTCTGATCCCCGGTCTGGTCGCTTTGTGGGCTGGCGTGCTGTACGACCCGCTGCACCACAACGCGGTACCGCATGCAGTGGTGATGACCATCGGCGGCCTGCTGGTCGGCGTCGCGCATCTGGTCAACCTGCGTCTCAACCACGGCCACGTACACGACGCCAGCTGCGCGCACTAGGCGCTCCGTGATAGGCTTTCCGATCGTGCGCGGGGGCGTCCAGCAAGGCGGCCCCGCCGAACCCGTGTCAGTACGGGGTAACCAGATTTCACATTTGAGGAGTTGAAGACATGGGTAAGGGTGACCGCAAGACCGCCAAGGGCAAGCGCTACAACGCCAGCTACGGCAACGCCCGTTCGCACACCGCGAGCAAGGTCGCCGTAGGCGCCGCCGCCCCGGTTGCCAAGAAGACCGTGGCCAAGGCTCCGGCGAAGAAGGCTGTGGCGAAGAAGGCCGTCGCCAAGGCCTGATCCGGCCGACCGACCGGTTCAATGAAAAACGCGGCGCCTGGCGCCGCGTTTTTTTATGCCTGCCGTTCCGGCCGCTGCGCTCGCCGGGCATGG